>NZ_JBVJHR010000027.1:0-64695 GCF_055586705.1 Sphaerisporangium sp. NPDC049457 | reverse complement strand
GTTTTCCTTTCCTCCCCCTCTCCCCCCCCCCCCCCTCCCCCCCCCCACCCCCCCCCCCCCCCCCCCCCCCCCCCCCCCCCCCCCCCCCCGACCCGCCGACCGCCAGATAGCCGCCCTCGGTGGCGACGACGTCCTCGATGCGCACGTCCGCGCCGCCCGCCGGCAGGCTCTGCGGCGCGGCCCGCGAGAAGCGCTTGAGGTCCGCCGAGAACCACAGGGCGGCCACCACGCCGCCGGGACCGCTGTCGTCGCCGGCCATGACGTACCCCTTGGGCCCGGCGGCCACCACGCGCGGCAGCACGGCGTAGCGCCCGGTCGCCCCCAGAGCGGGCGAGTCGGGGCCCTGGCGCCAGCTCTTGCCGTCGGTGGAGGTGGCGATCAACGGGCGGACGAACGCCGAGTCGGCCGTCGTGCTGCCCACGGCGAGCCAGCCGTGCTCGCCGTGGGCGACGTCGTTGAGCGCCTGCCGTCCCGCTCCGCCGAGGGCCGGTGAGTTGACGGCCTTCCAGTTCTGGCCCGTCCCGCTGGTCCAGATGCCGGCGTCGCCCTTGACCGAGCCGACGGCGACGAACGACTGCCCCGCGGCCACCAGCGCGCTGGTCTCGCGGGCCGAACGGGACAGACCGCTGATCTGCTCGAGCGGCACCGGAGCGGCGGCCTTGCCCTTGTCCGCCATCATCAGCACCGGCAGGTTGTCCAGCCCCCCTGACCGCTGGTCGCCCGCGGCCACCAGCGTGCCCGCGTCGGTGATCGCCAGGCCGCGCAGCGTGCCGGGGATCTGGCCGAGGTCGGTGCTCTCGGTCCAGTTCTTGCCGTCGGTGCTGGTGAAGACGGCGTACCGCTCCCACCCCGACTCGGCGACCGCCGCGACGCCCGCCGCGGAGGAGGCCAGGCCGCGCACGCCGGTCGCCTCGCGGCCCAGCCCGCCGATCACCCCGCACTGACGCCATTCGTCCCCGAGTTCGGAGCAGTAGACCCGCACCTCGCCCACGTTCGACTTCTGCAGGGTCGGGACCAGCAGGAAGCCCTTGCCGGCCACCGCGAGCGCGCCGGGCTCCGGACGGACGCCCGGCAGCGCGGCGGCGGTGCGCAGCCACGTCCTGCCACCGTCGGGAGAGCGCAGGATGACCGACGTCGTGTCACCCTTGCCCGGGTCGGCGAGCGCCACGACGGCGTTTCCCCGGGCCACGACCGCGCGGATGGCGCGCACCTTGTCGGTGGCGCCGATCTCGCCGGTGTCGACGCGGCTCCAGGAGAGCCCGTCCGGCGACACCCACGCCACCGGCCCGTTCCCGCCCTCCTGCAAGGTCGTGGAGCCGACGGCGACGAAGCCGCCGGCGGTGCGCGCCAGGTCGGTGATCCGGTCGCCGCTCCAGAACGCCGACAGCCGCGAAGGGTCGACCGCCGTCCAGGTACGCCCGTCGGTGCTGGTCCACATGCCCCTGGCGGCCGCGCCGGCCGCGCCGGCCGCGCCGGGGGCCTCGGTGCCCGCGGCCAGCCAGCGGCCGTCGCCTCCGGCGACCAGGCCGGCCGAACCGGCGGGCTGGTAGCCGGAGGCACCGCTCACCCGGCCGAGCTGCCAGCTCTTGCCGCGATCGGTCGAGACCAGGAACAGGGGCCGCGGCACCGGACTGGTGGTGTCGCTGCCGACAGCGACCACGGTGGAGCCGACCGAGGTCACGGCGTTGAGCACCTGGCTGGAGCCGTTGCCGCTGACGCCGGGCGGCGCCACGAACGCCTGGTCGCCCGAGCCGCCGTCGCCCGCGGCGAGCCGCAGGCCCGAGCTGGTCGGCGAGTTGACCCAGTTGACGATCACCAGCCCGAGGCCGGCCGCCGCCAGCAGCACGACCACCACGAAGATCGGGGTCAGCAGGCCGCGCCCGGACGCGCGCAGGCGCGGCCGGCGGCTCTGGCCGGCCCAACCGGGCTGGCGGGGGTTGCGGGGGCCGGGCTGGTCGCGGTGGTGACGTCCGCGCCCGCCGCGCGGTCGCGCCGGGCCGGACGCCACGAGGATGTCGGGCCGCACCGGCCGCTCGGCGGGAGGCCGGCCGACGCGCTCGCCGGAGCTGTAAGGGTCCTGTTGTGCGGACGTGCCGCCCGGCGAGGCGCCGCTGGACCGAGAGATGCCGCCGGAGGCCGCATGGCGCGAGGAGCGCCTCTCGCCTTCGGGTTCGGCCGGGATGGTCGGCTCGACCCGGATCTCCGGCCGCTGAGGCGAGACGCCCTGCGCGGGGGTGCTCGGGCGCGGCGTACGGGGAGGTCCGGAGGCGACCAGCTTGTCGGGCCGGTCGACGACGCGCCGCGGCGGCCAGGCCGGCTCGTCCTCCTCCTGCGAGGAACGCCCCTCGGAGGCCCGGTCGCCCTGCGGGGAGGGTGCGTCGGAGGGGCGGTTCTGTTGTGCGGGGTGGGCTTCGGGGGTCCAGGCGGAGGAGGTCGGCACCGGCGGCTCGGGGGACGCCCGGCCGGAGCTGTGCCGCGGCTCCGCGGCTCCGCCTCCGTACTGCCGCGCGTAGGGATGGCGGCCGCTCGACGCGGGCCTCGGCGCCTGGGCGGCGTCGTCGCCGCCGGCGGGGGGCCGCTCGTCGGGGGTCGGCGCACCGAACGGCGGCAGGGCCCACGGGGAGTCCAGGGGCAGGTCACGCGAGCGGGGATCGGAGGGTCCCGGCGGGGAGTGGTGCAGAACCTGAGGGGAGGTCCGCGCCCGGCGGTCCTCGGAAGAACGTGACGTGATGTCGCGATCGGCGTCGTCGCTCGCGGACCGCCGTGACGAGCGCGGGTCGTGGGGGCCCGAGACCACGCTCAGCACCTCCTCGTCGGCAGGCTAACCCGGTTTGAGGGCCGCACGTGGGGACCGTTCCACCGGACTCCAGCGCATCCATCGCATCCGCGACGGATCACTTGCGATCGTACCGATAACCAAACCCTGATCGATGATCACATAACCAGACAGAACCCTGGCCGCTTCTCGCCCTCGCCGGCACCGCGCACCTCCCTGGGGCCGACCACCGACCCTCATATCTTTAGGGCAACATGCCGAGGGCCCTTCTGGCGAGACCTCTCTAGTCAGATTTATCGAGAGAGAGTCTGAATTGCCCGCTTATGGGCGATTATTGCAATGACAACCGTGAAAAAAGTCAACTGGACCACCGTGCCGGAGAGGGCCTGCCATGGCACCGCGCCCTGCCGCAGGGCGCCCTCCAGCTCGCCGGCGGCCGCGGCCGGCAGGAAGCTCAGGACGTTGTTGACCACGTGCAGCGCGATGGGCGCCTCAAGCCCGCCCGTGCGCACCGCGAGCCAGCCCATCAGCGTGCCGAAACCGAAGACGTCGATGATGCCCCAGTCGGTGTAGGCGTGCAGCGAGGTGAACAGGGCCGCTCCCAGCAGGATGCCCGGCCAGGGCGTCCGCACGTACGCGCCGAAGGCCTGGAGCACCCAGCCGCGGAACATGTACTCCTCCGCCGCGGCCTGGAAGGGCACCAGCACGAGGATGACCACGAGTCCGGGCAGGAAGCGGCCCCAGCCCTCCCAGCCGAACAGGCCTCCGACGTCCTCGCCGGTCACGGCGTACGTCCCGACCATGGCGGTCTGGCCGAGGATCAGCGCCACCAGGGCCACCCCGGCGCACAGCAGCAGCCACCGCCAGCGCAGCCGTCCCGCCACCGACGAGAGCGTCCCCGGCCGCCGGCGCTGGACCAGCCAGGCGGTCAGGAACACCACCGGCAGGACCACCGCGATCGACAGCAGCAGGACGGCCAGCTCGAAGACCGGCTGCCCGAAGAGGCGGTCGTCCGCCAGCAGCACGGGCACGCCGGTCAGCTCGGCGACGACCATCCCGACGAAGATCACGATCAGGCCCGCGCCCACGAAGGCGACGGCGATGACGGCCGTTCCCACGACGGGGCGCCACCAGCGGTGCATCGCCGTGCGCCCCAGATGGTCGTAGCGCGCGCCCGAGGGCGGCGGCGTGGCCCACGGCGCCGGCGCCGGCGGCTCCTGCCACGGCCGCGGCCCCGGGTAGTACGACGGGCCGCTCTCCTGCGGCGCGCCAGGGCCGTTCGACGGGACGCCGTTCTGTGGGGTGCCGGGGGTCGCGTAGGGTTTGCCGGCCTCCTGTGAGGGGTCATGGTGGTCGGGCCGGTCCGCCGGTGGACGCTCCGGCCCTGGGGGCCTCGGCTCGGGCTGCGGCTGGTGCGCCTGCGACGGATCGTACATATACGTCATTGTCCTCGCCCCCTCCCGCCGCCCGGCGGTCGCCCGGCGCTGAAGGAGCACGTCTCCCGATCGGCGGCCGTTGTGCGCATTTCTTCATAGACGCGGCACCCGCGAAGGCTGATGCTGCATGCCATAACCCGACATATTCAGGAGCAGATCATGAAACGGCTAGGGCCATTTCACACGCTCGGCGCGGGGGTGGTCCTCGCCCTCGGACTCGGCGTGCTCAGCGCGCAGACCGCGCCGCGCACGGACGACGCCTCCGCCTCATCCGGCGTCCCGGTCGCCAAGGCCACCACGTCGGTCGCCCCCGAGCCCACGCCGACGTCCGGCGCCGGCACGTCCGCCGCCGACGCGTCCGCCGCTCCCGCCGAGGTCGCCGACCCGACGCCGAAGCGCGCCGAGTACGCGGGCGTCGCCCAGGGCAACGGCGGGCTGGTGGCGCTCTCGATCAAGAACGGCAAGGCGGTCGCCTACTTCTGCGACGGGCGCATCGAGTCCTGGCTCAAGGGCACCGCCGAGAACAACACGCTGATGCTCACCGGCAAGGGGGGCGCGGTGATCACGGCGGCGCTCGGCGACGGCAAGGCCAAGGGCAGGCTCCAGGTCGGCAAGGGCAAGTGGCGATTCTCCGCGCCGCTGGTCAAGAAGCCGTCGGGCCTGTACCGCGCGACCGCGGTCGTCCGCGGCGCCAAGGTCGTCGGCGGCTGGATCATCCTGCCCGGCGGCCGCCAGGTGGGCCTGGTGGACGTCGGCGACTCCGCCGAGCCCGCCCCCCGGCTCACCCCGGGCTCCCCGGTGACCGTCGGCGGCGTCGAGCTGCGCCCCGAGGACACCGACGCCTTCATCGACGGCCTCTGACCCGGATCCGGCCCTGCCCCGGACGTTCTCGGGTTCCCGACCGACCCGCCTCCCTCACGACAAGGAAGACCCGTCATGACCGTTCCCCAGCTCCCTCCGATCGAGCGGCGGAACCAGCCTGCGCCGGCGCAGAGCTCCGCCCCCTACCTCGTGCCGCTCCTCGTCGGCGGCCTGGTCGCCGTCGCCCTCGGCGTCTACGGGCGCGAGCACACGCCCACCGGGTACGCCGTCGGCCTGGCGGGCTTCTCCGGCGCCCAGGCCATGAAGTCGTGGCTGGCGACCGCCGCCTTCGTGCTCGCGATCGTCCAGCTCGTCTCGGCCCTCACGATGTACGGAAGGATCCCGGGTCTGCGCGCCCCCTCGTGGACCGGCACGCTGCACCGCTGGTCCGGCCGCCTGGCCTTCGTGGTGTCGGTGCCGGTGGCGTTCCACTGCCTGTACGCCCTGGGCGCGCAGTTCGACGTCACCCGCGTGCTGGTGCACTCTCTGCTGGGTTCGTTCTTCTACGGCGTGTTCGTCGCCAAGATGCTGTCGCTGCCGAAGAAGAACCTGCCCGGCTGGACGCTGCCCGTTCTCGGCGGGCTGGCCTTCGCCTCGCTGACCGGCCTCTGGCTGACCTCGTCGTTCTGGTTCTTCACGACGTTCGGCATCACGTTCTAGCCGGGCGCCGCTTCGGACCGGCCGGGCGCCGCTCGGGGCTCACGTGCCGGGCGGCTGGAAGGACCTGGTGCGGGAAAGGCCCGCGGCGCGGCCTTTGGCGGCGACGACGAGGGCCATCTTGCGGGAGGCCTCGTCGATCATCTCGTCGCCGAGCATCACCGCGCCGCGCCTGTCCACCGTCGTGGCGTGCTCGTAGGCGTCCAGGATGAGCTCGGCGTGGTCGTAGTCCTCCTGCGACGGCGAGAAGACCTCGTTGGCCGCCTCGATCTGCGTCGGGTGCAGCACCCACTTGCCGTCGAAGCCGAGCGCCGCCGACCTGCGGGCGGCGAGCCCGAACCCGTCGAGGTCCTTGATCTGCAGATACGGCCCGTCGATGGCCTGCAGATCGCAGGTCCTGGCGGCCATCAGGATGCGCATGAGCACGTAGTGGTAGGCGTCGCCCTCGGTGTAGCCGGGCGGCTGCCGCCCGACGACCAGGCTCCTCATGTTGATCGACGCCATGAAGTCCGCCGGCCCGAACACGAGCGTCTCCAGCCGGGGCGAGGAGGCGGCGATGGCGTCGACGTTGACCAGCCCGCGGGCGCTCTCGATCTGCGCCTCGACGCCGATGCCGCCGACCGGCAGGCCGATGGCCTTCTCGATCTGGGTGAGCAGCAGGTCCAGCCAGGCGACCTGGACGGCGTCCTCGACCTTGGGGAGCATCAGGCAGTCGAGCGCGTCCCCCGCCCCCTCGACGACGTCGATCACGTCGCGGTAGGTCCACGCGGTGGACAGGTCGTTCACCCGAACCACCCGCGTCTTGCCCGTCCAGTCGCCCTCGCGGAGCGCCGCGACGACGTTCTCGCGAGCCTGCTCCTTGGCCTGCGGCGCGACGGAGTCCTCCAGGTCGAGGAAGACCTCGTCCGCGGGCAGGCCCTGGGCCTTCTCCAGAAAGCGCGTGTTGCTGCCGGGCACGGCGAGGCAAGAACGGCGAGAGCGCATGCGCACACGCTAGCCTCACCGGGCGCCCGGACATCGCTGTGGGGCCGTCACAAAGGCAGGGGCCCGTTCTTGGCGCGGACGTCGTACCGCTTGCCGAGCGCTTGTACGGACAATGAGACACATAGCCTCGGTAAGGGAGATAGTCATGGCTTCTGACGCCTCAGCGGCGCTCCGGCCCGCCGTATTGTCCGATCTCATTCCCGGGAACCTGGTCCGGGACGTCGCGCTGGTCGTCGGCGCCGCGGGCCTCACGGGGCTCGCCGCCCAGGTGAGCATCCCGCTGCCCGGCACCCCGGTGCCGTTGACGCTGCAGACGTTCGCCGTCCTGCTGGCGGGCGCGTCGCTCGGTCTGCCCCGTGCTTTCCTCGGCATGTCGCTGTACTTGCTGATCGGGCAGCTCGGGGTGCCGTGGTTCGCTCCTTCCGGCGGCAACGCGACGCTCGGGTACGTCGTCGGTTTCGTCCTCGCGGCCTCGGTCGTCGGCGCGCTCGCCCGCAGGGGCGGCGACCGCACCCCTGGACGCACCGTCGCCACGATGACGCTGGGCACGCTGCTGATCTACGCCGTCGGGGTGCCGTGGCTGATGGCGGCGACCGGGCTGGACCTTCCCGCCGCCTTCGCCGCGGGCGTCGTGCCGTTCCTGATCGGTGACGCGATCAAGGTCGTGGCGGCCTCCGGCCTGCTGCCGGCCGCGTGGAAGCTCGCCGGCCGCTGAACCTCCGCGCCGCTTCCGGGCGCTCTCGCACGAGAGCGCCCGGGGCGGTTCGCCACCGCCTGCCGGACGAGGCGGGCAGGCCGTAGATTGCGAGATATGAGTCTCTCGCTGATCGAAGAGGGCGCCAAGAAGTCGGGCATCGTGTGGATCTCGCTGCCGGGACGCGACCGGCTGGCGTGGCACGTCTGGCACGACGGCGCGATCTATCTGGTCACCGGCGGCGGGGAGCAGTCCTTGCCCGGCCTCACCGACGCCTCACGGGTGCGGGTGACGCTGCGCAGCAAGGACAACGGCGCCGAGCTGGTCTCCTTCGACGCCGGCGTCGAGCTCGTCGATCAGTCCGCGCCGTCGGAGGCCGAGGCCGGGGCCGTGGCGGCCCTGGCCAAAGAGCGGCTCAACGCCTCCGACGCGGCGGGGCTGGCCGGCCGGTGGGCCGCCTCCGGCGCCTCGATCGTCCGGCTGACGCCCGACGTGGCGGTCTGAGCCAGCAGCGCCCCGCCCAGTACGATCGCGCCGCCCACGATCTGCGCGGCGCCGAGCCGCTCGGCGAGCACCGCCCAGGCGATCACCGCGCCGGTGACGACCTCCAGCGATGACACGGTGGCGCCGATGGCGGCCGACAGGCGCCGCACCGCGGTGACGCCGGTGACGTACGCCAGGACGGTCGCGACCGCGATCAGCCACAGCGCTGCGGCCAGCACGGGGATGTCGCGGCCGTTGACGGTGACGGTGGTCCCGAAGGCCTCCCAGGGGATGTTCCACGCCTGGGAGAGCGGCGCGAGCACCAGCGCGGCGCCGGCCATGCCCCAGGCGATCAGGCCGAGCGGGTCGATGTCGTCGCCGTAGCCGTCGCTCATCAGGAAGTACCCGGCGCAGCACGCCGAGGCGACGAGGCCGAGCAGCAGCCCGACGCCGTCCAGGCTCATGCCGTGCCAGACCTCCACGACGACGCCGAGGCCGGCGAGCACGACCACCGCCCCCGCGTACGCGGAGCGGGCCAGCCGGACGCGGCGCACGAACCGCACCCAGCAGACGACCAGCACCGGTGAGGCGTACTCCAGCAGGAGCACCACGCCGACCGGCAGCCGGGTGATGGCCAGGAAGAACAGCGCCTGGACCCCGGCGACGGCGATCAGGGCGTACGCGGCGAAGAAGCCGCCCCGGCCCTGCGGGACGCGCAGGGCCCTCGGCCGGAACACGGCGAGGATCGCGATCAGCAGCAGCGCGGCGCCCGCCATGCGGACCCATACCGCCTGGAGGGGCGTCAGCCCGCCCATTCCCACGAGCTTCGCCATGGACCCGGAGAAACCGAAGCACGAGGCCGACACGACGGCTATCGCGAGCGCTCCGCCTTTCCTACGCACGCAACCACCCCTGTAATTACCGTTAGACACTTTTGATGCTGTCATACGGCGTTCGCGCAGATCAAGGAGCGACCGTACGCTGAGACGGCTTTTACGGGGGGCGGGCGCGGCGCGGACGCCGCGACCTCGTACCCTGCGACAGGTGAGGATCTTCGTCGCCCGGCTGGCCGGCACCCCGGTGTTCGACCCCGCAGGCGACCAGATCGGCCGGGTGCGGGACGTGGTCGTGGCCATGCGCCCCAACGACCCGCCCCGCGTGCACGGCCTGGTCGTCGAGGTGCAGCCGCGCCGCCGGGTGTTCCTGCCGATCACCCGGGTCCGCAACATCGAGGCGGACGCCGTCATCTTCACCGGCGCCATCAACCTGCGGCGCTTCGAGAAGCACACCACCGAGTCCCTGGCCATCGGCGAGCTGCTCGACCTGGCCGTCGAGCTCGGCGGGCAGCGGGCCACCGTGCTGGACCTGGCCATGGAGCAGAGCAGGACCGGCGAATGGCTGGTCACCAAGGTCGCGGTGCTGCGCGGCGCCGGGCGGGGACTGCGGCGGCGCCGCGGCGAGACCCTGGTGGTCGACTGGGCCGAGGTCGCCGGGTTCGGGGCGGTCCAGGCCGACCAGGGGGCGGCCAACCTGCTGGCCGCGTTCGAGGAGACCCGCCCCGCCGACCTGGCCAACGCCCTGCGCCACCTGCCCGACAAGCGGCGCGCGGAGGTCGCCTCCGCGCTGGAGGACGAGCGGCTCGCCGACGTGCTCGAGGAGCTGCCAGAACGCGACCAGATCGGCATTCTCAGCCGGCTGGACGCCGAGCGCGCGGCGGACGTGCTGGCCGCCATGGACCCCGACGACGCCGCCGACCTGCTGCAGGACCTACCGCAGGCGCAGGCGGAGGCGCTGCTGGCGCGCATGGAGCCCCGCGAGGCGGCCCCGGTGCTGCGCCTGCTCACCTACGCGGAGAACACCGCGGGCGGCATGATGACGAGCGCGCCGATCGTGCTGCCGCCGCACGCCACGATCGCCGAGGCGCTCGCCGAGATCCGGCGCCAGGACATCACCCCCGCCGTCGCCGCCCAGGTCTACGTCGCCCGGCCGCCGAGCGAGACGCCGACCGGCAAGTACCTGGGTGTGGCGCACTTCCAGCGGCTCCTGCGCGAGCCGCCCTCCTCGCTCGTGGGCGGCGCCATCGACGGCAGCATCGACCCGATCCGGCCGCACCTGCCCCTGCCCGCGGTGACGGCCTACCTGGCCACCTACAACCTGGTCGCGGCCCCGGTGGTGGACGAGCTGGGACGGCTCGTCGGCGCGGTCACCGTGGACGACGTGCTGGACCACCTGCTGCCGTCCGGCTGGCGCGAGCGCGACGAAAGGGAGCCGAACGGGGAAGAGGCCTCAGAGAGCGGCGACGGAGCGGCCGGGGAGGTGGACGGTGGCGGTTAACCGGCTGGATCAGCCTCGCGAGATCCGCCGTACCATCCGCCCGCACTACGACCCCGAGGCGTTCGGCCGGCTGTCCGAGCAGATCGCCCGGTTCCTCGGCACGGCGCGCTTCCTGGTGTACATGACCGGGTTCATCACGATCTGGGTGCTGTGGAACGCTCTGGCCCCCAGAAACCTGGCGTTCGACCCCTACCCGTTCATCTTCCTGACGCTGATCCTGTCGCTCCAGGCGTCGTACGCGGCCCCGCTGATCCTGCTGGCCCAGAACCGCCAGGCCGACCGCGACCGGGTGCAGGGCGAGCAGGACCGGATGGCGAGCGAGCGCAACCAGGCCGAGGTGGAGTACCTCACCCGGGAGATCGCCGGCCTGCGCCTGGCGCTCGGCGAGCTGGCCACCCGCGACTACATCAGGGGCGAGCTGGAGCGCCTGCTGGAGGAAGTACGCGAGTCACCCGCCCGCGAGGACGGCGCCGGAGGTCATCGCGGGTAGCCGCGGCCGCGGCGCGCCGCCGGCGCCCGGACCGACGGGAGAACACGCTTTTTCCGCGGCAGAGGAGAGGCGGAGTTCGTAGGATCGGCGCTGGGTTCGTAGCATGGATCCATGGCACCCACCCCAGAATTGGTGACGGCCGCCCTGGCGACGGTCAACGACCCGGAGATCCGCCGGCCGATCACCGACCTCGGCATGGTCAAGAGCGTCGATATCTCCCCCGACGGGGTGGTGCGGGTCGGCGTCTACCTCACCGTCGCCGGATGCCCCATGCGCGACACGATCACCCGTGACGTCACCGCCGCGGTGTCCAAGGTCGAGGGCGTCGCCGGCGTCCAGGTCGACCTGGACGTCATGAGCGCCGAGCAGCGCCAGGGCCTGCAGACCAAGCTGCGCGGCAACCGGGGCCCCGAGAAGGAGATCCCCTTCGCCAAGCCCGGCTCGCTCACCCGCGTCTTCGCCGTCGCGAGCGGCAAGGGCGGGGTCGGCAAGTCGTCGGTCACCGTCAACCTGGCCGCGGCGATGGCCTCCTCCGGCCTGAAGGTCGGCGTCGTGGACGCCGACATCTACGGTCACTCCGTCCCCCGCATGCTGGGGGTGAGCGACCGGCCGACCAAGGTCGAAGACATGATCATGCCGCCGGTCGCGCACGACATCAAGGTCATCTCGGTCGGCATGTTCAAGCCCCCGGGCAACAGCCCGGTCGTCTGGCGCGGCCCGATGCTCGACCGGGCGCTGCACCAGTTCCTGGCGGACGTCTACTGGGGCGACCTCGATGTCCTGCTCATGGACCTGCCCCCGGGCACCGGCGACATCGCGATCTCGGTGGCGCAGCGCATGCCCGGCGCCGAGATCCTGGTCGTGACCACCCCGCAGCAGGCCGCCGCCGAGGTGGCCGAGCGCGCGGGGTCGATCGCCTCGCAGACCCACCAGCAGATCGCCGGGGTCATCGAGAACATGGCGTGGCTGCCCTGCCCCCACTGCGACGAGCGCATCGCGGTCTTCGGCGAGGGCGGCGGACAGGCCGTCGCCGACGGCCTCACCCGCACTCTGGGCACGCGCGTCCCGCTGCTCGGCCAGGTGCCGATCGACCTGCGCCTGCGCGAGGGCGGCGACGAGGGCAAGCCGCTCGTCCTCACCGACCCCGACTCCCCGGCCGCCACCGAGCTGCGGCGCATCGCCGACGGCCTGAGCAAGAGGTCCAGCAGCATCAAGGGCCTCCAGCTCGGCCTGTCGCCCTCCGGCCGCTGACCGGCCGTCCCGCCCCGCCGGGGCCGGGACGTGCCGCCCCCCGGTCCCTGCCCTGAGGCAGGCCAGGGGGCCTGCGACGCGAGAAGGGGCCGCTCCCGGACGGGAGCGGCCCCTTCTGCATGTTCTTCATGCCTCGTGGCTCAGGGCGGCCTGAGTGCGGCGCGGCTCAAGACGGCCTGAGAGACGGCTCAGGTGGCCTCGGAGTCGTACGGGGGGATCTCGCCATAGCCGAGCTCACCGGCCGCCGTGGTGGCGTAGGAGTCCACCGTGCTGCCATAGGCGTCGGTGTACGGCTCGCTCTGGCCGGGGCCGTGGTCGTCGGCGGCCGGTCGCTTCCAGTCGTCCTCCAGATCTTGCAGGAGGTGCTTCCTGACGAAGTTCTTCGGATGCAGATCGGTCGGGTCGAAGTTCGCGAATTCGGGGCCCAGGTTGTCCTGCAGGTCGCTCTTGGCGTTGTTGGCCATCTGGCGGATCTGCCGCAGCGTGCGGCCCGCCTGGGCGGCGGCCTGCGGCAGCTTCTCTGGGCCGAAGACGAGAAGGGCGATGACCACGAGTGCCAAGACCTCAGGCCAGCCGAGTCCGAACACGGCGATCTCCTACGCTTTCCTACGCCCACGCCTGCCGTCGGCCGGGCTCGTCCGAGGGGCGACATGGCTCCCCCCAGAGTAGTGCCCGGTCCGGCATGAGGCGCAATGAGGACGGCCTGATCATGACGGCTGCGGCGTCGGCACGGGGACGGCGTCGATGGTCGCGGTCGTGGTGCGTTCGCCGCCGTCCCGCTGGTACTTGATGGTCACCTTGTCGCCGGGCGCCTTGCTGCGGATGGTGACGATCAGCTCCGACGGCTGGGTCACCGGCGTGCCGTCGACCTCCAGGATGACGTCGCCGGGCTTCAGCCCCGCCTTGTCGGCCGGGCCGCCGGGGATGACCGGCTGCTGGCCGCCCTGCGCCGCGGTGGCGATGCGGACGCCCTCGCCCTGGTAGTTCTCGTCGATCGAGACGCCGATGCGGGACTTCTTGGCCGAACCCGTCGTCACGAGCTCCTCGGCGATGCGCCGGACGTGGTTGACCGGGATGGAGAACCCGAGCCCGATGCTGCCGCTCTGCCCGCCGAGGGAGGAGTTGCCCAGCGTCGCGATGGCCGAGTTGACGCCGATCACCTCGCCCGCGCCGTTGACCAGCGGGCCGCCCGAGTTGCCGGGGTTGATCGCGGCGTCGGTCTGGATGGCGTTGATGAACGACGACTCCGACCCGCTCTCGCCGCCGGCGGTGACCGGGCGGTTGAGCGAGCTGACGATGCCCGTGGTGACCGTGCCGGACAGTCCCAGCGGGGAGCCGATGGCGATGACCGGGTCGCCGACGACGACGCGGTCGGAGTTGCCCAGGGTGATCTCGGGGGCGCCGAAGGTGTCGGCCGGCTTGACCACCGCGATGTCGGAGCTCGGGTCGCGGCCGACGATCGTGCCCGTCGATGACTTCTTGTTGTTGAACATCACCTTGATGTTGCCGGTCTGCGCCGCGGCGGCCACCACGTGGTTGTTCGTGACGACGTAGCCGCCCTTGATCAGGAAGCCGGAGCCGGTGCCCGCCTCGCTGTTGCCCCGCACGTCGAGCGAGACGACGCTCGGCAGGACCTTCGCGGCGATGCCCGCCACGGACTCGGGAGGACGGTTGACCACGACGCCGGTCGGCGTGCCGAGGGTGTAGGACGGGTTGAGGCCCGGGCCGCCCGACCGGGTGAGCAGGTAGGTGCCCAGGCTGCCGAGCGTCGAGGCCACCACGGCGATGACGACGGCGATCACGGCGAGCGCGCCGGTCTTCGGCCCGCGGGAGCCGCCGGCACCGACGCCGGCGGCTGGCGCGCCCGGCGGCGGCGCCCAGCCGGGCCCCATGCCGAAGGCGCTGCGCGGAGGAGGAGGCGGCGGGGGCCCGTACGGCCCCCCTGGCGAGGGCGGGAGCGGCCCGCCCGACGGGTTGCCCCAGCCGGCGCCCTCTGGCGGGCGGCCGCCGGGGACCCTGCCCTCGGAGCCGAACGACGCGGAGGCCTCGCCGGCGAACGGGATGGGGCCGGTCGGCTCGCCGGAGCGCGGCGCGGGCCGGTCGCCCTCGCCTCCGAACGGCATGCCGCCGCCGGCGCCGAAGGCGTCCCGCCGGGAACCGCCCTCGCCGGCGAACGGGTCGCGCGCGGAGGCGGACTGCTCGCCCGCGAAAGGATCGTGCCCTGGACCGCCGGACGGCCAGGTGTCGGAGGCCGGCAGGAACTCGGGCCTGACCCGCATGCCGCCGTCCGGGGATCCCGACGTCGAGCCATCCTCGGACCGCTGGGGTGGAGTGGCCACGTCCCCGCTGTCGAAGGTACGTGTCTCGTCGGTCATCGAAGGCTCACTCCCGAGGCCGGTCTACGTGGCTACGCCAGATTCTCGCTCGGACCGCATACGAGCGCCGTAAACGTCCCCACGAGTCCTTCCGATCGTATGCCCGCGATGGCCGTGACGTGACCCAGGCGGCGGCGGGTTCAGGGCCGTTGAGTCGGCGTGACGGCCCGTCCGGGTGCGAGCGGCCCGGCCGGGACGGTCGCCCTGTGCTGGTTGGCGAACATCTCGACCGGCGGCGACGGCGGCCGGTTGTTCACGCCGCCGACCATGAACAGCGTGCCCAGCGCGACGGCCGCCGAGGCGACGCCGACCGCGACGTACCCGGCCCTGCGGCCGCGCTCCTCGCGTCCAGGCCCGGCGAAGCCGCCGCGGCGGCGCGGGCGGTTGTCGGCGGGAGCGCCGCTCAGCGAGTAGGACGGAGCGGGAAAGGGGCGGACGCGCGGCGGGAGCGGCCCCCCCGGCTCGGACATCCGCAGCAGCGACATGGTGAGATCCGCCGGGACGGCGGGCGGGTCGAGTGACTTCAGACGGCTCTTGAGCGCGCGCATCGACTCAAGCTCGGCGCGGCAGTCCGCGCAGAACGTCAGATGCGCCAGCGCGCGTTCGCGCTCGGCGTGGCCGAGCTCGCCGTCGATGAGCGCCGAGGCGCGCTCTCCGAGATGGCTCATGCTCCCTCCCTGCTTACGGTCGGGGGGAGTTCGCCGCGACGCGGCGCGCGGTGTTCCAGCGCCTCACGCAACTGACTGCGACCGCGATGGATCCGGCTGCGGACGGTGCCCAGCTTCACGCCGAGCGTCGCCGCGATCTCCTCGTAGGACAGACCTTCGATGTCGCAGAGCACCACCGCCGCGCGGAACTCGGGCTGGAGCGAGTCGAGCGCCGCCTGGATGTCCGGTTCGAGCTGGGCGTCGTCGAACACCTGCGCCGGGGACGGCTCGCGTCCGCGCAGACGTTCACCCGCGTCGTCGCCGAGCCCCTCGAAGCGGATGCGCTGCCTGCGCCGCGCCATGTCGAGGAAGAGGTTCGTCGTGATGCGGTGCAGCCAGCCTTCGAAGGTGCCCGGGGTGTAGCTGGACAGCGACCTGAACACCCGGACGAAGACCTCCTGGGTGAGGTCTTCTGCGTCGTGGACGTTGCCGGTCAGCCTGTAGGCGAGGCGGTAGACGCGCGCCGAATGGGCGCGGACGACCTCCTCCCAGGTCGGAGGCGTCCAGCCTCCATCGGGCAGCCGGGAGTCTCCCCCCGGCGACGCACTGTTGGGAGCATCGGCCTGGTGGTTGTCCTCCACCAGCACTCCTCTCTCCGGGACCACCGCTACAGCCATAGTGCCTGCTTTCGTCCCTTCCTGCGTACCCGCCGACCAATGAAGCCGGACCGTGTTCTTCGAAGGCCTTGAACAAAGGTCGTTCAAAGCGTGCAACGTACCCGTTGTGGCGTGAGTTCCCGTTCGGCCCCGACTCCCCTAGGCTGCGACCAATACGTGCCACGGCGAAGGCGGGGAGGAGAGGCCGATGGCCCCGACGCCGACCAGTCCGGTGGAGGCCACGCTGGCCTACGCGGAGGAGTTCCATCCCGAAGACGAGGTTCTGCGCGACGCGAGACAGCGGGGCATGGAGGTGGGCGCCGTCCCCATCCTGCCCGGCGGCGGCGCGGCCCTGTGCTTTCTCGCCACGGCGATCAGCGCCAGGTCCGTGGTCGAGATCGGCACCGGCTGCGGCGTCTCAGGGCTGTGGTTACTGCGCGGCATGCGCGCCGACGGCACGCTGACCAGCGTCGACGTCGAGCCCGAACACCAGAGGCTCGCGCGGCAGGCGTTCGCGGAGGCCGGGTTCTCCGGCAGCAGGGTGCGCCTCATCGGAGGACGCGCCCTCGACGTGCTGCCGCGACTCGCCGACGGCGGGTACGACATGGTCTTCTGCGACGCCGCCAAGCAGGAGTACGGCGACTACCTGGCGGAGGCCGTGCGCCTGCTGCGGCTCGGCGGCATCGTCGCCTTCGACAACGCGCTGTGGCACAACAGGGTCGCCGACCCGGCGCAGCGCGACCCCGAGACCGTGGCGATCCGCGAGCTGGGCAAGCTGATCAAGTCGGACGACCGGCTGCGCCCGCTGATGATGCCGCTGGGCGACGGCCTGCTGGCCGCCATAAAGATCGCGAACTGACCGGCGGCGTCACCCGCCCGCCGCAGCCCGCCGGAGCCTGTCTCAGCCCGTCGCGGCGGCTTCGGCGGCGCCTTCGCCGCGCGTTCGCGGCGCCGCCGGCGGCACCGGTCAGGCGTGGTGCGCGGTGAGCCAGTCGAGCAGCAGGCGGGCGCCGAAGCCGGTGGCCCCCTTGGTGAAGACGCCGTCGTCGGCGGTGGTGCGGGCCACGCCGGCGATGTCGAGGTGGGCCCAGCGCCGCCCGCCGGCGAACTCGCGCAGGAACAGCGCCGCGGTGATCGACCCCCCGCCGTACTTGTTCTCGGCGTCGATGTTGGTCAGGTCGGCGATCTCGGAGTCGAGGGCGGCGCGGTACTCGTCGATGAGCGGCATGCGCCACAGGGCCTCGCCGGACCGCGCGCCGGCCTCCAGCAGCTCCTTGGCGAGGTCGTCGCCGGTGGAGTACACCGCGCCGATGTCACGCCCCAGGGCGATGCCGATGGCCCCGGTGAGGGTGGCGAGGTCGATGACGGTGTCGGGCTCCAGCACATCGTCGGCGTAGGCGAGGGCGTCGGCGAGCACCAGCCTGCCCTCGGCGTCGGTGTTGAGCACCTCGACCGTACGGCCGCCGTAGTGCGTGATCACGTCCCCGGGGCGCTGCGCGCTGCCCGACGGCATGTTCTCGGCGGCGGCGACCAGCCCGGTGACGCGCGCCCGCACGCCGAGCCGGCGCAGCGCGCCGAGAACGGCGATCACGACGGCGCCACCCGCCATGTCGGTCTTCATGAACTTCATGCCCTCGGTCGGCTTCAGGGACAGGCCGCCGCTGTCGAAGGTGATGCCCTTGCCGACCAGCACGATGTGCTCGCCCGCCGGCCGCTCGGGCTCGTAGGAGAGCTGGATCAGCCGCGGCGGGCTGACCGACCCCTGGCCCACCGCGAGGATGCCGCCGAACCCGCCGGAGGCGAGGTCGTCCGGCTCCCACACCTTGACCGTGAGGCCTTCGCCCTCGGCCACTTCGGCGGCGCGCGCGGCCAGCCAGGCCGGGTTCTTCTCGGAGGCCGGCGTGTTGGCCAGGTCGCGGGTCAGCGCGGTGGCGCGGGCGAAGACCTCGGCGCGCCCGACCACCTCGCGGGCGCGCTCGGGGCCCGACAGGCGGATCTCCTGGACGGCCGTGGTGCGGCTCGCGCCGATGCGCAGGGTGTAGGAGGCCAGGAGCAGGCCCTCGGCCAGGGCCGCCCAGCCCTGCTCGCCGGCGTCCTCGGGCAGGACGACGTCGATCGCCGCGCGCCCCCGCGCCCGCCGCGCCAGCGTGCCGCCGGCCTTGCGCAGAGCGCGCGGCCCGCCGTCGCCGATGCCGTACAGCAGGACCCTGCCCACCGCGTCGCCGTGCGAGACGGGGACCTCGACCACCTCGCCCGGCTCCCCCTTGGCCTCGTGGTGGGCCAGCAGGGCAGGGACCGGCACCGGCAGCTCGACCTGAGCGGTGAGATCGCCGCCGAAGGGCACGGCGAGCAGGTCTGCGTCCTGCGAAGGTGAGTCGACGAAACTCAGCACGGTCTCGATGGGCATGGTGGCCTCCCGGCCTGGAAGTGCGACAGCCCCGGCGTGGGGGTCTGACCCGGCCGCCGGGGCCGTCAAGTCGCCTGTGTCAGTTGGTCGTATCAGGGGTATGTCAGCCGACGACGTTCTTCAGAGCGTCGCCAAGGGCTCTGGCCTCATCCGGTGAGAGTTCGACGACGAGCCGGCCGCCACCCTCCAGAGGGACCCGCATGACAATGCCCCGTCCTTCCTTGGTGACCTCCAGCGGACCGTCGCCAGTCCGCGGCTTCATCGCCGCCATGCGTGTATCCCTTCCTGCCTCGGCCGCGCGATGCCGCGGCGCGCCATTCCGCGCCCGGCCGCCCGCCGCTTTCACGTCTTCTGTGACGTCCCATTATCCCGCCTCGCGAGCGCACATGGGTAACGATCTCCTCCCAGAATGCGTTGTCCGGGGCCCTTACGCCGATCAAACTGGTGCATGTGAACGCCCGCGCCGCACTTTTCGACCTCTACGGAGACCACCTTCGCGTCCGTGCCGGGCGCGCGTCCGTGGCCGCCCTGGTGCGCCTGCTCGCCCCGCTCGACATCGCGGCGCCGGCGGTGCGCACCGCGATCTCCCGCATGGTGCGGCAAGACTGGCTCACCCCGGTCCGGCTGCCGCAGGGCCCGGGGTACGCGCTGACGCCCAAGTGCCTGCGCCGCCTGGACGAGACCGCCGTGCGCATCTACCGCACCGGCTCGGCGCCCTGGTCGGGGCGGTGGCACGTGCTGGTCTTCCAGCCGGTGCGCGACCGCACCAAGCGCGAGCGGCTGCGCGCCGACCTGGCGTTCCTCGGCTACGCCCCGCTGGGCGAGACCGTGTGGATCGGGCCGCGCCCCTCCCCCGAGCTGGAGACCCTGCTCGATGACCAGGCGGTGCGCGCCGACCGGTTCGAGAGCGTCCTGGACGGCGACCCGCGCGAGCTCGTCGCCCGCGCATGGGACCTGGGCGCCATCGCGCGGGCCTACGAGGAATGGATGGCGCGGGCCGTCGACCAGGTGGGCGCCCTGCCGTGCGACGCCCCCGACGATCAGGTCTTCGCGGCCCGCAGCAGGCTGGTCCACGGATGGCGCAACTTCCTGTTCCGCGATCCTGGCCTGCCGCCCGAGCTGCTCCCGCCCGCCTGGCCGGGAGAGAAGGCCCGCGCCTACTTCGAGCAGGAGGCGGCCCGGCTGCTCCCGGCGGCCGCCGCCTTCGTCGACCGCAACCTGGACAAAGGAGTCCACTGATGGAGCACCAAGCCGGCGGCGAGCACGTCCTGTACTCCGTCGAGCAGGGCGTCGCCACGATCACGCTGAACCGGCCCGACGCCATGAACGCCCTCACCATCACGATGAAGGCGGCCCTGCTTGAGGCGCTGGACCGCGCCCGCGACGAGGGCGCGGTGCGCGCCGTGCTGCTAACCGGCGCGGGACGCGCCTTCTGCGCCGGTCAGGACCTGCGCGAGCACGCTGCGAACCTGGAGGCGGGCGTCGGCCTGGACAACACCGTCCGCGCCCACTACAACCCGATCATCCTGGCGGTCGCCGGCATGGGCAAGCCGGTGGTCGCCGCCGTGAACGGCTTCGCGGCGGGCGCGGGCGTCTCGCTGGCGCTGGCGTGCGACTTCCGGGTAGCGGCCGAGAACGCCCGTTTCGCGATGGCGTTCAGCGGCATCGCCCTGGCCCCCGACTCCGGCGCCTCCTGGACCCTTCCCCGCCTGGTCGGGGCGGCCAAGGCCCGCGAGCTGCTGATGCTCGGCGACCCCGTGGACGCCGCCCAGGCGGCGCGGCTCGGCATGGTGACCTCGGCCGTGCCGGCGGAGGAGCTGATGGGCGCCGCCCGCGACCTGGCCGTACGGCTCGCGCAGGGCCCCACCCTCGCGTACGGGGCGATCAAGCAGGCGCTGGACTTCTCGGCCGCGCACTCATTGGAGGACGCCCTTGAGGTGGAGGCCGACCTGCAGGACGCCTGCGCCAAGACCGAGGACCACCACAACGCCACCCAGGCCTTCCTCGCCAAGCGGCAGCCGACCTACGAGGGCCGCTGACCCACCGGCCGTCTTGGCACGGTGAGCACCGGCCCGCACCGGCCTGTACCGGCCCTGCGCCGGACATGCGCCGTCCGTGAGACGCGGGCGCGTCTCAGGCGGCGCGCTCGCGCACCCAGCAGCCGGCGAGGTGGTCGTTGACCAGGCCGATGGCCTGCATCAGGGCGTAGGCGGTCGTGGGGCCGACGAAGCGCAGGCCGTGGCGCTTGAGCTCTTTGGCCAGGGCCTTGGAGCCGGGCGTCGTCGCCGGGACGTCGGCACCGGTCTTGGGCACCGGAGCCGACGGGTCGGCGTACCGCCAGACCAGCTCTGAGACGCCGCCGGGTATCCGCGCGGCGGCGCGGGCGTTGGCGATCGCCGCCTCGATCTTGGCGCGGTTGCGGATGATCCCGGCGTCGGCCAGCAGCCGCTCGACGTCGGCCTCGCCGAACGCGGCGACCGCCTCGATCGAGAACCCGGCGAAGGCCGCGCGGAAGTTCTCGCGCTTGCGCAGGATGGTCAGCCACGACAGGCCCGACTGGAACGCCTCCAGCGTCAGCCGCTCGAACACCCGGTCGTCGCCATGGACCGGCCTGCCCCATTCTTCGTCGTGATACAGGATGTAGTCGGGGGCGCTGGTCGCCCAGCCGCATCTGACGAGCTCAGGTTCCACGAACGTCGAGGTTACCGGCTCAGGCGTCGCTGACGCCGCCTTGGGGGTCACGCGCCTCTGAGCGGTCGCCGGCCGTCACCGGGCCGCCGTTGGACGCCGCGTGCCTGCCTGAGGGGACGTCCTCCTCCGCCGGCGGCACCGCCGCCGCGTCCGAGGCGGTCGAAGGCTCGCCCACGGGGCTCTCCCGGAGATCGGCGACCGTCTCGGCGGGCGCCGGAGGCTCGTGCGCGGGACGCGTCCCAAGACCCGAGGCCCGGTCGGCGGGCGCGGGAGGTTCCTGCGCGGCACGCGCCGTCAGGCCCGAGAACCTGGCCGGGGGCGGGTACTCCTCCGGCATCGCCAGCGGCTCGGACTCCGAGACCGGCTCGACCGTCCCGAGGGTCTCCCACGCCGAGAAGCCTTCCGGACCCGGCGACGTCTCAGGCTCCGTGAGCGGATGCGGCGCCGCGGCGAGCCCCTGGCCCCTGCGGGAGGGCTCGGTCTCGCCGGCGGCCCGCGACGGCCGCGTCTGCGCCTCCTGGCGGGCCTGGACGCGCCCGGCCAGCAGTTCGGCGACGCGCTGCTCCAGCACCGCGATGCGGGTGTCACGCTCGCCGATGGCCATGGCGGCACGCTGCAGCGTCTCGTCGACCGTCTGGGTGTGGTAGCCGACCAGGCTCACCGGGAGCCGCAACGCAACGAAGTCGGTGGCCGTGAGCTGCCGCGGAATGGGCAGGTCCAGAGGCGGGACGTCGGGGGCGAACTCCGTCAGCTCGCCACCCCGCCCTTGCGAGACCATCACCACGCAGTACAGCACGGCGATCGCGGCGACAGCGAGAAGGACCAGCACATACGAATCGTGCCACATCGGCGCCTTTGAGCGCGCCTTGTTGATCCCGGCGCCACCCCGCCGAGAGCCACGCCCTCGCGCGGGACCTGCTCTGCCCCTCGCGCGGGACCTGCTCGGAGCGGGCGGCCCGGCGACCGAACCGGTATGGCAGCATCGGTCGTGTGACGCCCGTACTCGTGACCGGCCCCGACGCGCCGCTCGACGCCTCCTGGGTGGAGGCCTGCTCGGCGGCCGAGGTCGAGCGGCACGCCCGCACGGGGCGGACGGTCGTGGTGACGCTGTCGGGCGACGAGACCGCCCAGCTCGCCTCGGCGGCGGTGTTCGGCTGGCTGGGGGCCCGCGTCTTCCGCACCGACCACGTGGAGCAGGTGCGGCTGGCGCTCGACATGACCGAGTCGCTCGCCGGCCGCCGCCCCCCGACCCTGACCCGCCGCGGCCTCGCCTGACGAGCACCCGCGGCCACGGCCACGGCCGATCCGGCGCCTGGTGCGATGACCGGACAGGTTCGCCGGGTCCCCGCCGTAGGGCGGCGCCGGACTTCGCCGTCCACCGTCCCGCCGACCCGGCGCCGATGAAACAACCCAACGGACGGACGGGAGGGAGAACCCACCGGACGGGCGGGAGGACACGCGCCCGGGGAAGGTGGGCGGTCACCGCACCAGGTTGGCGTGAACCCGCCCAGTTCGTGGGGGTCGGGGGACGGGAGGACGCGCAGCCGGGGGGTGGGTGGTCGTCGGGTTAGGTCGGGGTGGATTCGCTTAGTTCGTCGGGGTGGGGGGTCAGGGGGCGGGCGGGCTTTTCCAGGTGTTCGACGGCCTCGGTGACGGTCGTGGTCCACGAGAGGGCGTCGAAGACGTTCGGGCGGGTGAAACCCTGTTCGTACATGCCGTCCACGAGCTGCCGCAGCGGCGTGTACAGGCCCCACGGGTCCAGGATGACCAGCGGCTTGTCGTACAGGCCGAGCACGCGCGCGGTCCAGATCTCGAAGAGCTCCTCGAGCGTGCCGATGCCGCCGGGCAGCACCAGGAAGGCGTCCGAGCGGGCGTCCATGATGCCCTTGCGCTCGCGCATGTCGCCGGTGATGATCAGCTCGTCGGAGTCGGTGTCGGCGATCTCCAGGTCCACCAGCGCCTGCGGCATCACGCCGATCGTGCGCCCGCCGGCCCGCCGGGCGGCCCTGGTGACCGCGCCCATGCACGAGACCGTGGCCCCGCCGCTGACGAGCGTGTGCCCGCGTCGTGCCAGTTCCGTGCCCACCTCGTCGGCAAGGTCCAGATACTTTTGATCGATCTTCTGGCTGGACGCACAGAACACACAAATCGCCATCGCCACGGCGGTTACCCTACACAACCCCCAAAACGGCACGCGGCGCCGCCGGGCGAGGTCAGGCAGACCCGACTGGAGCCGTCCTGCCTGGCCGCCGAGGGCGAGGAAACGGCGAGGTCTTCACTGAGGGTACCCCAGGCGGGTATGGTCCCGCAGCATGGAGATGAACGAGTCGATGGCGGGCGACGCGGCGCTCCGGCCGCGCCGGGCGTTCGGCTGGTCGGTCCCGGCCATGGGGTTGTTCGTTCTCGCCCAGCAGACCCCCGCGCTCACGTGAGAAAAGCCTCTTCAACGCCGACCGGTGGCCCGCCGGGCTGTCGGTCACGGTTCATCTCAGCACCGGATGGTCACGCACCGGCCTCCTGCCGCCCCACCACCTGCCGAGCCCCAAGGTGTCGCCGGCGCGGGACAGGGCGAGGCCGGCCAGGACCACGGCGTAGACGAGGTGGTCGTCCAGGAACGGGTTGTTGGCCAGCGGCAGCTCTGCGGCCCACATGAGCACCAGCATCAAAGCGCCGGCAACGGCGGCGATCCGGATGGCGACACCCAGGATGAGCGCGAGGCCGACGCCGAGCAAGCCGATCATGAAGAGCCAATCCACATAGGCCCTCCCCGCCAGAGAGCCGAAGAAACCGCCGAGCGCGTTGCCCGAGACGCGCTTGAGATAGCCGGTGGTGGGGCTGCCGCCCCTTATCCAGGCGCGACCGGCGGGAGTGGCGAAACCCCAGCCGAAGGTCTTGTCGAGAAAAGCCCACAGAAAGATCCACCCCAGGCAGATCCGGGTGATCGCCCACACGTAGTCGGCCGGCCCGGTCCCGGATCCAGACGCCGCGCGCATCGATGACCCAGAGGACTCACGGGTGAAATGCCACTGCTTCCTAGACATTGCGCCCCTAAAGAGACTGATTGTCCGGTTCTTCTTCTCAGCCAACGACCCAGGAGGGCCGCCCCGGCAGTGACATAGGTCCCCCGGCCCGCAGGACCTTTGGCACTTCTGCCGCCCGGCGGCGTTCTCCAGGCGTGAGGGCGACGGGTGACGCCCGCCGGTTCCCACGGGATGGGCCGGAGTCCTGGCGCGGCAGGGCTTTCGTCCCTTGTTGCCCCTTCGCATCAGGCGCTACATGTGGGTTGTGCCAAGGACAGTGCTAGTCGTAGAGGACGAGAAGGACATCCGGGAGCTGCTGCGCCGTTATCTGGAGCGAGCCGGGTACGGAGTGGTGACGACCGGTACGGGAGCCGAGGCGCTGCGCCTGATCGACGCGGGCGGTGTCGATTTGATCGTGCTCGATCTGGGGTTGCCCGATGTCGACGGCACCGAGGTGCTGCGCGCACCGCGCGGCGAGAGGCGGGTGCCCGTGGTGGTGCTGACGGCACGCAGCACGGTCGAGGATCGGATCCACGGGCTTGAGCTCGGCGCGGACGACTACGTGGTCAAGCCGTTCAGCCCGATGGAGGTGACGCTGCGGGTGCAGGCCGTGATGAACCGGACCTGCGGCGACGTCGGCCCCGCCGCCGCCTCCTACAGCGGCGGCCGGCTGCTCATCGACGAGGCCCGGCACGAGGCCGGCCTGGACGGCGACCGGCTCGATCTCACACTGACCGAATGGGGCCTGCTCACCGCCCTGGCATCGGTCCCCGGCCGGGTCTTCTCCCGCTACGAGCTGATCAACCGGGTCAGAGGATACGAGTTCGCCGGCTACGAGCGCACCATCGATTCGCACATCAAGAACCTGCGCCACAAGCTCGGCCCTTCCGGGGCCCACATCGTCCAGACCGTCCTGGGCGTGGGCTACCGGCTGGGAGTCGGCCGTGATCGCTGAACGGCCGACCGGCCTGGGATCGCTGGGCAGGCGGCTACTGGCGGCGTTCCTGCTGGTCGCCCTCTCGTCGGTGGCCCTGCTCGCCCTCGCGGCGCTGGTAGGCACCGACCGCGGGATCAGCGCGGCACGCGAGACGGACCGGGCGCGGGCCGCGCGCGCGACCGCTGCGTCCGCCGGGGCGGCCTACACCTCGGCCGGCGGCTGGGCCACGGCCGATCTCGGATCGGCGCGCGCCATCGCGGCGGGCGCCGGGGCCCGGCTGTTCATCGTGGACCGAAACGAGCAAGTGGTCCTCTTCCCCGGAGGTACCGTTCCGCAGGACGGTATGACCGGATCCGGCATGCACTCCAAGATGGGCGCCACGACGGCCGCGGTGATCGTCGAGGGCACCACGGCGGGATGGGTCCAGTTGCGGTTCGGCTCGCCGACGACCCAGCCGGCGCGCAGCGTGGCCTGGTGGTGGATCGCCGCAGCCGCCCTGGCCGCGCTGGCGGTCGCATCGGCGGCGAGCCTGCTGGTGACTCGCGAGTTGACCAGGCCGATCTCCGGTGTCACTCGCGCCGCCCGTGCCTTCGCCGCCGGGGACCGCGCCGCCCGCACGGGGGTGACCGGCCCGGGAGAGCTGGGAGAGCTCGGGCGCGCCTTCGACGAGATGGCCGGCCGGGTCGCCCAGGCCGAGCGGTCACGACGACACCTGGCCGCTGACGTCGCTCACGAGCTGCGCACCCCGCTCAGCGCGCTCCAGGCTGGGCTGGAGGAGCTTCGCGACGGGCTGGCCGCACCCGATCCGGACCGCCTGGCCGCCCTGCATGACCAGGCACTGCGTCTGGGCCGGATCGTCGGCGACCTCGCCGAGCTTTCGGCCGCCGAATCGGCGGCCCTGTCGCTGCATCGGTGCGAGCTGGACCTGGCCGAACTCACCGCGACAGTTCTCAAGGGCAGGGAGCCGCAACTTCGGGCGGCCGGCCTCGACATACGTGCCGACCTCGCCAAAGGCGCCATCGTGCGAGGTGACCCCGACCGGTTGAGCCAGGCCGTCGGCAACCTGCTGGACAACGCCGCCCGCTATTGCCGCCCCGGCGACGCGGTCGTGGTCACCGCCGGCCCTTCGGACGGCCAGGCCACCGTGGAAGTCGCCGACACCGGGCCCGGAGTTGCCATCGAGGACCTGCCCCACATCTTCGACCGGCTCTGGCGCGGCCCGCACAGCGCCGGCATCACCGGTTCGGGCATAGGGCTGGCCGTGGTGCGCGAACTGGTCACCGCCCACCACGGCACGGTGACGGCCACCCCGGGGACGGCCGGCGGCCTGGCCGTCACCATCCACCTGCCACCGAGCACTGAGGTGCGGTGCCCGCCAGAATCCGGCCGCTTTGGAAAGGCTGACCGCTCTTGCACCTCTGAGGGAGGAACCAGAGGCGCGCGGCCTCCGGTTCCTCGGGTACTCAACTGATCCAGCGTTCGAACGCGACCTGGTGCATCCGCGACGCGTTCAGCAGCTGTGTGTAGACGCGCTCCACATCGGGGGCGTGGAGTCCCGTCACGGCCTCCTTCAGAGACGCGATATCGTCCTTCTCCACTGTCAGGCCGACCCGCAACGCCGCCTGCTCACTCGCCTCGCCCTGCGCCAGCAGGCGGTCGTAGGCGGCCTGGACCGAGGCCGTGGCGAACTTGCCCTGTGCTCTGCCCGCGGTGGGGTCGGCCAGGTGGTAGCGCGCCAGGAGCGTCCGGACGGCGGCCAGGTGCTGAGTCTCAGCGGTGGCGATGTGGTCGAAGACGTGGCTGTCGTAGCGATCGGCGAAGGCGGTGTAGAGATCGTGGGCGAGCTTCTCCTCCTCTGCCATCGACGCGAGGGTGGACTTCTGAGCACTGGTCAGCGTCCCGCTCGGCACAGTCGAGATGTCCGACAGGTGGCAGCCGCCGATCCCGCCACCCATTCCTCCCCCCATCCCGCCGCCCGGCCCCCACTGCCGGCTCTGCGACGTGCCTCCCCCGAAGTGTCCGGTGTCGAACGCCGCGACGGCCGGTCCGGCGATCAACGCGCCGCCGGTGAACACTCCGGCCGCGAGGGTGAGAGCGATCTTCTGCGTGCGCTTCATGACTCCTCCTGGATGCTCCTTGTTCTCTACCGTCCCCTTCACGCTCCAGCGCCGGCACGCAGGGGCCGTGTGGCGCGTGTGGAGATGCCATGGAGACCGGCGGGCGCCCCGGCCTTGGTCTCGTCGTTGACGAGTAGCAGCGTTCGTCGGTCAGTTCTGACGCTCGCGCACCTGCCGGCCGACCAGCCCGTGCCCGTCGTCCACCGCCAGGTCGAGCAGCTCGCGGCCCGCCGGCTCCAGGTAGCGGGCGACGCCGAAGGCTCCGAGCCCCCTCTCCGCTGCCCTCCGGAGTCCAGGAGCCGGACGACGACTCCTGGCACGCAGACTGTCGGCGCTGTACCGGCACGGCATGCTCAGGGGCGCTTGCGATCAGGCTGCTGCCACTCATCACGTCAGTTCGACGGTGATCTCGGGCGGCTGCCGCAGCGTGTTGTGCACGGTGCAGTGCGAGGCGACGGCCAGCAGCCCCACCCGGCGCTGCTCGGGCAGGCCAGGGGCCGACACTCGCAGGCGGATCTCGCCGACGCGTGCGGGCCGGTCGGTGGCCATGGTGAATCCGGCGCTCACTCGCAGGTCGTCGCGCGCCAGACCGTGCCGGTCGAGGTAGCGGCCCGCGTAGAAGGCCACGCAACCGGCCAGCGAGGCGACGAACAACTCGGTCGGCGTGGCGGCGCTGTCGTCGCCGCCCTGGTCGCAGGGCTGGTCGGCGAGCAGGGCATGCCGCCGGACGGTGATCGCGTACGCCTCTCCCCCGACGTGGGTCACCTCGATGCCGTCCAGACCCTGGTCTTCGACGTCGGCGGCCTGGGCCAGCAGGTGCTCGGCGAGGCGGCGGCTTTCGGCCGGGGTGAGGCTGAGCCAGGCATCGTCGTGGTCGTAGGAGCGCAGGCCGACATCCAGCGTCACCCGGCCGGACGGGTGTCCGGCGCCCTCGAAGGGGAGGCGGCCGACGACGATCTCACGTCCACACGCGGTGATCATGCGCTGGTGAGTGGGCGGGGCCGTCCGGTCATGGGTGTTCATGATGATCTCCTTTGGTGGGTCGCGGCAGGCCGGCCGGCTCCGTGAGGACGCCGTGCCCGGCCCGTTCGAGACAGCGGCGCGGCAACTCGCGGATCGCCTTCTCCTCCTCCACGACGAGGACCGCCCTGTCATACCCCCAGGTGTATTTGCCGCTCCTGGCCTCGGCGGAGGGCCGAAAGCCCCTACTTGCGGATGCGCACGTCCCGAGCGCACGCTCGTCCTCACCGGCCCGCGGGCTCTGGGCGATGTTCCCGCACGGCGCGGCCTTCGGCCTCATCGGACTTGCCGCAGGGTACCCCCGGGGGTATATTCGGGACATGGAGCTGAACGAGGGCATGGTGGGTGACGCGCTGACCCGGCTGAAGCGGGCACACGGCCAGCTGGCCGGGGTCATCGCGATGATCGAGGCGGGCGAGGAGTGCACGAAGGTGCTCACCCAGCTCGCCGCCGTCTCCAAGGCTCTGGACCGGGCCGGATTCAAGATCGTCGCCACCGGCCTGCGGCACTGCCAGGACGCCGAGAGGCAAGGCGGCGAGCCGCCCATGAGCGTCGCCGAACTGGAGAAGCTCTTCCTGGCCCTCGCCTGAGACCAGCGGCCACGGATCGACCGTGGCCGCACTTTTGTGACCGATGTATACCCCCGGGGGTATAGAGAGGAGCAGTCGGACGATGGACGTCATATCGTTCCGGACGCCCGGTCTGGGCGACCAGACCTACCTGCTGACCCACGAGGGCCGGGGGGTGCTCGTCGATCCGCAGCGCGACCTCGGCCGCTTCCTGGACGCCGCCACGGAGCGGGACGTCGAGCTGCGGTTCGTGCTGGAGACGCATCTGCACAACGACTACGTCTCCGGCGGCGAGCAGGCCGCACTGCGCACCGGCGCCGAGCTGGTGCTGCCGGCCGCCGCCGCGCCCGCCTACCGGCACACGCCCGCCTTCCACCTGGAGGACCTCGACGGCGGCGGCGGGCTGGCCGTCCGCCCGATCCACACGCCCGGCCACACCCCCGAGCACACCAGCTACCTGGTGCTCATCGACGGCGCGCCGGTCGCGCTGTTCTCCGGCGGCAGCCTGCTGGTCGCCTCGGCCGGACGGCCCGACCTCCTCGGTCCCGAGCGGGCGCGTTCCCTGGCACGCCTCCAGCACATCTCGCTGCGCCGCCTTGCCGCGCTGCCGCCCGGCGTCGCCCTGTACCCGACCCATGGTGAGGGCTCGTTCTGCACCGCCACCGGCGCGGGCAGACTCACCTCCACCATCGGCGCGGAGCTGACAGATAACCCGCTGCTGGCCATCGACGACCCGGAGAAGTTCGCCGACACGCTGCTGGCGGCACCTCTGCCCATCCCCGCCTTCTACCGGCACATGGGCCCGGCCAACACGCTCGGCGTGCCGCCCATGCCGGCCGTCCGCGTGCCGGAACTCGACCGGCCCACCGGTCACGTCGTCGACATCCGCCCGCGTCACGTCCAGGCCCGGGGCATGCTGCCCGGCTCGCTCGGCATCGAAGTGGACGACGACTTCGGCAGCTGGGCCGGCTGGCTGCTGCCCTACGCCGCGCCGATCACCCTGGTCGCCGAACCCGGCCAGGACGTCGCCGAGGCCGTCACCCAGCTCGCCCAGATCGGCATCGACACCGTCCGGGGCGTCGTCCGCACCCTCGGCGAGACCGCCACCCAGACCTACGAACTGCTTGAACTGGACACCTTCCTCACGCGCCTGACCCAGCCGGACGCCCAGTTCCTGGACGTGCGCATGCCCAGCGAACGGGAGGAGGCCCGGGCGGCCGGCGCCGTCGAGCGCTTCCTGCCCGACCTGGTCACCCGAGGTGTCCCCGCCGAGCTCGATCGGGGGCGTCCGGTCCTCGTCGCGTGCGCCTCCGGCCGCCGCGCCGCCATCGCCGCGAGCCTGCTCGCCCGCGAGGGCTACCGGCCGGTCGCGCTCACCGGCGCGGGCGTCCCCGAGGTGGTCTCCGCGCTGCGCCGCACGCGCGACGCCGCCTGATCCACTCCATCAAGAACCGGCAGGAGAACCCCTTCGTGTCCCGTATCGACGCCGCCTTCGCCCGCTCGCTGATAGCGGCCAACCCGGACGTGCTCATCGTGGACGTCCGCACCCCGGCCGAATTCGCCTCCGCGCACATCGACGGCGCCATCAACCTGCCCCTCGACCAGGTCGACGCCCACCTGCGGCGCATCGTCACCGACGCGGGCGGGCGCATGCTGCTCATCTGCCAGTCCGGCAATCGGGCCGAGCGCGCCCGGTCGGCGCTGAGCAAGGCCGGGCTGTCCGACGTCGCGGTCCTGGACGGCGGCATGAACGCCTGGATCACAGCCGGCGCGCCCGTGAATCGCGGCCGGGCGCGCTGGACGCTGGAGCGGCAGGTCCGCCTCGTCGCCGGGAGCATCGTGCTCGCCTCCGTCGTGGCGAGCCTTTGGATCCCCGCCGTGCTGCTCCTCGCCGCGGTCATCGGCGCGGGCCTGACGGTCGCCGCGCTCACCGGCACCTGCGCCATGGGCATGCTGCTGGCCAAGCTGCCCTACAACCGCGCCGATGACGTGGACATCGAGACCGCCCTGCTCCGCCTGCGTCAGAGCTCCTCGCGGCCGGGCTCGTGACCAGGGGCTTCCGCTTGCCCTTTACATACCCCCGGGGGTAATTATGATCGCCTTGACCCTCACCGGCGCCGTCGTGATCGGCGTGACGCTCGGCCTGTTCGGCGGCGGAGGGTCCATCCTCACCGTGCCGGTGCTGGTCTACCTCGCCGGCGTGCCGGCCAGGGCGGCCATCGCCATGTCGCTGTTCGTCGTGGCCGTCACCAGCGCGGCCGGCGCCGTCAGCCACGCCAGAGCGGGACGCATCCGCTGGCGCACCGGGTTGATCTTCGGCGCGGCCGGCATGGCGGGCGCCTACGGGGGTGGCCTGATCGGCCCGTACCTGCCTGAGGCGCTGCTCATGGCGGGCTTCGCGGCCATGATGCTCGCCACCGCCTTCGCCATGATCCGCGACCGCCGCGCCCCGGCCGCGAGGCCCAAGGACGGGGAAACACCCGTCCTGCACGTGATCGCCGAGGGTGTCGCCGTCGGCATGGTGACCGGGCTCGTCGGCGCGGGCGGCGGCTTCCTCGTGGTGCCCGCGCTGGTGCTGCTCGGCGGCCTGCCCATGGGCGTGGCGGTGGGCACCTCGCTGCTGGTCATCGCCATGAAGTCCCTGGCCGGGCTGGCCGGATACCTGCACAGCGTCACGATCGACTGGGCGCTGGCTCTTCCGGTGACCGCGGCCGCCGTCGTCGGCGGGCTCATCGGCGGCAGCTTCGCCGGCCGAATCAACGCCGATCGGCTGCGGAAGGCGTTCGGATGGTTCGTGCTGGCCATGGGCGCCTTCGTCCTCCTCCAACAGGCACCGCCCGCGCTGCTGCACAGCGCTTGGACCGCCGCCGGAGCGGCGCTGGCAGCACTGGCGTCGGGCGTCGTCCTCGCGCTGGGGCGACGCCGGCCGACCGCCGGGAAATCACGCGTCGCACCCGGCCGTCGTCAGCCCTGGGGATATTGAGAACGGGAGCAGGCCATGACCAAGGCGATCACCATCACCGCCGTCAACTGGAGCGAGCACGTCACCGACCAGGGATCACCCTCATCGGCCTGTGGGCCGCCTGGTGCGGGCCCTGCCACCGCTCCTCCCCCGTCTTCGAAGCCGCCGCCCGCCCGCCGTCCCGGCCTGCTCCGGCCGAACGGAGCCGGCCGCCGGCCGCCGCCGGAGGCGTCACCGGCTCGTAAGGTCTCAGCGCCGCTCCTGTCTCTAGTCTGATCGCATGATCCCAATTCGCGGGACCCGCGCGGCGGTCGCCGCCGCCTCAGCGGCGTTGCTGGTGTCCGCGTGTGGCGGCCTCAACGGCAGTCAGGCGGCCGATCCGGCCGGCGGCGCGGCTCCACCGTCCACCGCCCTGCCGTCTGCCACGTCGGCATCGGCGACACCGGGCCGGGTCGCCGTGCCCGACGCGCTGCGGTTCACCGCGACGACCCTGAGCGGTGACAAGTTCGAGGGGGCGAGCCTGGCGGGCAAGCCGGTCGTCTTCTGGTTCTGGGCGCCGTGGTGCCCCAACTGCCTGTCCGAGGCGCCCGCGGTCAAGGCCACCGCGGCCAGATTCACGCAGGTGAGTTTCGTCGGGGTCGCCGGTCTGGACACCGAGGCGGCGATGAAGGAATTCGTCCGGCGAACCGGCACCGGCACCATCGTGCACCTGTCGGACAAGAAGGGCACGGTGTGGACCAAGCTCGGCGTCAGCCGGCAGTCCACGTACGTGCTCATGAGACCCGACGGGGTGACGGCCAAGGTGCCGGGCCCGCTCGACTCCGCCGAACTGGCCGACCTCGTCCAACGCCTGGCCGGATGAGACCGCTCATGCCGCCGGACGCCCGTAGCGGGGCAGGCCGCCGGTGATCGCCGGTCTTCCGCTCGCGCTGGCGCTGACGGCGGGTCTGGTGGCCGCGTTCAACCCGTGCGGGTTCGCGATGCTGCCCGCCTACCTCACCCTGCTCATCACCGGCGACGGATCCTCCCCCCGCCGCCCGGTCAGCCGGGCATTGGTCCTGTCGGCGGCGATGAGCGCCGGGTTCGTCACCGTCTTCGGCCTGTTCGGGCTGGTCGTGGCCCCGCTGGCCCTCTCGGTCGGCCGCTACCTGCCCTGGGTGACGATCGTCATCGGCGTGCTCCTGCTGGGCCTCGGCGGCCGGCTGCTGGCCGGTCGCGAACTGCTGCTGCGCATGCCCCGGCTGGCCATCGGCCGGCCCACCACCACCTCCGACGTGTCGTTGTACGGCTACGGCCTGTCGTACGCGGTGGCGTCGCTTTCCTGCACGATCGGGCCGTTCCTGGCGGTCGTCTCAGCCTCCGTGGCGAGCGGCGGCCTGCCCGGCGGACTGGCGATCTTCGTGGCCTACGCGCTCGGCATGGCACTGGTCATCGCACTGCTGTCGCTGACCGTCGCGCTGGCCCACGCCGCCGCGGTGGCGCGCCTGCGACGGCTGCTGCCCTACCTGTCCCGAATCAGCGGCGCCCTGCTCCTCCCCGCCGGACTGTACGTCATCTACTACGGCTGGTATGAGCTGCGCCTCTATTCCGGCGCCACCAGCGGGGACCCGCTCGTGCACGCCGCCGTCGCCGTCCAGAGCGCGCTCTCCTCCTGGGTGGAGACCCTCGGCGCCGGCGGCATCGCCCTCATGCTCACCGCACTCATCCTCGGCGCGTCCGCGCTCCGACGCATGCGACGCAGGAAGGTCACTCGTATCAGATGACAAGCTCCTCGAAGGTTCTTCTGATTTCTCACATTGTCAGATCCGGAGAGTCGAACGTGGAGTGCCGCCTTGTGGCGTCGAGGTTGATCGCGGGCGACGGGGGCGCCTGGGCGGGTCGGTCGTCGCGTGCCGTCATACCTGCCGGCGGGAGGAGTTGCGCTCGTGGTCGGACTCGGCGATGATGCGGACCGCCTCGTCCACGTCGTCGGTGACCTGGATCAGGTCGACGTCCTGCGGCGAGATCTTGCCGGAGGCGAGCAGGGTGTCGCGGATCCAGTCGAGCAGGCCGCCCCAGAATCGAGAGCCGAGCAGGATCACCGGGAACGACGTCACCTTGCGCGTCTGCACCAGCGTGAGGGCCTCGAACAACTCGTCCAGCGTGCCGAACCCGCCCGGCAGCGCCACGAACCCGACCGCGTACTTCACGAACATCGTCTTGCGCACGAAGAAGTAGCGGAACTCGATGCCGAGGTCCACGTAGTCGTTGAGCTTCTGCTCGAAGGGCAGCTCGATGCCCAGGCCCACCGAGATGCCGCCGGCGTGGCGCGCCCCTTTGTTGGCGGCCTCCATGATGCCGGGCCCGCCGCCGGTGATGACGGCGTAGCCGGCCTCGGCCAGCGCCTTGCCCAACCTCTCGCCCATGGCGTAGTCGGGGTCGTCGGCACCGGTGCGCGCAGAGCCGAACACGGTGACGGCGGGCGGCAGCTCGCCGAGCTGACCGAAGCCCTCGACGAACTCGGCCTGGATGCGCAGGACCCGCCAGGGGTCCATGTGCAGCCACTCGGTCGACCCCCGGTGGTCCAGCAGCCTCTCGTCGTAGGTGGAGTCGGGGAGGAACTTCCCCCGGACGAGAGACGGTCCCTGGCGGCGCTCCTCGCGTGATGCTCTGTTCATGCGATCACGCTAACCGCCCGCGGGAGCGCACAAGCCGTACCGGATCGGGACGTCCCGCCGGAGCCGCAAAAGAATCTTGGAAAATCTGCGCCGGGCGGCGGAACCGATTCTTCGCAAGGCCGCGTCTAAGAACCGAGGGTGCTGCTCGGGACTGAAAGTGGCTTTCCCCGCCAAATGGCCGGCGAGGAAAGCCACTTTCTTTTGTGCCGCACGCGCTCAGGCCACCGGCGCGCTCAGCCAGGCGATCATCCTGCGCTCGCATTCGGCGGTCATCTCCAGCGAGACGTACTCGCCCGCCTGGTGGGCCAGGTTGGGGTCGCCGGGCCCGTAATTGACGGCGGGGACGCCGAGCGAGGAGAACCGCGAGACGTCGGTCCAGCCGAGCTTCGCCCGAGGAGTGCCTCCGATGGCGGACACGAAGGCCGCGGCCACCGGGTGGGTCAGCCCCGGACGGGCGCCGGGGGCGCCGTCGGTGAACCGCACCTCATACCCCTCGAACACCTCGCGCACGTGGTCCTGGGCCTGCTCCATCGACCGGTCGGGGGCGAAGCGGTAGTTCACCGTCACCACGCACTCGTCGGGGATGACGTTGCCCGCCACGCCTCCGGCGATGCCGACGGCGTTCAGCCCTTCGTGGTAGGTCAGGCCGTCCACCAGCGGCTCGCGGGCCTTGTAGGCGTTCAGCCGGGCCAGGACGGGCTCGGCGCCGTGGACGGCGTTGACCCCGTACCAGGAGCGGGCGCTGTGCGACCGCCGGCCCTGGACGACGACCTGCGCCCGCAGGGTGCCCTGGCAGCCGCCCTCGATCTCGCCGCTCGTCGGCTCCATGAGCACGGCGAAGTCGCCCGCCAGCAGCTCGGGACGGGTGCGGGCGAGGCGGGCGAGGCCGTTGCGCACGGCCTCGACCTCCTCGCAGTCGTAGAACACGTAGGTGACGTCCCTGGCCGGCTCCGGCACGCCGGCGGCGAGCTTCAGGGCCACGGCGACGCCACTCTTCATGTCCGAGGTGCCGCACCCGTACAGCAGGTCGCCCTCGACACGCGACGGCAGGTTGCCCGCCAGCGGCACGGTGTCGATGTGCCCGGCGATCACCACCCGCTCGGCGCGGCCGAGCTCGGTGCGGGCGACCACGGCGTCGCCGTCGCGGACGACGGTGAGGTGCGCGAGCGGCGCGAGGGCCGTCTCGATGGCGTCCGCCAGGGCCTTCTCGTCACCGCTGACCGACTCGACGTCGACGAGCGCGGCGGTCAGCGCGCGCACGTCGCCGGCGAGGTCCAGCGGCGGGACGTCAGGCATTGACGCCGTGCTGGCGCAGCACGTCGTTCAGCTCGGCCTTGTCGTGGCGCTGCCCCTCTTCCAGGCGCTTGAGCACCAGGACGCACGGCAGCCCGAAGGCGCCGCCGGGGAACTCCTTGGGACGCGTGCCGCCGACGGCGACGCACCAGTCGGGGATGCGACCGCGGGAGATCTCCTCACCGGTCTGCACGTCGATGACCGGCATGGACGCCGACAGGATCGTGCCCGCGCCGACGACGGCGCCCTTGCCGACCCGCGCGCCCTCGACGATCATCGAGCGGCTGCCGATCAGCGCCTCGTCCTCGATGACCACCGGGACGGCGTTCGGGGGCTCCAGCACCCCGCCGATGCCGACGCCGCCCGACAGGTGGACGTTGCGGCCGATCTGCGCGCACGAGCCGACGGTGGCCCAGGTGTCCACCATGGTGCCGCTGTCGACGTAGGCGCCGATGTTGGTGTACGAGGGCATCAGCACGACGCCGGAGGCCAGGTAGGAGCCCCAGCGCGCGATGGCGCCGGGCACCACGCGCACGCCTTCCAGGGACGTCTTCAACGGGATGCGGTCGTTGTGGTGGAAGTCGCCCACCTGGCTCCTGACCATGCCGAGCACCCGGAAGCTGAGCAGGATGGCGCGTTTGGCGCGCTCGTCCACGACCACCTCGCCGGTGGAGCCATCGACGAAGGCGACGCGCGCCTTGCCGGTGTCGAGCATGTCCACGGCCCCGACGATCACGCCGCGCGCCTCGCCGTCATCGGGCGACAGTTCGGCGCGGCGTTCCCACAACTCGTCCACAGTGGCCGGCAACGGGCTTTCGAAGGTCTCGCTCATGCAAGGGAAGCTTAGTGCCGCACGTGGACCTCGGCGGGGCCGGTAGGTTCTTGTCCGTGGCGAGGCGATTCTCACGGGCGGTCCTGACGATCCTAGGCATCGTCCTCGTTCTCGGCGCGGCCATATTCTTCGGGGTGTACTACCTGCTCAACAGGGCCAAGCCGCTCGCCATCGGCGAGCACTGCGAGGTGAAGACCTCGCTCGGCACGCTCGACCTCGAGATCGAGCAGGCGCGTACGGCCGCCACCATCGCGGCGGTCGCCACCGACCGCCGGCTGCCCGAGCGGGCCGTGGAGATCGCGTACGTGACCGCCATCCAGGAGTCCAAGCTGCTCAACCTGCCCTTCGGCGACCGCGACTCGGTGGGGGTGTTCCAGCAGCGGCCCTCGCAGGGCTGGGGCACCGTCGAGCAGCTGCAGGACCCCGTGTACGCGACCCGCAAGTTCTTCTCCGCGCTGGTCAAGGTCAAGCGCTACCAGCGGCTGCCCCTGCACGAGGCGGCTCAGGCCGTGCAGCGGTCCGCCGACGGCTCGGCGTACGCCCAGCACGAGGAGGACGCCAAGATCCTCGCCGCGGCGTTCACCGGGCGGACGCCCAAGTCCGTGCACTGCTGGTACCCGGTCCCCGACAAGCCGGCGCCGGTGCAGGCGGCCAAGGCCCGCAAAGATCTGGCCAGGGCCCTCGGCGACGATCCCGGCCGGGGCAACGACATCAGCGCCCCTACCGACCGCCGCGGCTGGCTGATCGCCTCCTGGTCGGTCGCCCACGCGCAGAAGTACGGGCTGCGCAAGGTGCGCTACGCCGGGGTCGCGTGGTCGGCGGCCGCGGGCCAGGACGGCTGGGTCCCCGATGCCAAGGCGGCCGCCAAGACCGTCGAGATCATCTGAGCCGGCACGAGCGTCCGGCTCTCACCGGCGCCAGGTCGTCCCCATACGTGCTGGAACCGCCGGAGACGCGCGGGCGGCGGCGAGGGCTCGCCGCCGGGCGTGGTCACAGCATGCGTTCGACGTTGATCGAGCCGGGGGCCAGCGGCTGGGCGTAGGCGGCGGTCCACGCCTGGCCCTGCACCCGGTTGAAGGTCAGCAGCCGCCCGTCGTCGGCGCGGTAGTCGGCGAAGTCGAACAGGCCGCGCTCGGGATACCCCGTCGTGCCCTCGGAGCGGAAGGTGGCGGTGCCGCGCTCGATCGGATGGAACTCGACCCCTTCCATGATCAGCATGCTCTTGGCCGGGATCATGCCCTGGGTCGGCACCGGCGTCCAGAGGTAGACCTCCAGGTACGGCGGGTCGTCGGGGCCGCGGCCCTGGCGCTCCTCGACCGACAGCCACTGGTAGTGCCCCATGCCTTCTTCGAGCAGGTATTCGGTCCACTGGTCGCCCTGCCATGACACGTGCAGGGCGCCGAGGACGCGCGACCGCAAGGACTGGCGCTCGATGATGTCGCCGACCTTGATCGTCCGGGGGTCGAGGGAGTCGGGGTCGAGGACGATCGGGCGGGCCAGCGCCGGGTGCGGCGAAGTCGGCTCGGGTGCCGGCTCAGGGGGTCTGGGAGCCGGTCGAGCCGTCTTTTTCGGCCGTCGCGTGCCGAGAACCGCGCCCAGCACGACGACGAAAATGGCTGCGCTCACTGCGAGCACGACCGCAACGGTCATGCCGCGGGATCCTACTGGAGGCGGAGCACCGCCGCATTGACCCGTTCGTCGGTCGCCGTCATAGCGATACGGATATGCGACTTTCCCGCTTGCCCGTAAAAGTCGCCCGGCGCTACCAAAATGCCGATTTCGGCTAGTGCGGCCATCTGATCCCAGCAGTTCCGGTCATCGGTCGCCCACAGATAAAGCCCGGCGGTGGAGTGCTCGACCCGCCAGCCGGCCTTCTCCAGAGCCGGCCGCAGCAGGGCCCGCCGCGCGCCGTACAGCTCGCGCTGCTCGGCGGCGTGCCCGTCGTCGTCGAGCGCGGCGGCCATGGCGGCCTGGACCGGCGCCGGCATGATCATGCCGGCGTGCTTGCGCACCTCCAGCAGCCGCTTGACCAGCGCGGGATCACCCGTGACGAACGCCGCGCGGTAGCCGGCCAGGTTGGACCGCTTGGACAGCGAGTGCACGGCGAGCAGGCCCTCGTGGGAGCCGCCGCAGACGTCGGGATGCAGGATCGAGACCGGCCGCTCCTCCCAGCCCAGCTCGATGTAGCACTCGTCGGAGGCGACGACCGCGCCCCGCTCGCGTGCCCAGGCGACGACCTTGCGCAGGTGCTCGGCGGGCAGCACGCGGCCGGTCGGATTCGACGGGGAGTTCACCCACACCAGCGGCACCCTCTCGGGGCCGAGCCCCAGCAGCCCGTCACCCGCGTACGCCGTGGCGCCGGCGATGCGCGCGCCGACGTCGTAGGTCGGATAGGCCAGGGAAGGGATGACCACGCGGTCACCGGGCCGCACGCCGAGCAGGGTGGGCAGCCAGGCGACCAGTTCTTTGGACCCGATGGTCGGCAGCACGTCGGCCGGGTCGACCGTGACACCGTGCCTGCGGGCCAGCCAGCCGGCGGCGGCCGCGCGCAGCCGCTCGGTGCCGTGGGTGAGCGGGTAGCCGGGGCTGTCGGCCGCGGCCGCGAGCGCCTCGCGGGCCACCTCGGGCACCGGGTCGACGGGCGTGCCGACCGACAGGTCGACGATGCCGCCCGGGTGGGCGAGCGCCCGTTCCTTGTACGGCACCAGCCGGTCCCACGGGAAGTCAGGCAGCCCGATCACCGATTACCCCCAAGGTCGATCGTGGACGGCGATGCTCATGGCGACGGCGGGTACCGCGACCTGACGGTCACGGTACCCGTTCGCCTATCGCCGACGTGCGGAAGGTCAGTGCTCCGCGACCTGCGGCGGGAGCGCGGCCACGATCGGGTGATCGCGGTTGATCTTGCCGACCTTGGACGCCCCGCCGGGGGAACCCAGCTCGTCGAAGAACTCGACGTTGGCCTTGTAGAAGTCCTTCCACTGGTCGGGCGTGTCGTCCTCATAGAAGATCGCCTCGACCGGGCAGACCGGCTCGCACGCGCCGCAGTCCACACACTCGTCTGGGTGGATGTAGAGCATGCGGTTGCCCTCGTAGATGCAATCGACGGGGCATTCTTCGATGCACGCCTTGTCCAGCACATCAACGCAAGGCTGCGCGATGACGTAGGTCACCTCGGGCTCCTTCTTCTCCGCGCCTTCGCACGACTCGACCGCGGGTTGCTAGACCTAGTATTGCCGTGCCACCCACATGTCTGAAACGGGAGGGGGGCGAAGCGTGTGACACCGCACTTTGGCGGAAGGCTGACGGTGGCGATCTCGCCCTCCGACGTCGGCCGGCGCGTCACCGTGCGGCGCGCCGATCCCGACGGCTTCCGCGACGCCGTGGGCGTGCTGGAGTCCTGGCAGGACGGCCTGCTGCGGGTGCGCAAGCGCGACGGAACGCTCGTCGCCATCCGCCAGGAGACCATCGTCGCGGCCAGGGTCGTCGCCGAGCGCTGACCCCCCGTCCGCGCGCCGCCGGCCCGCGGCCGTCCGGCGACGCCCGCCCCGCCGCCATCCGGGACGCCCGCCCTCCGCCGTGTGGCAATGCTGCCGCAAACTTCCGCGTGCCTCCTCGACGCGGGAGGATATGACGCTGAGTATTCGATTCGTGACATCACGTGCCGCAGCCGCAGCAGCGCTCCTCGCCACAGCCGTGGCCGGGTGCTCCTCCACGACGACCACAGACACCAAGCAGCCTCCGGTCAACCCCAAGGCGGCCAGCCTCGCCCAGGGGTTCGGCACGATGGACCGCCTCGTCGAGGCGGCGCGCAAGGAAGGCTCCTTGAACCTGGTGGGCGTTCCCCGCGACTGGGTGAACTACGGCGCCATCATCGACCGCTTCACCGGCGAGTACGGGGTGCGGATCAACGTGCTGGAGCCGGGCGCGAGCAGCCAGCGCGAGATCGACGTGGCCAAGAGCGCCACCGCGCCCGAGCGGGTGCCGGACGTCTTCGACGTGGGCGTGGACGTCGCGGTGGCCAACGCCCAGCGCTTCGCCCCGTACAAGGTGACCGCCTGGCAGGACATCCCCGACGGCGTCAAGGACCTCAAGGGCCGGTGGTACGCGGGGTACGGCGGCTATATGTCCATCGGGTACGACCCGCGCAAGGTCCCCGCCCCCAGAACCTTCGCCGACCTGGCCAAGCCCGGGTACGCCGTGGCGCTGCCGGGCGATCCGCTCCAGACGGCGGCGGCCTTCTACGGCGTCATGGCGGCCTCGCTGCAGGGCGGCAGGCCCAAGGCCGAGCGCGGGCTCGCCCTGTTCACCCACCTCAAGAAGACCGGCCGCTTCAGCCTGCCCTCGCAGGCGAACGCGCTGGTCGACTGGGACTACGTGAACGCCGCGAAGGCCGCGCAGACCGCCGGGGACGACAAACCCGCCTGGAAGGCCGTGGTGCCCGCCGACGCCGCGCTCGCCTCCTACTACGTGCAGGCGATCAGCAAGAAGGCCCCGCACCCGGCCGCCGCGCGCCTGTGGGAGGAGTTCCTCTACAGCGACGAGGTGCAGAACCTCTTCCTCAAGGGCTTCGCCCGGCCGGCGCGCATGGAGGCGCTGGAGATGTCCGGCAAGCTCGACCGGGGTGCGGCGGCCAAGCTTCCGCCCGTTCCCCGCACCCCCGTTCTGCTCACCATCCCGCAGACCGACGAGGGCAAGACCTACCTCAGGGCCAACTGGGCCCGCTCGATGGGCTGACATCACCGGCGGGCAAGCTTTCGGACAGATGTGTCGCAAGGACATCAAGGCTCTAAAGTGTCAGTACTTACGGACACACGGGGAAGCGATGTCTGAGAATGCGAGCTGATGGCCTTGCGACACGAAACGCCGAGCTTGATGCGGTGGAACGCACGCGCCTATGACAGTTCGTTCGGCTATGTCTCGGCGCAAGGGGTGCCGCTGATCGAGCTGCTCGACCCCCGGCCGGGCGAGCGCATCCTCGACCTCGGCTGCGGCACGGGGGTGCTGACCGCCGACATCGCGGCCCGGGGCACCACCGTGCTGGGCCTCGACGGCTCCACCACCATGATCGAGGTGGCGCGCGCCCACCATCCCGGGCTGGACTTCATGGTCGGCGACGGCGCCGGCTTCGGCGTCCCGGTGCCCTACGACGCGGTGTTCTCCAACGCCGCCCTCCACTGGATGGGCCGCGACCCCGACGCGGTGATCCGCTGTGTGCGCTCTGCTCTGGCCCCCGGCGGGCGTTTCGTCGCCGAGATGGGCGGCGCGGGCAACTGCGCCGCGCTCACCTCCGCGATGCTGACCGCCTGGCGCGAGTACGGTCTGCCCGAGCCCGAGCTGCCCTGGTACTTCCCCTCCCCCGCCGAGTACGCGCTCCGCCTGGAGAAGGGCGGGTTCACCGTCCGCCTGCTGGAGTACTTCGACCGGCCGACGCCGCTCGACGAGTGCCCGGGCGGCGCCGCCGACTGGGTGCGCATGTTCGCCGGCTCGCTGCTCGACGCGGTGCCGCCCGCCACCGTGGAGCCGTTGCTGCGCCGGGTGAACGAGCTGGCCGCGCCCGCGTTACGCCGGGAATCGGGGTGGATGGCCGACTACGTGAGACTGCGATTCGCGGCTGTGCGGGCCTAACGGCCGTCTACGATCGCGCGGTTTGCCAGACTATGGTCTGGTCATTGGAATCACCGGAGAGGGAACGGGATGAACTTCTGCCTGAGTGATCTCGTGCCTCCGCTTCGCTGGAGTGACGCGACCGGGTTCGCGCAGCTACGGGACGCGCCCGGCCTGCCGGACGCGTGGTGGCGCTCCGTGCCGCTCAGCCGCGTGTTCGCGGTGTTCGGCCCCGAGGCGCTCGGTGAGCTCATCACCGAACTGGCCACCGAGCACTGGCCGGCCGCCGCCGTCGGCGACATCCTGCCCGCGCTGCACGTCATGGACCCCGAGGAGGCCGACGAGCCGCAGGTCTCGATCGCCCTCGACCGCGTCGGCTCCTACACCGGTCTGCTGGCGCTGACCGGCCGCGAGCTTTCCGACCAGCCGTTCATCCGCGCGCGGCCGTTGCTGAACGCGCTGTTCACGGCGGTGTTCGCCCGGCTGGCGCCGGTCGGCGACCAAAGCGCGCACCCTGAAGCCCCCGCCGCCGACGCCTCCTCCACCGGCGCCGGGGCGAACGCGGCCACCTCCACGGGAACCGGGACGAACGCCGCCGGGACCGGGACGAACACCTCCACCGGGGCCGGGGCGAACGCCGCCGCCTCCAGCGGGCCCGGCGCGAACGTGGCCGGCCCCGCCGGAACCGGGGCGAACGCCGCCGCGCCGAGCCGCGCCGCCTCTCCCGCGCAGGCCGACCCGCTTCCCGCGCGTCCCCCCGCGCCGCCGCTGCCCAAGAGGCGCTCCAACCGCGCCAACCGCATCGACGCCGGTGACCCGCTCGGCCTGACCGCGGCCCGCATGGCCGAGGCGGCCCTGCAGCAGCAGGCCGCGGGCGGCCGGGGCGGTCCCCGTCCTTCGCTGTTCACCCCGCCGCCGCGCACCGACCGGCCGCAGCCAGGCTCTGAAAGGCTCGCGCCGGAGCTCCCCTCGCGGGCCGGCGAGGCCCCGCCCTTCGGGCTGCCCGAGATCGGGCTGCCGCCGGGGCCGCGGCCCTTCGTCCCCGAGCCCGAGCCGTACAACCCTGACCCTCTCGGCCGGGACACCGGCCCGGCGGGCCTGAGCCGGGACAACGGCCAGGGGCCTACGGGCAGGGACACCGGCCCGTTCGGCGTCGGCTCGCGCCCGGTCGACGCCGACCTCTTGGCCGCCCCGGTCGCCGCCCCGGCGGCCCCGGTCGCCGCACCAGGAGCCCCGGGCGCCTCCGAGAACCCGCTGCCAGGCGACCGTTCCCAGGACGGCGGCCAGGGCCAGGAGGGCGGCGCCGCCGAGACCGGCGACGGGGCCGAGGCGCAGGCGAGCGGCGTGACCGGCCCTGGCACCGACGAGTTCAGCACCGACCGCGCCGACCGCGCCGAGCCGGACATCGCCGGGCTCATCGACGCCGCCTTCGCCGACCTGGACGACAAGACGTGGGCCGTGGCGCAGAACCACGTGTTCACCGACGCCCCGGCCGCCCCCGAGGAGCTGGCCAAGCTGTTCGCGGTCACGCCGGAGGACATCGTCGCCCTGGAGGAGGGGCTGCGCGCCCGGCTGGCCGGCTGGCTCGACAGCGCCGAGGCCGCGCCGTACACCCAGCACCTGGAGAAGCTCCCCGGCGCCCTGGGCCTCGCCGCGCCCAAGTCGCGCCTGATGGGCGCCGCCGAGTGGCACACCAGGGAGCTGCGCTCGCTGGACGTCCCCGCCTGGCAGTTCGTCCTCGCCACCCTCCCCGGCTACACCGTGCAGGACGACTGGCTGGTCGCCGGCGACATCGCCGAGCTGCGCGAGCAGACCTGCGCCCTGATACTCAACGCCGACCGGCCTCCGACGGTGGCCCGCGCGCTGGAGCTGGTCTCGACCCTGGGCATCCACCCCGAGGTCGCCAAGGAGTGGCTGGAGAACGTCCCGCAGCTCCGCATCCAGAGCAACAAGAGGCCCGGCAAGAGCTCGGGCCAGGGCTCGGTGTCCGAGGCGCCGGCGACCGGCGAGCGGCCGGCCGAACCGGAGGGCTCCGACGCCGCCCCGTCCGGCATGCTCAAGGACGTCTCCATGACCCGCAAGTGTTTCAAGCACCCCGACGGGCTGTGGTGGCTGCGGCTGGACGTCTCCCCCGAGCAGCTCGGCGGCGGCGAGTGCCCGCTGCCGAGCGGCTTCGCGTCCTATCTCGGCCTGAACCCCGGAGACAGCCACACGGTGGCCGGCGCCGCCGGGGACGTCACGCTGAGCTGGCAGGCCCGGCCGGTCATCGAGTCGCTCGGGCCGCTGCTGCAGGAGATGGGCGCCCAGCCGGGGTCCCACCTGTTCCTGACCGTCGCCGAGGAGGACAGTGTCCTGCGGGCCCGGCTGGTGCCCGCGGCGTCCGGCGACCTGGACAAGAACACGATGGCGCTGCGCCTCACGGGCCACACCACCAAGGACAAGGCGGAGTCGCTGGAGGAGACGATCCGGGTGCTGGCCACCCGCATCGGCATGACGGGGCCGGTGGGACTGCCCGACTTGATGAACCGGCTGCGCGAGCGCGGGGACCGCGACCTGCTGTCCCTGATGGTCTGACGGGAGCCGTATGCCCCGGCTCGCGATCGCCCCCGAGGTCCCCCGGGACCTGGACGCGCTGGCCCAGCCCGTGCGCCGGGACGCCGTGGTCGCCATGCGCCGGTTCCTGCGGAACACCACCTCGGCCCCCCACCCCGAGCGGGTGCGCAACACCCGCGACGCGCGGGTCGCGACGCTCCGGCTCGCCGACCAGTGCCGCGGGGTGGTGGCGCGCCAGCGGGACGTGTACTGGATGCTGACCGTGCTGCCGGACGCCGAGGCGTGGTCGTACGCGCAACGGCACCGGTTCGCGGTCAACTCGGCCATCGGGGTCGCCGAGGTGTGGGACGCCGACGCGCTCGAACGGGTCGAGCCGGCGCTGCGCCGGTCGGCGGAGTCCACCGAAGAACGCCTGTTCGCGCACGTCTGCGACACCGACCTGATCGGGCTCGGCGTCGACACCCAGCTCATCCCCCTGTTGCGCCTGATCACCACCGACGCCAACCTCGACGCCCTGGAACCGCTGCTGCCCGAGAGCCAGTTCGCCCCGCTGTGGGTGCTCGGCCAGGGAGGGTCGGTGGCCGAGGCGTGGCGGGCGCTGGACGGGCAGACCGCCGTGCCGCTGAGCGGCGCCGCCGTGGACGTCGCCGACCTGCCCGCCGCGCTCGAACGCACGCCCGACCGCGCGGTGTTCGTGTCCGGCCCGGCCGACCTCGACCGGCTCCTCGCCGTCCCGCACTGGTGCACGTTCCTCTACCCGGCGCAGTACCGGCTCTCCCACCAGGACGGGTTCGAGGGGTCGGTGCTGGTCACCGGCGGAGCGGGCACCGGCAAGACGCTGGTCGCCCTGCACCGCGCCGCCCACCTGGCCCGCGCCGGAGACGGCAGGGTCCTGCTCGTGACCTTCTCGCAGGGCGTCGCGGCCGACGTGGCGGCCAAGCTCGACCTGATGGTCGAGGAGGCCGACGCCCGTGCGCGCATCGAGGTGGGCAACGTCGAGCGCCTGGCCCACCGCATCGTCGCCGAGGCGGAGGGGCGTCCCCCGCTGCTCGTCGGCGGCCCCGACCTGGCCACGCTGTGGCAGGAGGCCGCCGAACTCTCCGGAGACGTGCACAGCGCGGCGTTCCTGCTGCGCGAGTGGGAGCAGGTCATCCTGGCGCAGAACCTGTGCACCGTCCAGGAGTACCTCGCCGCGCGGCGCCTCGGCCGCAGCGTGGAGCTGGACGACGACGAGCGCACGGCCGTCTGGAAGGCCATCGAGCACGTGACCGGGCGGCTGCGCGCCACCGGCAGGCGCACGCTGCTCCAGCTCGCCGCGCAGGCGTCCACGCTGCTGGGCCGCGACACCGGCGACCTGCTCGGCGACGACGCGCCCCGGGTCGAGCCGTACCGGCACATCGTCGTGGACGAGGCCCAGGACCTGCACCCGGCCCAGTGGCGGCTGCTGCGGGCCGCGGTGCCCCCCGGACCGGACGACCTGTTCATCGTGGGCGACCCGCACCAGCGCGTCTTCGACACGCGGGTGGCGCTCAGCACGCTCGGCGTCAAGGCCGAGAGCCACCGCCTGTCGATCTCCCACCGCCTGCCGCAGGACCTGCTGACGTGGGCGGTGCGGGTGCGCGGCGGCGGGCCGGTCGACGGCCTGGTGGACGGCGTCACCGACCTGGTGGGCTTTCGCGCGGCGCGCCCCGGCCACCGTCCCGAGGTGCGCGAGTACACCTCACCGGAGGCCGAGCTCGCCGGGCTGGCCGCGCACGTCGCCGGCTGGCTGCGGGAAGACGTCCCCGCCGAGGAGATCGCCGTGGCGGCGCGCACCGCCGAGCTGGTCAGGCAGGTCAGGGCGGCGCTCGGCCAGGCCGCGGCGGGCGTCAGGGTCAGCACCATGCACGGGCTGAAGGGCCTGGAGTTCCGCCGCGTCGCGCTGGTCGGCGTGGCCGACGGCGTCGTGCCCGCCATGGAAACGCTGACCCCCGTGGACGAGGACCCGACCGCACGCGCCCATGACCTGCAACGCGAGCGCGGCCTGCTGTACATGGCGTGCACCCGGGCCTCCGAACGGCTGTATGTGTCCTATTCGGGGCGCGCAAGTCCCTTCCTGCCACCATGACCCAATAACCTGAACTGCGGATAAGAGCGAGTCTCATCCCGACTCAAGCCCCATGCCGGTAGGACCCCCATGAATCTGAGCCTTAGCGACATCGTGCCTCCCCTGCGCTGGACATCGCCCGGCCAGGTCGAGCCGATCGCGAGCGACGCCCGTCTCCCGGACGCGTGGTGGCAGGCGCTTCCTCTGGACCGTGCCTGCCTGATCGCCGGAACCGCGCAGATCGCGGGACGGCTGGCCGATCTGGCCATGGCCTGCTGGGGTCACCTGCCGCTCGGCGACATCCTGCCCCTGCTGCGCATGACCGACCCGGACAAGTGCCTGCGCCCCCCGCAGTCGCGGGAGGAGGTGGCGGCCCTGTTCGGGGCCGTGCTGGCGCGGCTGCTGGCCTCCGAGTCCGGGACCCTTCCGGACGGCTCCGCCGGACGCGACGCCCCCGCGGGACGCGACGACGCCCAGCGCGGCGCCGCCGGACGCGACGCCGCCGGACGCGACGCCGCCGCCGCGCCGGTGCCGCCGGCCGTGCCCGAGCGGCCGATCCCCGAGCTGATCGACGCGATCTTCGCCGAGCTGGACGACCGGCAGCGGGCCATCGCCGCCGACCGCGTCTACGCCGAGCGCCGGGTGACGCTGGACGAGCTCGCGCAGCGGTTCTCGGTCACCCGCGAGCGCATCCGGCAGATCGAACGCGACCTGCGCGACCACGTCCAGGCCCGGCTCGCCGCCCCCGAGGCCGCCCCGCTGACGGCCCACCTGGCCTGGCTGCGGGGACGCCTCGGCTCGGCCGTGCCCGCCGAGGACCTCGCGGCCGCCGTCCCCTGGCACCGCGCCGACCTGTCGACGCTCGGCGTGCCGACCTGGCGGTTCATCCGCTCCCTGCTGACCGGGTACGACCAGGTGGAGGGGTGGCTGGTCGCCGGCGGCGGCGACGAGCTGAAGGAAAAAACGCGTCAGCTCTTCACCGACGGCCCGGTGAAGCTGCCGGAGGCGGTCACGATGGTCGCCCAGCTCGGCATCCGCGAGGACGTCGCCGAACGCTGGCTCGGCTCGGTCCCCCACCTGCGCATCCTGGAGGGCCACGTCGTCCCCTGGCCGCGCAGCGTCAACGAGAAGGCCGAGGCCGTGCTGGCCGTCGCCGAGAGCCCGCTCAGCCCCGAGGAGATCCAGAGCCGCATCGGCGAGGACTACAGCCTGGTCGGCATCCGCAACCAGCTCACCGCCGACGAGCGGTTCCTGCGCGTCGACCGCAACAGGTACGGGCTGACGCGCTGGGGCGGCGAAGAGTACATCGGCATCCGCGAGATGATCGTGCGCGAGATCGAGCGGGCGGGCGGCGAGGCGTCGGTGAACAGCATCGTCGCCAACCTGACCACCCGCTACGAGGTCAGCGAGAGCTCGGTGCGCGCGTACGCGGGCGGGCCGGGCTTCGAGCGCACCCAGCGGGGCTGGATCCGCGTCGCCGCGCCCGAGCAGGCCGAGCCGTACCAGCCGCGCCGGGACGTGTCGATGACCCGCCGGTCCTTCCGCAGCCGCGACGGACGCTGGTGGCACCGCGTGGACGTCAACGCCGAGCACCTGCGCGGGTCCGGCTCGCCGCTGCCGACCGGCTTCGCCGCGCACCTCGGCATGGCCCCCGGCGGCCAGCTCACCACCTCGACGCCGTCGGGCGACGTGGTGATCAGCTGGCACAACCAGCCGACGATGGGGTCGATCAGGGCGGTGCTGGCCGACTACAACGCCGGCGAGGGCGACTCGATCTTCCTGACCGTGTCGGACGGCGGCGAACTGCTCACCCGCTACCTGCCGCAGGCCGCCACCGGGCTGCCGCCGATCAACATGGCGCTGCACCTCATCGGGTACACCGCGCCGGTGGCGTCGGAGGCGGAGGCGCTGCGCCTGATCGGGGCGCGCATCGGCCTGCCCGAGGGCGCGTCCCGGGAGGAGATCCTGACCCGGCTGCGCGAGCGCGGCGACCGCGACATCCTCGCCTTCCTCGACCCGGAGGCGCCATGACCGCCGGGCCCCGCGCGCCGCGTGATCGAAAGGCGGTGAGCGGCGGCGCCAGGTCCACGGACACGGGATGATCCATCGCCTAAGCTCGATGGCATGCTGCGGCTCTATGACACCCGGTCCAGGCGGCTCGAGCCGATCGTCCCCGACAACGGGCGGGTCGTGCGCGTGTACGCCTGCGGCCCGACCGTCTACCGGTTCGCCCACGTGGGCAACCTCCGGTCGTACCTGCTGCCCGACCTGATCCGCCGGGTGCTCGAGCAGCACCACGTCCGGTCGGTGGTGTGCCAGAACATCACCGACGTCGGCCACCTCGTCGACGACGACGCCATCGACCCCACCGGCGAGGACAAGGTCCTGCAGCAGGCCCGCCGCGAGGGCCGCTCGGCGCTGGAGATCGCCCGCTACTACGAGGACGCCTTCCGCCGGGACACCGCCGCGCTCAACATGCGCACCCCCGAGTACACCCCGCGCGCCTCCGAGAGCATCGACCTGATGATCGAGCTGATCGCCAAGCTCATCGACATGGGTCACGCCTACGCCGTGGACGACGGCTCGGTGTTCTTCGACGCCAAGAGCTTCCCCTCCTACGGCGAGATCTCGGGCAACCGGCTCGACGCGCTCAAGCCCGGCCACCGCGTCGAAGGGGTGGACGAGCGCAAGCGCTTCCACGCCGACTGGGCGCTGTGGAAGGGCGCCGACCGCGAGATGACGTGGGAGACCCCGTGGGGCCGGGGCTTCCCCGGCTGGCACATCGAGTGCTCGGCCATGTCCCTGCGCTTCCTCGGCGGGAACATCGACGTCCACACCGGCGGCAAAGACCTGCGCTTCCCCCACCACGAGGACGAACGCGCCCAGTCCAACGCCTCGGTGGGCCACGACGTCGTCAAACACTGGGTGCACGGCGAGCACCTGCTGTTCGACGGCCGCAAGATGGCCAAGTCGACCGGCAACGTCGTCCTGCTCTCCGACGTCGAGGACGCCGGCCTCGACCCGCTCGCCGTGCGGCTGGCGTTCCTCGAGCACCGCTACCGCCAGCAGATGAACCTCACCTGGGACACCCTGCACGCGGCCGACCGCACGCTGCGCCGCTGGCGGCAGCGCGTCGCCGAGTGGGCCGAGTCCCCGAGCCGGCCGATCGCCGCCGACTACGCCCGCCGCGCCCAGGACGCCTTCGACGACGACCTGGACACCCCCGCCGCCCTGCGCGTGCTGCGCGAGCTCGAACGCGACGAGACGGTGGACCCCGGGTCGCGGTTCGAGACGTTCCTGCACCTGGACCACATGCTGGGCCTCGACCTGTCGGTGGACATCGGCAAGCCGCCCGCCGTCCCGGTCCTCCCGCCGGGCGCGGCCGAACTGCTGGAGGCCCGCGCCAAGGCCCGCGAGGCCAAAGACTGGCCCGCCTCCGACCGCCTCCGCGACGAACTCGCCGCCCTCGGCGTCAAGGTCACCGACACCCCCGAAGGCCAAACCTGGTCCTGACCCACCAAGGCCCTCGCCTACGCGCCCAGGGGCGCTCAGGCTCGGGCCGCGCTTCCCATGGACCTCCCCTCGGCGAGGCGGGATCGCCGATCGTCAGACCGCTATAGCGCTGATGCCCGGCAGATCGCCGAAGCGAGCCTTCGCGTCACGACTCACGACCGTGCGTCCGCACTCCAGCGCATGCGCCGCGATGATGAGGTCGTGCGGCCCGCGCGGCGTGCCGTTTCGGCGCACGTGTGCGATCAGGCGGGCATGATGAGCCGCCGTGACGTCCGTGTAGTCGAGCACGTCCACAGCGGACGTGATCGCGGCGAGAGCGCGAGACCGCTGAGCCGCGCGTGCCACCGAGTCCGCGAGCTCGATGCCCACCCGGTACTCGGCCACGGTCACCGCCGCGATGGCCAGGTCATCGGCGTCGAAGGCACCACGGTCGATGGAGCCACGCTCATATGCGATGAGGACGTTGGTGTCCAGGATCAGGCGTCGGCCCACGGGTCGCTCTCTTCACCGTGGAGAAGGGTCAGCGCGGCCGCGATGTCCTCCTCGAAGCGATCATCTGGCGGCGGGATGTCGGCCAACGCCGTACGGAGATCAGCTCCAGTACGCCGATGGGCCGGCCTGATCTCCGCGACCGCGTGATTTCCCCGCGTGATCGTGATCGTCTCGCCACGCTCGATAGCATCCAAGAGATCAGAGAACCGTCGTGACGCCTCGGTGGCGGTCATAGTCCGCATACTTCCAGAGTATCTGATTATCAGATTCACGGTGCCCTCCCGCACAAGTCGTGGGACTCGACACGAGCCGAACTCCCGGATCGAAGGTCGTCCCGGTCGTGCCATCGGTGCCGACGACACCGCGATCTCGGGCTCCTGGACCTGCATCCTGAATGACCGGACATGGCGACGCGGCAGATCACGCCACGACGCGCCGTCTCGACTGATACCCAGGCCGGTGGGCGCCGGAGTCACTACAGTGCTCCGGCATGACGGACATGTCATTTTTGGAGGACACGCGCGCGGGGTACGACGCCATCGCGAAGGATTACGTGGAAATGGTCCGGGGCCATCTGGCCCGTACCCCGCTGGATCGGGCGATGCTCGCGGTTTTCGCCGAGATCGTGCGCGACAGCGTCGGGACGGCCGCCGGTGGGCTGGTCGCCGAGGTGGGGTGCGGACCCGGGCGGATCACCGGGCACCTGCACGAGCTGGGGCTGGACATCTTCGGCATCGACCTGTCGCCCGAGATGGTGGCGCTGGCCCGGAAGGCCCACCCCGACCTGCGGTTCGAGGAGGGGTCGATGACGGCCCTCGACCTGCCGGACGGCGGCCTCGCCGGCCTGGTCTCCTGGTACTCGTTCATCCACATCCCGCCCGAGCACCGGCCGGACGTGCTCGCCGAGTTCCACCGGGTGCTGGCCCCGGGCGGTCACCTGCTCCTCGCCTTCCAGGTCGGCGACGAGCCCGTCGTCTACACCGAGGCGTTCGGCCACCAGGTCTCGCTCGTCTTCCACCGGCTGTCCCCGGACGGCACCGCGGATCTGCTGCGCGACGCCGGTTTCGAGCTGACCGCCCGGCTGCTCCGCGAGCCCGACGAGTCGGAGAAGGCTCAGCAGGGCTTCCTCATGGCCCGCAAGCCCGCCGCGACCATGTGATCGTCACGCCGGGGCGTGTCCGGATGTGGACGCTTTGTGAACCAGACATTGATATGTGCCGTCCTCTTTCGCCCCAACGATCACATGAGGAGCACATATGCGTGCCAGGTCCCTTCTCTCCATCGCGACACTCGCCGCCGGCATGTCCATCGCCGTACAGCCCGCCCACGCCGGGACCACTGACGCCGCGTCCGCCACGGCGGCCGCGGCCGTCCAGATCACCCGGGTCTGGTACGACTCGCCGGGCGTGGACCGGCGGACCAACACCAGCCTGAACGCCGAGTACGTCCGCCTGACCAACACCGGCCGCCGGGCGGTCGACCTCACGGGATGGACGGTGCGCGACAGGACCGGCTACCGGTACACGATCGGCGTCCTGACGCTTCGAGCCGGCAAGACGCTGACCATCCGCACCGGCCAAGGGACCGACGGCACCAGCACGGTCTACTGGAACCGGCGCCAGTACGTCTGGAACAACGACACCGACGCCGCCTACCTGCGCGACGCCTCCGCCCGCCTGATCGACTCCTGCTCCTACACCGCCACCCCCAGCGCCTACACCAAGTGCTGAACCACACCACCGACGCCCCCGGCCGCCTGCGCGTCTCAACGGCCGGGGGCGCGTCCGGGAGAGTTCGGCGCGGGGGCCACTCGTTCGGCGAGGGAGAACAGGGCTTCGGTGTGGGAGCGGTCGGCGTCCAGGTGGGTGAAGAGGTTCACGCCCAGGTAGAACGTGATCGCCGCAGACGCCAGATCGCGCGGCGGCACCTGGCCGGCGGCGAGCCGCCGATGACGGCCACATGAGCTGTGACAGAGCGTTGAGCTGCCGATAGTTGAGGCCCCTCGCCTGCTGTTCTGAAATCCGCGCGGGCTTCTGCTGCCACCGAAGGGACTCCAGAAGGCCTGGAACCGGCTTCGGGCGAATACCGACTTGCGCACGGCCGCCGTGAAGATCGCCAGTCGATACCAGGTCGACATGTCCACCCTGGCGCGTCGACTCGTGGAGCTTGAGCTGACCTCGTCAGGTGAGGCCGGGCAGGTCCGCGAGTTTTGTACGACGAGAGCCGACTTCGTCGAACTCAACCTGGTGCCGGGGAACGAACCGAGTCCGCCCTTCATGGCCAGGGCTTACGAGGAGGCGGTTCTACGGCTCTATCGCAGCGCCACGATTTCCGCCGCCCGGGCGGTCGACCTCCTGATGAACACCTGGACCGAGGACGACCTTCCCGTCTTGCCCGCCCTGCCGCCCAGTGTCATCTGGCAGTTCGTGTCCTGAGCCCCCATGGACGATCGGAGCGCCGCGTGTGGCCAGGCTGGATCAGGAGGTGCTTGGCTTGGGGGTTAGTAGGGTTGGGGTGGCTTTGATGAGTTTCAGGGGGGCTTTGCCGTAGTGCTTGGGTAGTTCCTTGGCGGCCTTGGTCACGTTGTCCACGCCGACCTCCACGGCCGTGCCGTCCGGGGTGACGGCGATCGAGGTGATCGTGATGCCGCGTGCCGCCCAGTATGGGACGTCCTGGGTGACCCGTCGCGCTGTCGCGTCGAGGTCGCGGGCCGAATGGGCGGCATCGTGCGGCTTGACCGGCGCGCCGGGGAACTTCTGTCGCAGGGCGGCGTCCAGCTCGGCCGACGGGCGCCGGTAGACGATCACGGCGTGGCCGGGCACGTCGAGGACCACGCCCGCGTAATGGCCGGGAAAGCGTGGCCGCAGGTAGTCCTCGACCCGGCCGGCGAGGACCGCGAGCTCATCCTGACCGCTCGGCCCCGGGACCGGACCGCCGGTGGGCCGCCCTGGCGTGCTCCGTCCCGCGGCCGGGGGCGCGGAGGGCGGCCGCGGGGTGTCGTCGGCCGCCGGGGTGGAGGCGGCGCAGGCCATCATGGCGGTGACCACACAGCCGAAGAGCACGGACGTCGTGCCGATGCGATGCTGATGGTGCATGATGGCGCCTCCTGGATTCCGGTTGTCGCACACCTGACGAACATAAGACGGAAATCGGCCGTGTGGCGTTCACCGCATTTCCGCGGCGCGCCGTTCCCGCCGCACACTGTCCATATTTCAGAGACTTATCGGCTCGTCGGTTAGATGTCATATATTGCCCACCCCGTCCGCCGATCATCGCGTCGGGGCGAACTTCATGAACGCGGTGAAACGGAAAACGGGAAAGAGGCCGGCGCCGGAGACCGGCCTCTTGATCGGTCGATACGTCAGCCGAGCACGATCGCGATTCCCGGGAAGGCCGTGGTCGCGTTGCTCCACGGGGAGTAGTAGATGCGCCAGGTGCAGACACGGCCGGTGGGCCGGTAGCCGGTACAGGGGACCTGGGTGCCGTAGTCGGTGGCGGTGACGATGCCCGCGGCGTAGACCTGGTTGGTGTTGTTCGGGTTGGTGACCTCGACCGGGCCGCCGCTGTCGCCGCCGCCGGCCGCGTTCATGAACGACTGCTGCTCGGCGCGGACGGTGCCCTGGATCAGCCAGCCCACGTTGATCGTGACGTTGACCGCGGTGACCCTGATGGTGCAGTTGGTGCCGGAGAAGCCGCCGGAGGTGCAGACGTACTGGCCGACGATCGAACTGGTGGTGCCGACCACGGCGTTGCTGAACTCCGTGGCGACGCTGCCGAGGGGGTTGTTGAAGACCCGGCCCCCCGCGCTGGTGCCGATGAGGAGCACGTCACGTGAGGAGTCCTTGTGTGTGACGGCGCCGATGACCTGGCCGGTGGGGTCCGCGGCGGTCTGGCCGACCGACGCGCAGTGCGCCGAGGTCAGCATCTTGCTGACGCCCTGGTAGGTCACCGCGAAACCGGTCGTGCAGGCGGGTGACGGGGTGCCCCACACCGAACCGCCCCACCAGGGCGAGGTGTCGTCCCAGCGGCCGGCGACCTTGGGCCGCACGCCTTGCTCAAGGGTGACCGGAACCGCCGCGCCGGAGATCGCCGTGCGGGTCGCGCCGGCCGAGGCCGTGGCGGCCCTCAGGCCGGAGCCGTCCTGCAGGGGCTCGATGGAGGTGAGAAGATCGCGGTTGGCCCGGATGAGACGGTTCGCCTCCCCCTCCAGCTCACGCGCCGAGTACCGCGCCGGTAGGACGCTGACCGCCACGTCGTGCCGCAGCCGGCCCACGAGGTCGTTGATCGCCTTGGGGGGCTCGCCCTTCCAGTACACGCGCAGTTCGCGGCTCTCCGGGGCCGCGATCATGCCGGCGTAACCGTCGCCGCCGCCGTCGCCGTCCGCCAGGGCGGCGGTGATCCGGTCGGCGGCCCTGACCATCTTCCGCTGGTCGAGCAGCAGGTCCTTCCATGAGGCGTAGCCACCCGGCACCGGCCCGGCGTGCTCGACGGATCCGGTGGTCCGGGGCTTGACGGGGTCCGGGGCGCTCGCGGCCTGGGCGGTGCCCATCCCTGCGGCGGCGACCACGGAGCAGATCACCAGGGCGAGACAACGGAATCGGGATGACCTGCTGGTTCTCGGGGGGTTGTTCACTTTCGCGATCCTCCTGAGCGACGACCTCGGCACTGCCAAGCGACGGCCTCCGCACTTCACGCGAGCGACGGCCGGTCGGTACCTCGTCCACATCGGCGCGGGCCCGGCCGGCCGCGTACGGGCGACGAAAAGGGGCCGGCACCTGCGCGCCGGCCCCTGATCGCCCGGATCAGACCTCGCCGATCATCCGAGGACGATGGCGATGCCGGGGAAGGCCGCGGTCGCGTTGCTCCACGGCGAGTAGTACATCCGCCAGGCGCAGGTACGGCCGCTGGTGACGTAGCCGGTGCAGGCCACCGCGGTGCTGCCGTCGATGGCGGTGTTGACGCCCGCCGCGTACACCTGGGCGGTGTTGGCCGAGTTGACGACCTCCACCGAGCCGCCGCTGTCGCCCTGGCCGACCGCGTTGGTGTGCGCCGACTGCTCGGCACGGACCGTGCCCGTGATCAGGTAGCCCACGTTGATCGTGACGCCGACCTGCTGCACCTGGATGCTGCAGTTGGTGCCCGAGTAGGCGCCGGAGGTGCAGACCCACAGGCCCACGTAGGAGCTGAAGGTGCCGATGACCTGGTTGCTGAACTCCGGCGAGATGGAGCCGGGGTTGTTGTTGTAGACCCGGCCCGCGGAGGTGCCGTTGATCAGCAGCACGTCGAGGCCGTTGTTGTCCGGCGAGATCGAGCCGATCACCTGACCGGTCGGGTCGGTGGCCGTCTGACCGGAGTCGCCGCAGTGGCCCGCGGAGAGCATCCTGCTCGTCCCGCCGTAGGTGACCGCGAAGCCCGTCGAGCAGCCGCCGCCGGTGCTGGCGTTGCGCCAGGCACCGCCGCCCCACCAGGGCGAGGTGTCGTTCCAGCGGGTGGTCAGCGACGGCTTGACGCCGGCCTCCACGGTGACCGGCACCGAGGAGTCGGCGACCTTCGAGCGGGTCAGCCCGTAGTCGGCGCCCGAGACCGTGAGGCCCGAGCCGTCGGCGTTCGGCGCGATCGCGGTGATCGCGTCACCCGACACACGGACGAGGCGGTTCATCTCGCGCTCAAGCTCGCGGGCCGAGTAGGCCGCGGGCAGGACGCTGACGGGGACGTCCTGGCGCAGCGCACCGACCAGGTCGCCGACGCGCTTGGGAACCCCTCCCTTCCAGTAGACGCGCAGTTCGCGGTTCTCCGGCGCCGCGATGATGCCGGCGAATCCGGCGCCGCCCTGGCCCTTGGCGGCGGCGGTGACGCGGTCGGCCGCCTTGACCAGCTTCTCCTGGGTGGCCAGCAGGTCCTTCCAGGAGGCGAAACCGCCAGGGACCTCGCTGGTCTGCTGGATGGGCTGGGTGGCGGTGTCCTTGACGGGCTTGGGAGCCGCTGCGGCCTGGGCGGTGCCCATTCCGACCGCGACGAGGGCGACTCCTAACGCCATTGCCAGCCGACGGGTGGATCGCGGGGCTCTCTCGGTGATCGGGGGGATTTTCACCTGGATGCTCCTCCGTACCTTCCTTGCGGGGATGCATCCGGTATTCCATGCATTAAAGGGCTAATCAACGTCTTGACCGTTATTTCGCCACCTGGTAAGTGGCGCTGTCGGACAGTCAGATGCCGGTATTCCGGTTTCGCACTTACGGCAGGTGACCGGCGCCTTACCGAGGCGCCACCTGGGGACACCCATTTCCCGGCATCCGGAATCGCGGCATCCGGGTCATCCGACCCACTGTCCGCTTCTGGACATGGTGAAAAAGCTACCCGTGCCGCTCAATCAATCGTGATCGCGTTCTCCTCCGGCCCGCGCCCTGGGACGCGAGCCGGACGAACAGAGCCCCGGGGGTCAGCCCGTAAGCGTGCGGGTCTCGCCGATGGCGAGGTCCCACAGGTCGGCGCGGTCGCGGCCCGAGGCGATCCAGGCGGCGCGGGCCTCCTGTACGGGGGCCATCAGCGGCTCACCGGACAGGACGAACGTGCCCCAGTGCATGGTCGCCATCCGCCGGGCACCGGCGTCCTCGCACGCCTGGACGGCCTCGGCCGGGTCGACGTGGGTGACGTGCATGAACCAGCGCGGCTCGTAGGCGCCCACCGGCATGAGCGCGAGGTCGATGCCCGGGTAGCGTTCGCCGATCTGCTTGAAGCGCTCCCCGTAGGCCGTGTCGCCCGCGAAGTAGACCCGCTGGTGCGGGGACGTCAGCACCCATCCGCCCCACAGCGACTTGCAGGTGTCGAACAGCGTCCTCCGGCTCCAGTGGTGCGCGGGGACGAAGTCGAAGCTCACCTCGCCGATCTGCGCGCTCTCCCACCAGTCCAGCTCGGTGACGTTCGTGAACCCCCTCTTGGTGAACCAGCTCGCGAGGTTGGCGGGGACGAACACGGGCGTGTGACGGGGCAGTCGGCGCATCGTCGGGGCGTCGAGGTGGTCGTAGTGGTTGTGGCTGATGACGACGGCGTCGATCGGCGGCAGGTCGCTCCAGGCGAGACCGGGCGGGGTGAGCCGCTGGCGGACGCCGGGGATCTTGCGGGACCACACCGGGTCGGTCAGCACGGTGAGCCCGCCGATGCGCAGCACGTACGTGGCGTGGCCGACCCAGGTGATCGCGGCGTCCTGGGCGGCGACCGGCGGCAGGCCGGCGCGCAGCACCGGGATCTGGTCGACGTCGCCGATGTCGGGACGCAGGCCACCGTGCCAGGTGACGCTGACGATCTCCCGGAAGTCGGGCAGCGGGCAGGTCAGGCGGTCCTTGAAGTCGGCGGGAAAGGGACGCCGGCGCGCCGGCCCACCGGGCTCGCGGGACGGAGGCGCCGGCCGGCGGGCCGGAGCCGCGGGTGCGCGGGAGGAGGTGACGGCCGGACGGGTCGAAGGCACGGCCGGCGCGGCCGCCGAGGCGCCCCGCCCGGGCGACGGCGTCGCGGACGGGCGCGGGGAAGTGACGGGTTCGCTCGGCGGAGCCGGGGGGACCTCAGGACTGACGGTTTGCGACATTCGACCCTCCTGGTTCGTCACCGAGTGGAGGCGGGTTGTTCCGTTGGGAGATCGCCACTCTGCTGTCATGATCCCCCGTGAGCGGAAAACATGCCTCAGCCGTCCGAGGTATCCGTCATGTCCTCCCTTATGCCGACACGATGTGCCGAAATCTCCTGCTCAGTGCAGGTGTGACACGTAGTAACCTTTCCGAGGGCTGCCGGCCCCTCTCTCACTCCAGGGTGCGCCTCCGCCATCGGGCGACGTGTCTCGGGTATCCCCCCTCCTCCAGGTCGGCGAGGCGCTCGAAGACGTTCCACGAGGCCGGATGGCCGCAGACGACCAGGGAGAACCCGGCCGCGAGCACGTACAGGAGCAGCAGGGGAAGCCCGACGCAGAAGGCGTACTGGGTGGCGTGCCGCGCCTCGTGCCTGAGCAGCGCCCCGGTCAGGTAGCCCTCCCCCTGGGCCGTCAGGACGACGTTGCCCACCGTGAAGGCGCCCGCGACCGGGAAGCGGATGCGGTACCCGTGCGCGTACAGCAGGCCATGCTCGCCACGCCGCACCCGGGCCCGCCCGGCCACGGCGATGAGCAGCCCGAGCGGCGTCGACAGGTTGAGATAGTTGATCACCTGCCTGGCCCGGTGCCTACCGCGCATGCCTCGATTGTCGCTCAGCGACCCGGACGGGCGGTAGCTCCCCACCGAACAGGCGACCTGGCGAGGGCTTGGCACGGTCAGCCGCCTGAGCGGCGGTAGCGGCCTTCGTGGAACATCAGCGGCGGGGCGTTCCTCGGGAGATCCGCCGAGACGACGCCGCCGACCACGATGGAGTGGTCGCCCGCCTGGTGCACGGCCGTCGTCCGGCATTCCAGCGTCGCGATGGCGCTGTCGAACAGGGCCAGCCCCAGCGAGCCGCGCCGGTGGGACCAGCGTTCGAGCTGCCTTTCCAGCGTGAGGCCGCGCGTGGCGAACGCCCGGGAGGCGTCCTCGCCGTCCTCGCCGAGGATCGAGATGCCGAACACGCCCGCGTCGAGGACGGCGGCGTGGAACCTGGCGATCTTCTCGACGCAGATGAGCACCAGCAGCGGTTCCAGGGAGACCGAGGCGAAGGAGTTGACCGTCATGGCGTGGTCCACCCCGCCCGACAGGGTGGTGGCGATGGCGACGCCGGTGGCGAAGCGGCCGGTCACCTTCCGGAAGACCTCCTGATCGAGGCGGTTCTCCGCGGATCCCTGATGCACGCTGGCCAGCTTATGCGGACATACCATCCGAGATGTTCATGGGCCGTGCCTTGGCGCCGAACGGGCCCTGGCGCAGCAGCCACGAGCCCGACGAGGGAATGAGCAGGACGGCGACCACCAGGGCCACGGCCCCGCCGCCGAGATACCAGTAGCCGGCGGGAGTGGCCGCCACGACCAGATCGCCCTCTGGCCGCTTGACCGAGAACATCAGCGCGGCGAGCATCCAGCCCATGCCGGGGACGAAGGCGCCCAGCTTGGTGCCCATCAGCCGGCCGGCGCCGTACAGCAGCCCGAAGAGCAGGAGCGAGAGAACGATGGGGACGGGCGTCACCCAGTCGCCCAAACCCCAGGAGTGCTGCAGCCCGGACACGACCCCGTAGACGACGCCGAGCACGAAGAGCGCGCCGTACGCGGCACCGGTGACCGCCGCGCCCGGCTCGGCCTCGGGCGGGTACTCCTCCCGCCACCTGTCAAGCCAGGACTCGGCGCCGGCCTCCGCATGGTCACCCGCGCGCAGGCCATCGCCGTCGGCCCTGGCCTGGCGGAACGCATCGGCCCTGGCCTGCTCTTCGTCCATATTGGGAAGGCTAGCCGATGCCCGCGAAGAGATCGTCTTCGCGGTCGAACGGCTCGCCGAGCCCTCCCTGGTCGACCGGCAGGGCGTGGCCGGCCGGGCCTCGGACGCCGGCCTTGAGGATGTAGTGCTCGATGCCGAGCGACCACTCGCCCAGGCTCTCGGACACGGCGAACCACGGCGCGGTGAGGTCGATCTGCGAGCGGTGGGCCCGCATGGCCTCCAGCTTGGCCGCCCCGTACGCGCGGGCGTCGATCGCGGTGGTGACGTCGGCGTCGTCGGAGCCGAAGGGGATGTCCTCCATCGCCTCGTCGGTGAAGAAGTCGGTGCCGGCCTCGCGCATCGCCTCACCGACCCTGCGCAGCGCCGACTTGGCCATGGTGGTGAAGTAGAACTTGGCGATCTGCCAGGGCTCGCCCTCGCCGAAGGAGGGGTCGGCGGCCAGTTCGAAGGCGCGCCAGGCGACGCGGTGGGCCTGGATGTGGTCGGGATGGCCGTAGAAGCCGTTCTCGTCGTAGGTGACCAGCACCTGCGGCCGGACCTCACGAATGATCTTCACCAGCTCGCCGGCCGCCTCGTCGAGGTCGGCGCGCCAGAAGCAGCCGGGGTTGTCGTTGGTGGGCACTCCCATCATGCCCGAATCGCGCCAGCGGCCGGCGCCGCCCAGGAAGCGGTGATCGTCGACGCCGAGCACCTTGCAGGCGGCCTCCAGCTCGCCGATGCGGTGCTCGCCCAGCCGGTCTTCTTTGTCGGAGGCGAGATGGGCGAGGTCGGGCACGACGATCTCGCCCTCTTCGCCGAGGGTGCAGGTGACCAGCGTGACATGGGCGCCCTCGGCGGCGTATTTGGCCATCGTGGCGCCCGTACTGCTGGTCTCGTCGTCGGGGTGGGCGTGCACGAGCATCAAGCGACGGTCGGTCATACCCAGAGGCTAGCCAAGCCCACCGACAGAAAAGCGCCTCTCAGTGCCGAACTGGCAGGATGAGAGGATGAGTCAGAGCTTTGCCCGCCTTTACGCGAAGACCCGCCGCTTCACCCTGGGGGTGCCCCGCGGGTTCACCATCTCCCCTGACGGCGGCCGCGTCGTCTTCCTGCGCAGCCGGTCGGGCACCGATCCCGTGACCTGCCTGTGGGAGCTCGACCTCACATCCGGCGCCGAACGCCTGGTCGTCGACCCCGCCGACCTCGGCGCGGCCGACGAGGACCTTCCCGCCGAAGAGCGGGCCCGCCGCGAACGGGCCAGGGAGCAGGCCGGCGGCGTCGTCGCCTACGCCACGGACGCCGCCGTGTCCTCGGCCGTGTTCGCGCTGTCGGGCGGGCTCTACCTGGCAGACCTGCCCTCGGGCTCCGTGCGGCGGCTGGACACCTCAGGTCCGGTGATCGATCCGCGCCTGTCCTCCGACGGCGCCAGGGTCGCGTACGTGACCGGCGGGGCGCTGCACGTGCAGGAGGTCGCCACGGGCGCCGGCCGCGCTCTGGCCACGCCCGAGGCCGAGGGCGTCACCTACGGTCTGGCCGAGTTCGTCGCCGCCGAGGAGCTCGACCGCCTCCGCGGCCACTGGTGGTCGCCCGACGGCACGGCGCTGCTCGCCGAACGGGCCGACGAGTCCCCCGTGCAGGTGTGGCACATCGCCGACCCGGCCAACCCGTCCCGCACGCCGGCCGCGGTGGCCTATCCCGCCGCCGGCACCCCCAACGCCACGGTGGAGCTGGTGGTCCTCGGGCTGGACGGCTCGCGCGTCCCGGTCCCGTTCGACGACGAGTACCTGGTGACGGCCGTCTGGGACCGGCACGGCCTGGTGATCGTCACCATGCCCCGCGACCAGAAGGCGGTCAGGATCTTCTCCGTCGACCCGGCCACCGGCGCGTCCCGGCTCCTGCGCGAGGACACCGACGCGGCGTGGGTGGACGTCGTCGGCGGGGTGCCGGCGCGCCTGCCGGACGGCACGCTGGTGTGGACGGCCGACGCCGACGGCGGGCGGCGCCTGATCATCGGGGACGCCCCGGTGACCCCGCCCACCTTGCAGGTGCGCGACGTGCTGGGCGTGGACGGCGACACCGTGCTGTTCCGCGCGAGCGGCGACCCGACCGAGATCCACCTGTGGACCTGGTCGGCCGGGTCCATCACCCCGCTCACCGAGAAGCCCGGCGTGTACACCGGCCGGCTCTGCGCGGGCACCCTGCTGATCAGCGGCCAGACCCTGGACGGCCCTGCCACCACCGTCCAGGTGCGGCGCGGCGATCGCCGCCTGCACATCGGCTCGCTCGCCGAACGCCCCCCGCTGGAGCCCCGCGTCTCGCTGGTGCGCACGGGCGGGCGCGAGCTGGCCACCGCCGTCCTGCTGCCGAGCGGGCACGTGCCGGGCTCGCGGCGGCTGCCCGTCCTCATGGATCCCTACGGCGGGCCGCACGGCCAGCGGGTCATGGCCAACGGGCGCATCTTCCTGGAGCCTCAGTGGTTCGCCGACCAGGGCTTCGCGGTGATCGTGGCCGACGGCCGCGGCACGCCCGGACGTGGCCCGGCGTTCGAGCGCGAGGTGCTGCACAATGTGCCGGGTCCGGTGCTGGAGGACCAGATCGACGCGCTGCGGGGCGTCGCCCAGCTGTACCCCGACGACCTCGACCTGAACCGGGTCGCCATCAAGGGCTGGTCGTTCGGCGGTTACCTTGCGGCCCTGGCGGTGCTGCGCCGGCCCGACGTGTTCCACGCGGCCGTCGCCGGCGCCCCGGTCACCGACTGGCGCCTGTACGACACCGCCTACACCGAGCGCTACCTCGGCCACCCCGACGAGCGGCCGGAGGTGTACGAGCAGACCTCGCTGATGGCCGACGCCGAGAAGCTCCAGCGGCCGCTGCTGCTCATCCACGGCCTGGCCGACGACAACGTCGTGGCGGCGCACACGCTGCGCCTGTCGTCGGCGCTGCTGGCCGCGGGCCGCCCGCACACCGTCCTGCCGCTGTCGGGCGTCACCCACATGACCCCGCAGGAGGTCGTCGCCGAGAACCTCCTGCACCTCCAGGTCGACTTCCTCAAGAAGTCGCTCAACATCTGACCGGCTGCGCTCGCCCGCCGATGTCGGCCCTCTCCCCGTTCACGGTTCCCCGGCGGCGAGAGGGCCGGTCTCGTCGTGGAGCGTTCGCGGACCGGCTCCGGGCGTGAACGTTTCGTATCGATGGAGACGGTCGCTGGGACGCCCCTCTCCCGAAGCCGCAGGTACGCGGTCGGCGGCTGCCGCCCTGCCCCGGGGTTTCTCCGGATAGGTTTGTTGACTAACCCAATTAAACCGGCTTAGCTCCCATGCGCGGCCGGCCGCACCCTTCCCTCCATCGGCCGGCGCCGCGGGGAAGGAGCGCACGGTCATATGTCGCTGAAACTGTCGCTGAAACGGTTGCTGCCGGCCGGCGGAGCGCTGGCCGCCGTGTGTTCGGCGTTCGTCCTGGTGCCGTCACACGCGTCGGCGGCGGCGGCGTGCCGGGTGTCCTACGCGATCTCCTCGCAGTGGGGCGGGGGGTTCAACGCCGATGTGACGGTCACCAACCTGGGTGACCCCGTCTCGAGCTGGCAGCTGCAGTGGTCCTTCGACGCCGGACAGACCGTCACCCAAGGGTGGAACGCCTCCTTCACGCAAAGCGGGGCCGCGGTGACCGCCGCGAACGTCTCCTACAACGGAGCACTGGGCACCGGGGCCGGGGCCACCTTCGGCTTCAACGGCACCTGGACGGGCGCCAACCCCGTCCCCACGACCTTCACCCTCAACGGCACCACCTGCAACGGCCCGGCCACACCAACACCCACGCCGACACCCACGCCGACACCCACACCCACGCCCACGCCGACACCGACACCGACACCGACACCGACACCGACTCCCACGCCGACCGGTCAGCCGACCGTGGCGTCCGACGGCAGCGGGAAGTACCGGACCGTACAGGCGGCCATCAACGCCGTCCCGTCGAACAACACCAGCAGGGTCGTCATCACGATCAAGCCGGGCACCTACCGCGAGATCGTCACGGTCAACAAGCCGTACGTCACCCTGCAGGGCCTCGGCTCCTCGCCCGCGAACACGGTGATCGTGAACAACCGGTCGGCGGGCAGCAGCGGCGGCACGTTCAGCAGCTACACCGCCATGGTGTCCGCCCGCGACGTCACGGCGACCAACCTGACGATCTCCAACGACTACAACGAGAACGGCACCACGGTCGACCAGCAGGCCGTCGCGCTGCGCCTGGACGCCGACCGCACGACCCTTACGAACGTCCGGCTGCTCGGCGACCAGGACACCCTGCTGGTCAACGACTCGGCCCGCGCGTACGTCAGAGGCTCCTACGTCGAGGGGACGGTCGACTTCATCTTCGGCGGCGGCACCGGCGTGTTCGACAACTGCGACATCTACGAGAAGCGCAGCACCGGCGGGCCGCTCACCGCGGCGCGCACCGCGGCCGCCAAGACCTACGGCTTCCTGATCTACAAGTCGCGGATCACCGGCGCGACCGGCAACACCACCACGCTGGGACGTCCCTGGGGTCCGAACGCCCAGGTGCTCTACCGGGAGTCCTCGCTGAGCGGGACGATCAAGACCTCCCAGCCCTGGACCGACATGTCCGGAAACTCATGGAGGAACGCGCGGTTCTTCGAGTACCGGAACACCGGATCAGGTGCGGGGACGAACTCCAACCGTCCGCAGCTCCCCGACTCACAGGCGGCGAACTACACCCCGCAGCGGTACCTCGCCGGTTCCGACGGCTGGAACCCCGTCGGCTGAACCGAGGAGGATCCACGACCTGACCCTGAGGTGAGACCGGGCCGGGGGGGGGGGGGGGGGGGGGGGGGGGGGGGGGGGGTTGGTGGGGGGGGGGGGGGGGGGGGGGGGGGGGAGGGGGGGGGGGGGGGGGGGGGGGGGGGGGGGGGAGGATG
>NZ_JBVJHR010000026.1:0-143350 GCF_055586705.1 Sphaerisporangium sp. NPDC049457 | reverse complement strand
CCCCCCCCCCCCCCCCCCCCCCCCCCCCCCCCCCCCCCCCCCCCCCCCCCCCCCCCCCCCCCCCCCCCCCCCCCCCCCCCCCCCCCCCGCCCCGCTCCCCCTGGACGCGATCATGCCCACCCCGCGCCGACCGCGCCGGCTGTGGCACCGTGACTCCGACGAAAAGCCGATCTCGATCACCCGTCCCTCCATCGTCGTCGCCGGGATCAGACGAATGCCCGATCCGTCACAATGCCTGATGTGATTGTGGACAAGGCGATCTACTGCGACGGCGTGCGCGAGACCATCACCGGGGACATCAGTGACGCCTTCACCGATGCCCGTGCCAGGGGCGACTGCTTTCTGTGGATCGGCCTCCACGAACCCACCCAGGAGGAGTTCGACCTGATCACCAGGGAGGTGAAACTGCACCCGCTGGCCGTGGAGGACGCCATCCACGCCCATCAGCGGCCGAAGATGGAACGCTATGACGACACCTTGTTCCTGGTGATCAAACCGCTGCTGTACGCGCAGGAGACCTCCGACATCGAGGCCGGCGAGATCAACCTGTTCCTGGGCGGCGATTTCGTCATCAGCGTCCGCCACGGCAAGGCGAACCCGCTGACCGGAGTGCGCCGGCGCCTCGAAGCCGACCCCGCGTTGCTGGCCGCCGGCCCCGCCGGGGTGCTGTACGCCATCTGCGACCAGGTCGTCGACACCTACTCACAGATCTCCCACGAAATCGAACAGGACCTCATCGCCCTGGAGCGCCGCGTTTTCAGCGGCGAGTACGTCGACGTCACCGAGGACATCTACTCGCTCAAACGCGAGGTGCTGGAGTTCCGCGCCGCCCAGGATCCCCTGGTGCCGGTCCTGGAGGAGATCGTCAAAGGCAGGGTGGAACTGTGCAGCGTCGCCCGCGACCAGTTCCGTGACGTCCTGGACCACCTGTTGCGCGTCGACGCCCAGGTCGACGAGCACAACGAACTGCTCACCAGCGCCTTGAGCGCCCACCTGGCCCTCGTGGGCCGCGAGCAGAGCGCCGCGGCCATGCAACAGAACGAGGACATGCGCAAGATCTCCTCCTGGGCCGCCCTGATCGCCGTGCCCACCATGATCGCCGGCATCTACGGCATGAACTTCGACCACATGCCCGAACTGCACTGGCTGCTCGGCTACCCGCTCAGCCTCAGCGTCATGGTCATCGCCGTGATCATCGTCCACCGGCTGCTGCGCAGGAGCGGGTGGCTGTGAAGACGCCCGAGTCCCTGCGCCGCAGGCTCTCCCCGAGCAAACTCCTGCTGGCCGCGACCATCGCCTGGATCATCTTCCTGACGGTCATCATCCTCCTCGACCCCCACAACCCCGCCCCCACCCCCTGACCCGCGGCGCCCGGACGACCGCTCGGGTTGATATGGCCGGGCACCGCGCAGACGGTCGGCGATGCCCGCATCCGCAAGATGCCGAGTCCGCAGCCGGCCCTACTCGGTGTCCTGTGCCTCGATCAGGTCGAGGTCGCGGACGCAGAAGCCGTGGTGCTGGAAGGTCTCGTTCAGCACCGTGCCGAGGCACTGCCCCACCGAGCGGCCCCGGGCGTACGGCGGCCAGACATCGTCGTCGGGCACCGGCGCTCGCGCCGCGAGCTGCACAGCGGTGACCTCGTCGAGCCAGGCCTGGAGCTCGGCGGCCTGTGCGTCACGCACGCTCACGATCTCGTCGAGGGACGGATCGAGCGAGAGGTCGAGCCCGTGCGCTCCACGGTAGGGCTCGACGGTCGGCCCGATGCCCATCGGCGTGAACGGCTCCCTTGAGCCCAGGCAGCAGCGGCGGAACCACGAGTCGTGGACGAAGACCAGGTGGCGCATCGTCTGCGCCGCCGACCACTCGTCGTTCACGCTGCGGCGCTCGATGCCGGGCGTACGGCGGATCCGCTCGATCGTGGCGTCCCAGGCGGCATGGAGCCGACGTGATGCCTCGCGCAGGTCAACGGGGTCCTCGGAGCGGATCAGCACCCGCACCGGATGACGCCGGTCGAGCTCCGCCTCGACGTACTCGGTGACCTCGACACCGTTCACCACGAGGTTGGTGACGAGCCCGTCGATCACGGCATCCTGCATGACGACGCCGATCAGGCGTGCCCCGGTCAGATCACATTCGCGGAACTCCGCACCGTGAAGATCCTCGTCGACATACCGCGTCATGCTCCGCATGCTAGTTCCGAGCACCGACAGGCCGGCCCCCCCGGCTTGATTCGGCCTCTTCCAGATCCTGAACCGAGCGCGAACAACGCGACAGCGTCGCGATCGCCTCCAACGACGCCGGCGTAGGTGGTCCTGGACGGGAAAATGTTCACAACCTGCCGGTGACCAAGTAGCCGCCGTCGCCCACGGCGATGGCGGTGGTGCCGGAGCTGGGCGAATCCCGGCTGGTGCCCACCGCCATCGGCGTGGTGAACGGCTCGTCGGTCGTCGGGCGCGCTGCTTTTGTCGGTGGCCGGCGCGATCGCCCGGGGGCGTCGGCGTGTGGACGCTGATGCCGCGCAGGCCTCACGGCTACAGCGGCGGGTAGGCGTTGGCCAGCAGCTGCCGGAACAGCGTGGGGAACCACTGCCCCTCCACCGGGGCGTTCGGCAGCGCCTGGCCCGGCACGTACGCGCCGCGCGGCTCCTGGAACAGCGGGTTGCACCGCTGGTCGTACGGGATGTTCTCCGGGTTGGGGACGACGTCCGCCGCGCTGGCCCCGTCGGAGACACCCGGCGGCTTGATCCACGCGTAGGCGTCGATGCCGGGCGCGGGATCGGCCCGCGGCCGCTCGCCGAGCCCGGCGCCGATCTGGTTGCACCAGTTGGCGAGGGTGACGCGGCGGTCCATCCGGGACTGATCGACGAACGTGTTCACGTCGGTGGAGGTACTCGGCGCCGTCGGGCGGGCCGAGCCGCCCCAGCCGTTGCGGGAGGTGTCGATCACCATGCCGATGGTGGGCGGGTACCCGGCGGCGATCAGCCGGTTGCGGAACGCCTGGGCGAACGACAGTTCGTCCACGTAGTCGTTCCAGTCCACCCAGCGGGTCCACTTCACCGACGCCCCGGAGATCACCGTGGAGGCGGTGAAGAACGGCTCGGTGAGCGCGGCGTAGTCGGCGGTGTTCACCGCGAAGCCGTGCACGGTCGGCAGGCCGTCGCCGGTGGCATTGCCGACGCTCGCCAGCAGTTCGGCGGCCGGGCCGAAGTTGTCCGCCCAGCCGAGCCTCCCGTGGTTGGACGCGTCGAGGTAGGTGTACACGTTCGGGATGCTGTACAGGCGGGTCAGGGCGTACCGCACGGCCAGCGGGTAGACGCCGCTGGCTTGGACCGGTTCGCAGTGGAGGGTGTACATGGTGTTGGTCGGCATCACCAGGCCTGGCAGGAAGTCCGGCTCGATCACCGTGATGATGCGCAACCGCCGGTAGGCCGGGTCGGCGAGGATCGAGGCGATCGGGTCGACGTATTCGGTGCGGTACTGGTCGAGGCCGTCCGCCTCGATGGTGAAGTCGCCGGTACTGGAATACCGCAGGCAGTTGCGGTCGGGCAGGTTGTTCAGCACGACCTGGATGGTGAGCGGCGTCGCGCCGTTGGCGGCGTCCTGCCGCACCGCCTCGTCGAGGTGCGCCCGCAGCCCTGGTATCGAGGAGGTACCGGCGATGCGGGACACCCGGTCCAGCCACACACCGGTCGAGGTCTGCGCCACCGCGGCCCCGCCGGGCTCACCCGCCGCCGCGGCCGACCACGTGGGATCGACGTACCCGTCGGCCCCGGCATACGGGTTGTCGACCCGCCCGGGATTCGGCGTGGGCGTCGGCGTCGGCGTGGGCGTAGGTGTCGGAGTGGGAGTCGGCGTCGGGGTCGGGGTGGGCGTCGGAGTGGGGGTGGGTGTGGGCGTCGGGGTCGCCGTCGGGGTGGGGCCGAGGCAGCCGACGCCGTTCAGCAGGAACAGCGCGGGCGGCGCGTTGGTGCCGGTGTACGACCCGTTGAAGCCGAGTGTGATCCGCTGCCCCTGGTCCAGCGTCCCGTTGTACGGCAAACTCGCCGCCGTCACGTTCCTGCCCGACTGGCTCCACGCGGCGTACCACCCGTTGTCCACCTGCTGGTCCCCCGGCCAGGTGAACGTCAGCCGCCACGAGGTGATCCGCGAGGCCATGTTCTCGATAGTGACGCTCGCCCCGAACCGTCCGCTGCTGTCCCAGGTCTTCGCATACGTCACCCGGCACGTGGCCGGCGGCATCGCCGCCAGCGCGGGCATGGCCGCCGCCACCACCGCGCACGCCACCATTCCCGCGACCATCGCCAAGGTCCCTCGGTACCGCGTCCTCCACCGCACCAACACGTTGTGCCTCCTCAAGACCGGGCCACGGAAAACCCCCAAGGCAGAGAAAGGGGGCGACCACCACGATTCGCCCATCCCGCACGCCTGTACACCGCGCACCCGCCCGCAAAGCCCCCGCCACCCGTCACCCGGCCCCGATCAGCCCTCCTAGCTCGGTAAGGACACCGTTACCGGCCCCGCCACCCGCCCACCCTCCTGAAAGCTTCAGCCCTCCGCCCGACCGGCGAGGTGCTCCCGCAGGCCGACACGACGCAACCGGTAGACCAGACCGACCACGCTGAGCAGCCCACCCGGTGCGCATCGTCCAGCAACCGACGCACAGCGGGCGCACCTGGAACGGCTGATGAATGTGCTGCACCACGAGCCGTGCGCCCCAGGACGACGGATCGCCTGATCGTCGGCACCGCAAGGGCGCCACTGACGCGCAAGGTCCGGGAGTTGGAGAAGCAGCGGTATTTCGGCAAGGTGGACAAGCCGGGGCGGGTGCCGACGGTCGAGGAATGGATGCGGACGTGACTCGACACCATCGCGCCGCGCACCGTCAGTCAGCTCACGTTGGACAGCACGTACAAGCCCAAGGTGGAGCGATGGGTCATCCCGGGGCTCGGCAAGCATCGGCTTGACCGTCTACGCCAGAGCCTCCAGCGGGCGGACGGGTCGCTTCAGCTCGTTGACCCCAAGACGAGCCGGTCTCGTCGCGTTGTGCCCGTCCCTGAGGCGACCCTGGCCGCCCTGCGGAAGCACAAGCGAGAGCAGGCCGTCGAACAACTCGCCGCGGGGGAGAAGTGGAAGAACAGCGGGCTCGTGTTCGCCTCGAGCATTGGCACACCAATCGAGCCGGGGAACCTCAGCACAAGGTGGCGGAAGACCAGGGCCAAGGCGGGGCTCGACTGGCTGCGGCTGCACGACCTTCGACACGCCTGCGCCTCGTTCCTGATCGCCTGCGGCGCCTCTCCCCGAACGGTGATGAAGACGCTCGGACACAGTCAGATCGGGCTGACGATGAACACCTACGCTCACGTCCTGCCCGAGGTCGAGCGGGAGGCCGTTGATGCGGTCGCGAAGAAGCTCTTCGGATGAGCGCAGAAGCACAAGGGCCGGGCTCCCAAGACGGGGTCCGGCCCTGTTGGCTGTACAAGATGGCTGTAGTGCGGGCCGAAGCAAGGCCCAACACGCCTGTTTTCGCAGGTGGGCCGCCAGGGACTCGAACCCTGAACCTACGGATTAAAAGCCGGAAGAAGACCGTCTCCTCACGTCGCTCGGCGTCTCTGCACTGCTGGTCAGAAGCCGATTTACTTGATCGTCTTCTACGAGCGTCTACACCCGTCCAGGGACGCAGTTAGCATCCGCGTTAGCAAGATCCGGCCCCCCTACCCCTTCGATGCGAACTGCGGGCAACACCAACGTCAGCGCCTCGTCGCCCTGCTCAAGCGTGTGAGGACGACTGCTCGCGTACGCTCTTGTGAGGCTGTGTTGCTGTACTCCCTGCTGTACAGCAGACGTCCCACCAGGCGCGACGCGGGCCTACGGCTACTGCCACGACCGAAGTATCTCCATGGCCTGGATCACGTCGGAAACGACGTGATCCGCGCCGTGATCGTCGCTAGACCAGGTGCCGCGATCAATCCAGATCGTGCGTAGACCCGCGGCCCGCCCTCCACCGATGTCCGCAACGAGGTGGTCACCGACCATCCATCCCCCGTCGGCGAGAATCGCGCCACAGCGCTTGGCCGCGACCTCGAACAGACCGCTGTCGGGCTTGCGGATGCCTTCGACTCCCGAGAGCGCGTAGGCGTCCACGGCCTCAGCCAGCTCCGTCCGCTGGATCTTGCCTAGCTGGTTGTCCGCAGTTCCGTTGGTGACGATCGCCACCCGCCAATCGGACGCGCGTAGCCGTGCCAGCCCCTCCATCACCTCGGGTCGACAGTGAACGAGGTACGGCATGCACTGACGGTAGCGGCTCCAAAGCTCGCCGACCGACTCTGGCAAGGCGAAACGGTCCCGAACCTTGGTGAAAAAGACCTCACGATGCGGGTAGCCGGCCCGATCGAGAGCAAGCAGCCAGTTAACCGCCCCGCTGCCCAGGTCGCGCTCGTCAGCGAACTCCTCGGCCCACGCTCGGAATGCCTGGTCCAGATCGACGAGAGTGTTGTCCAAGTCGAAGAGAGCAAGCCGTTGCATAGCCGCTCATCTTAAGCAGACCCCAAGGCTAATCCTTTGGGAGAGGAGCTCGCTCTAAGATTGAGCCATTCACTAATTGCAATGTACAAATCAGCCACCTCTTTCGGCTGGGAAGTTTGGGCAGCGAAATATGCGCCGCGGCGGGGCTTGCTCCGACGCCCTTCAGTGCACACTTTCGCGAAAAGTTCGCCGTCCACGCGCTCTAGGTAAGCTTCGAACTCGCCAAGCTTTCTGCCATCATCACCGAATTGATCGGCAAGGCTGAACACTCCCAGATTACGCCAATAATCGCGAGACTCGAAAAAGTCTTTACCAAATGCCGGCCCTGGTGGATACTCGGCTCGTTTTAATAGATGCTTGGCAAGGTCGCTACTGCTCCGTAACGCCGGACCGTCAGCGACAATTGCCCAAGGTATACCGAAGGCATCAAGATAATCGATGTAGGTCCCGAATCTGCGATCACCGTCGACACTAATAATGGGCATGTTGGCCGCTTCCGGATCAGGAAGCTTCAGACTGCTCGTATCGCGCCACCACTGAGCGAGTGCTCCGACCTCCGTGCTGCCCTCGCATAGAATGACACTTGCAGCAAACAGCAAAGCTCGAACGTGCGATGGCTCCAATAGCTGAACCCATCGCATCCACTCCGATCGCGGAAGGTCCCTAACCCGGCGAATTACTGGACCGTCGGGCCGCGGGGCCAGACGAACGATGCTAGCGAGATCCTCTTCTCTATCAACCGGCACCATGTCCGGACTGTGGGTTATTACCAGGCATTGACCCGCCTTGCGCAAGAGTGTGATCAGTCGGCGCTGCATTGTCGGTTCCAGATTGACAGCAGGCTCATCTAATAGAAAGAAACGACCTGACGGGCCAGTAAGTAGAGTGCTTAACATGAGCGCTTCCTGGATGCCCGCACCAGAAAACTCAATTGGCATTTCCCCGGAATCAGTTATAATCGTTGGCTCAACTATCCAGCCATACCGATCGTCGCCGCTATCGACAGCCGCGCGTATCCCGAAATTTTGGCCAGTAAGGAAAGAAAAAGTCTTTTCGATCTCGCGATATAGACTGCGACCCTCCACATGGCCGTTCTTCAGACGAAACAGCTCACCGGCAAGATTGCTTCCATCGCGTAGATCAGCCGGCGACTTCAGTTCAGCAGAATCGAAGTAACGCCGAGGAGGAACACGGCGATTGTCGGTAAAGATGATAGCACGCCGAAGGATCTGCGCGATGACCTGCGCGTAGGTGAAGTTAAGGGTGTCCGGGCGTTCAACTAGAAAAGCAGAAGCCAATTCTCTTATGCTTACAGGGACCGCGCTCGATGTATCTACTAGCGGCGCCACATCAAATTGTACCGGATTACCTGAAGACTTGTTTAATGCGACAGACAAATCAATCTGATTCATCAACATTGCGACCGACTTCTGCACCTCAGCAGGGTCGTTGTTTTCAATGGCCAGCATGAACCGAGTGAAGCTAATTTGATGGCCGACAGCGGCAGCGAAAGGTACGCCTGCATCAGGCGCTAGCTTGCCTGTTCCCTGACCGACCAGAGGGATATGCCAGGACTTACCCGCGTTATCGAAGTCCCAGGTCGCCCACCATGAACTGCGCATGGAGGCATCGAAATGCACTCTTAGCGTGCCTGACCATAGAGGGCTAAGCGAATTAATCGCTAACTTATCCTCTGCTACTCTGTCTAGGTAAGAAGTCCCTACTGAGCGAGCCGCTTCGCCCGAGATGAAGGCAGCTCTAACGAAATAGCCAACTAAATCGCGTTCCCATTGCTGATCAAGTTCGATATCGAGAGACACGTTAAACGTTGCCGCACCGTCGCGGCCGGCGGACCGATAGAGTTCAACCCGCTCTGTAGCCAGCTTCCCTGTGTGGTGTTCGAGGACTGCAAGCACAATATCCAAACATCGTCCAAGATTTGTCTTACCAACCCCATTCGGGCCAGTGACAAACGTCAGAGATCCATCGAGAGCAAGATCGAGCGATCGAAAAGATAGAAAGTTTTCGGCGTGAATGCCAGTTATCCGCATGACATTATCTCTATCACCAGTTTAGTCTCGATATACTAGTTTCGTGCGCGACTACTCCAAGATCTCCAGTGGCGGGAGTTGATCCACGATCTCCATCGTTTCCAGGCTGATCGTAACGATCCGCTTGAGGAGGTCGATGATGTAACGCGGATCGTCGGACCAGTCGTTGGGGTCGTTGGTGATGCCAGAATCCTTGTCGACCTTTATCTGGTATCGGTCAATGATCCACTCAATCGCGGAGCGGGCGCCGAGCTGGTAGCGGTACGCCTCTTCGGGGATGTTGGTGAGAATGACCCGGTTGTTGTAGAGGATGGTCGAGCGGTCCGGCTGCCCCTTCACCTTGGGGATCTTCATCTTCGCGACGCGATACAGGTCCCGCGCCGGGGTGCCGGATGCGGTGCCAGTGACCGTCTCCACGATGCCCCGGTACGGCTCCGCATGCTCGTAGCCGATGTGCAGGTCCGCGAGCTTCCGGCCAGCTTCGGCGTAGCCCCGAAAGTCGCTTACCTTGGGAATGCGGGGGAGAGACTTCTTGAGGTCGGCGACGAAGCGGTCGCGGTACTCCGGCGAGTGCAGCAGGCCGTACGTGTAGTAGAAGATGTCGTCCTTGCTGATTGCAGGGTTGTTGTACACCGTGCGGTAACCACGGAGAGCGACATCCGTGATGTTGTCGATTCGCTCGTGGCCGCTTTCCTCTTCGACAGATGCGAAGAGGTCATCGCCCTTACCCGGCTCGCGATATGAATAACGCGGGAAGAGATAGCCACCCTTACCGAAGAGATCCAGACACGGGATGAGATCTGTGGCCAGGACTGCGAATTCGGCTGTTGCATGAAATCCGTTAATGTAAATCCCGAAATTCTCGCAGTCCGGGGCCGGGAACATTCTTGGCAGCTTGCCTGGCCTATGGTTGAGGTCCCGATCAAAGTAGACTGCTTGGCGACTGAAAGGGCGGTACAGGCTAGTCGCCACCTGGCTCGGATCGAAAACAATTTTCTTTTGGCGGGCCACCTTGGGTATAAGGCTGGAAGACCAGCTGATCTCTCTGGGGTTGCGATCGACGAACTTCTCGGCGTCCTCTGCTCTCGGATGCGCTATACCCTTGCCCTTGGAGTGCTCAGAAAATGCGTCGACTTGCCGGTTATAGAAGTTGATTGTCGATTGGACATTCGATAGGAGGTGTTGCTTGGAGTAGTTATATACCCAGGCGTCACGGTTCGTTCCGAGTCCGAGAGAATGAATGCCAAAGATGGCATCTGAGCCTGCAGAATTATCGCCCGCTACGAGGATTTGGAAGGCTCCGAACCGCTTATCTCGCTGATTAATCCAGTCCCCATCGTCGTTCAGCGGGGTCTGCTGCCAGTCCACCGTGGCTAGGCTCTGAGAGCTAATGATACGGAGCTTATCTTCGCGGCTAAGGTAGTCGCCGATGTCTCGGTAGTGGAGCACGCACTCCTTGTCGTTGTCAGATCCCAGGCCGCCTTTAACAAGGATCAGGATGGCCACGGTGTTCCGGCTGCCGGAGCCGAAGATCTTGCCGCCCTCCTTTCGGGACTGTTCGCCAGCCGTACGTTGGTTGCCCCGGAGGTTGTAGCAGTAGATTGCATCAAACTCATCGACCAGGGACTTTCGCAATCCGTCATAAGTATTGCCGTCAATGTAGCCTCCATTGGAGACGTACGCGACAATCCCCTCGTCCTTGATTCGATCGGAGGCCCAGCGGAAGGCGCGAATATAGGAGTCGTATAGTGTGCGCGTAGATGTCGCACTGGAACGTGCAGCGTACGTGCCTCTGATTCGCTCGTCCAAAACATCGTACTTAAGGTTCTGGTTATTATCGTTCGCGCTGTCCTGTCCCACTGAGTACGGCGGGTTGCCGACGACGACGGTGATGTCCTGTGTTTTCTGTTTCTTCACGCGCTCGCTGTTGCCCTCCAGGACTTCCATCCCGTCGAACGTGGCGGCGCCCTCGGCAAGCTGGAAGGTGTCGGTGAGGACTATGCCCTCAAAGGGCCGATAATAGCCGCCAGCGAGGTCGTAAAAGGCGGCCTCGATATTGACGGCGGCCATGTAGTACGCAAGGAGTACGATCTCGTTGGCGTGCAGCTCGCTCGCGTACTTGCGCTGTAGGTCCTCCGGTTTGATTAGGCCGGACTGGAGGAGACGTACAGGGAAGGTGCCGGTGCCGACGAAGGGGTCGATGATCTGAACGCCTTCGTCGGACAGGGATCGCCCGAAGTGTTTGGCCAGGGCCTGTTCGGTGGAGCGGATGATGAAGTCGACGACTTCGATGGGGGTGTAGACGATGCCGAGCGCGTCGGCGGTCTTCGGCAGGGCCGTCTTGAAGAACTTGTCGTACAGTTCGATGATGACCCGCTGCCGGCCCTCGTGGTTGTCGATGCCCTCGGCGCGGACTCTCACCGACTCGTAGAAACCCTCTAGGGTCTTGGTCTCGGTGTCCAGACCCTGGTCGTCGAGGATGTCGAGCATCCGTTGCATGGCTTTAGAGACGGGGTTGTGCTCGGCGAAGCCGTAGTCCTTGAACAGGGCGTCGAAGACTGGCTTGGTGACGATGTGCTGGGCCAGCATGTCGACGGCCTCGGTTTCACTGACGCCGGGGTTAATGTTCGAGCGCAGTTCGCCGACGAACTCCTCGAAGGCGGCCCTCTTCTCGGGGATCTTCAGGGCGGCCTTGATGCGGGTGACGTGGCGGTTGGCGATCTGGGCAATGTCCTTGGCCCATTTCTCCCAGTAGTGGCGCTCGCCAACCTTCTCGACGATGCGGGCGTAGATAGCGTTCCGCCAGTCGCTGATAGAGAACAGCGCATCCTGGATGTGCTGGGCGTTCTGGGCTTCCCTATCCTTGGCCGCCTCGTTGCTCTCGGCGGTGCCGGAGCCGTCCGCACCCCCGACCGATTCGTCGGTGGGGCCGATGCTGCCGATGCCGATCTTGTTGTCGGGCTTCTTCTTGTTCAGGTCGATCTGATTGACGGTCGCGTTGAACCGGTCGTCGTGGGCGCGCAGGGCCTGGAGGACCTCCCAGACCGTCTTGAAGCGCTTGTTGTCGGCGAGTGCCTTCTCCGGTGACATCCCGGCGGGGATGGCGACGGGCAGGATGATGTAGCCGTACTTCTTGCCGGACGCCAGGCGCATCACGCGGCCGACGGACTGGACGACGTCGACCACGGAGTTGCGGGGGTGCAGGAAGAGGACCGCGTCCAGATTCGGGACGTCGACGCCTTCGGACAGGCAACGGACATTGGACAGGATCCGGGCCTTGGCCGGGCCGGGGTCCTGCCTCAGCCAGTCCAGCCTCCTGTTGCGCTCCAGAGCGTTGAACGTGCCGTCGACGTGGTCCACCTCACAGCGCAGCACGTCATCATCCGCGCCGTCGTAGGCGTCGACGATGTCGTTGAACCGGGCTGCGATCTGCTTCGAGTCGGCGATTGAGCGGGCAAAGGCCACGGCGCGCTTCATCGGCTCCTCGCCCTCGGCGAATCCGGAACCGTCGGCAAAGGTCCCGGTGCGTTTGGCCATCGCGTTCCAGCAGCCGATGATCTTGGCCGCGTCATCCAGGGCCAGCTCAGACCCGCCGCCGGCGAAGCCCTCTTGGAGGGTCTTGGCGACCACGCCCTCGTCGATGGTGAGGATGAGAACCTTGTAGTCGGTGAGCAGCCCCTGGTCCACGGCCTTGCCGAAGCCCAGGCGGTGGAACTCCGGCCCGTAGAGGGTCTCGTCGTCCATGGACGCGAGCACCGCGGAGACGTCTTCCGCCTGGGATTTGCTGCTGTCGTCGTAAAGGCGCGGGGTGGCGGTCATGTACAGGCGCCGGGCGGCCATCAGGTACTGCTGGTCGTGGACCTTGACGAAGTTCGACTCGTTCTGGCCGGCCAAGGTGACACCGGTGGTGCGGTGGGCCTCATCACAGATGACTAGGTCGAACTCGGGAAGCCCCTTGCGCTGGGCCTCAGCGACGACCGGCAACGACTGGTAGGTGGAGAAGATGACCGTGATCTTTCCCCGGGGGCCTCCGCCGATGATCTGGGTGTACAGCTTGACGGCATCCGTCGTGGCGGGGAAGACGAGGTCATACGGAGAGATGTCCTCGTTATCGCTCCGACTGCCCGCCTTGGTGTCCGAACACACGGCGTACGGCCGCAACGGCACCTTGGCCTCTGTGGTCCATTCCTTCAGCGTCTGGGAGAGCAGGGAGATGGAGGGGACCAGTACGAGAACGCTGCCGCCCGTGGGGACGAGATCCTCGGCGATGCGGAGAGAGGTCAGCGTCTTGCCCGTGCCACACGCCATAATGAGCTTGCCCCTGGCGTGGGACAGAAAGCCTTCGCGCACGGCGTTCAGTGCAAGGGTTTGGTGGGGGCGCAGGTCCTTCTTGTCCTTGCGCTTCATCACCTCGGGAGCGTCGAGGCTGAACTGCGACCAGTCGACGCTCGACTCATCCAGATCCTGCACCCGCAGGCGCGTCACAGGGATCTGTTGGCCCCTGAGGGCATCCTCCGCATGCTTGCTCCATTTGTCCGTTGTGGACACAATCAGGCGCGAAGAGAAGCCATCCTTGCCGGATGCGGTGAAAAACGAATCAATGTCGTTTTTCTGGAGGGTGTGGCTGGGGCCGTAGAACTTGCACTGGATGGCGGTTAAGGCGCCCGTCTCACGCTCCTGGGCGACGAGATCGATGCCGGTGTCAGGCTTTCCGGCCCGCCCGGGCCAGTCGTTCCAGAGCCAGACCTTGCTGAACCGGCTGGACCACGAGGGGTCCGTACGCAGGTAGGCGGCGATCAGTCGCTCGAACTTATCCCCCTTGTTCCGCCCGCTGGTCGAGGAGATACGTAGCTCTTCGAGAACTTCTTTAATGCTTGTCGCCAACGTCCGATTCCTGCTCTCGCGCGCCCGGTCCTTGCCGGAAAAAGACGCCCCGAGGAATGCGGTGGTTGACCGTCAGGTAAGGAAATGTCTGTCCTTGTGCGGACAAGACAAAATCATTGACGAACAGGCGCAAGCGTGATCTTGGCTACCCAAAAATGGAACATAAAGCACAAATAGGCAGAAAGGGAACGTCTGTTGCAGTGTGCGCCGCTGGCCCGTGCGGCTGTGGCAGAGACTGCCGCAAGCTGCACCCCCTTGCCCGGTGGCAAGGCCTGAGGAACGAAGGCTGCGGCAGCCGATCACCCCGGCGACGTGTGGCGAGGACCGAAGTGAGTGATCGTCACGGCCTTAGCTGGCTACTTCTGTCGGCCTCTCGGGCGCGCGGGGCGGTGCGTGCCCGGACCGGCCGAAGAGCCGCAGCCGGGCACGCAGACCGGCCGGCGCGCCCGGCGGACCGCGCAGCGGGCCGCCTTTAAAGACGTAGAGAAAGTTCTCATCCGCGGACTACGCCAACTTAATGATCTTGATGTGGCTGGGTGGCGATCTTGTCTGCTCTGCAAGTTGTCTCGTTGGCCTGTTGGGTCAGAGGCCGAGGTCGAGGAGCCGAGCGCGGAGCTCGTCGGCTTGGTGCTCTGTCTGGGCGTAGAGGGCGGTGAATGCCTTTCCGGTTGGGAACAGCTTGGCCTCTCCGTCGTAGACGGCGAGGAGTGTGCCGTTGCCCTGCCACCAGTTGTCGGTGAGTCCTTCGACTGCGGGGACGAGGGTCAGTTCAGGGAGGGCTTGGGCGAGGTTCTGCGCTTGGCGGGCTTCATCGCCTCTCCAGACTCTGATCTGGTGCATGGTCTGAGCGATGTCGGCGAGGGCCACCGCCTCGATCCATCCGGTTACGGAGGAGTGGAGGGGCACCCAGTCCTCGTACAGGACGCCGAAGCGGCCCTGGATGTCGACGCAGAACCAGTGGGCGACCGAGTAGTGATCGGTGCCGGCGCTGAAGCATGGCCCCACGCCTTCGGCGTCGTCTGGGTCGTCTGCGTACATGACGGCCAGGCCCCCGTCGTAGAGAGGGATGGCCAGTTCGGGGAGAGCGAGGCCACCCCATCGTGCGTGGTAGTCCACCATCTTGTCGATCAGGGGCCCGGTTCTGCCGTGTTTCCGCCAGTGCTCGCGGAGCTGTTCAGCGGTCGGCACGTGCTCGCGCTGGCCTTTCTCCCGCAGAAACCGCTGTGCTCGGAGCGACAGCACTGAGGAGTCGTCAAGGATGTGCGGAATCGACACGTCTGATGGTCTCAGCTGGCGGCTCTGGCTGCGCGTTCGAGTTCGGCCCGGCTTCGCGCGGCGCTTCAGGGGTCGTCGTTGGTGAGGGTGTCGCCTGGGTGGGGTGTGCCGATGTAGATGAGGGCGACTTCGAGTTCGCCGATGCGGCGCCGGCCTAAGCCCCAGATGTCGTCCAGGCTGTGGGTGTGCCAGAGGGTGATGACGTCTGCGACGGTTCGGGGTGGAGGGAAGGGGGCGCCGTAGGCGTGGGTGAGGGTGTTGTGGGTGATGGCCGATAGGACGAGCCTGAGGCAGTCGACGGGGCAGGCCGGCGTTATGGCGTCGGTGTCGTGGGCTGCCGGGGCTGTGTGGTGGTGGGTCATCGGCGGTGGAGGCTCGGGGTCATCGGCGGGGTTGGGGTCTTGGGAGTAGTGGGTGGTTTCGGGTGTGGGTGACGCGGGCGGCGAGTTGTTGAGGGGTATCCGCGGTGAAGAGGGTTTTGCGGCCGCGTAGGGCGATCCACTGGTGGGCGAAGGGGTTGTAGAGGAACGCCCAGTGAGGGAAGCGGGTCCGCAGGTCGTGTAGGGCGTTCTGTATGTCGGTCACCGACTCGGCGGAGGTAGTTCCGCCCAGATGGTTCGGCCGGTGTGGTCGCCTTTGATGCCCCAGGCGGTGGTGAGGGCGGCGATGAGGGGGAGTCCTCGTCCGCCTTCGGTGGTGGTGCAGGTGCGGGGGCCGAAGGTGGCGGGGCCGCCCTGATCGGTGATCTCCAGGTAGGCGGTGCCGTCCTCGCGGACGGCGATGGTGGCGGTGAAGGTGCCGCCGGGGGCGCCGGTGCGGGTGTAGGTGATGGCGTTGGTGGCCAGCTCGCTGGTGATGAGTTCGGCGTCGGGGTGATCGGGTAGCCATGTGCGGGCGAAGCGGCGGGCTTCGCGCACCTGGTCTGTGCTCCCGGGGAATGTGTGGCTCCGCGGGGCTTCGTCTTCGCTGGGGCGTTGTCGCGGGATCATGTCGGTTCACCTCACGATCATGCAGGTCAGAGCCCTGCAGGTCCTCCTATCGATACTTAAAGTACTGGTGTAAGATTTCGAGTACAAGCTACTTCGGGTACTTGCGCCGCACAATAAGTGCTGGTCCCGTAGACAAGTACCGGTCACCGCGGCCCCGGAGTGGGCCTGCGATCAAGGGAGGGTGCGCGTGTTCGGTCTAGTTGTCCGGTTCACCTGCAAGGACGAGGCGAGCGCCGAGGCGTTCGATCAGCTCGTCGCCGAGACGATCACGAAGATCCGTGACAGGGAGCCGGGAACGCTGGTGTACGCCTCGCACCGGGTCGACGGCCAGCCGCTCCAGCGGATCTTCTACGAGCTGTACCGTGACCGGGCGGCCTTCGACGCCCACGAGGAGCAGACCCACACCAAGCACTTCCTCGGCGCTCGGGGCGAGTTGCTGTCCTCGGTCGAGGTCGACTGGTTGCAGCTGCAGAGCGGTAAGGGAACAGACGGGTGAGCATCGAGTATCAGCGCGCTCTTGGCCGGCGCATCGCCCAGGAGCGCAAACGGCGCGGCCTGTCCCAACCTGAGCTGGCCCGGCTGATCGACAGATCGGTGGCATGGGTCTCCCAGGTAGAGCGCGGGGTCCGCAAGGTCGACCGCATGTCGGTGCTGGAGAAGCTGGCCGAAGCGCTGGACGTGCCGCTGTCGGAGCTGGCCGCCGAAGCACCGGTGGTCGCTGCGGCTGCCGAGGAGATCCCCGGGACGGCCGGCCTTCGGCTGGTGCTGTCCGGGGCTCACTCGCTGCGGGCGATGCTGCACGCGGCGCCCGTCCCGCCTACCGAGCAGATCGAGTCCCGCGTCGATCACGCGTGGGAGCTGACGCACGCCAGCCGGTACCTGGAGCTGACCGACCTGCTTCAAGGGCTGGTTCCGGCCCTGGAGAGCGCGGTCCGCTCGGCCGAGGAGGAGCGGCGTGCGGAGCTGTTCACGCTGCTGGCGGTGACGTATCAGGCGTGTTCGGCGGCGCTGGCCAAGCTCGCGGAGCCGGAGGCGGCGTGGATTGCCGCGGACCGGGCGATCGTGGCGGCCGAGCGGGCGGGTGATCCACTGCTGATGGCCGCTGGGGCCTACCGGCTGGGGTTCGTGTTCCTCGGGGCACGGCACTTCGACCAGGTGGAGGAGACAGCGCGTACGGCCGCGGAGGCGTTGTGGTTCCTGGCCGAGGAGGGCAAGCCTGAGGCGATGTCGTTGTGGGGTGGGCTCACCCTGCAACGCGCCGTGGCGGCCTCCCGGCTGAACGAGGCCGACACCGCCTACGCACACCTCGCCCGCGCCCGGGAGATCGCCGAGCGCCTGGGCGAGGGACGCAACGACTACAACACCGAGTTCGGCCCGGCCAACGTCGCCTTGTATGAGGTGGCGGTGGCGGTCGAGCTGGGCGACGCCGGTCATGCTCTGCGGGTCGGGGCCGCAGTGGATACGTCATCGCTGTCCAGTGAGCGCCGCGCCCGGTTGCATGTCGATCTGGCCCGCGCGCACGCCCAGCGCCGTCAGGTGGACGAGGCGGTCGCGGCGCTGCTGGAGGCCGAGTCCATCACGCCTGAGCAGATCCGCAACCACCGGATCGCTCAGCAGCTCGTGTCTGACCTGCTCACCATGCAGGACCCGCCGTCCTCTGACCTGCGAGAACTCGCTGATCGGGTGGGCGCGTAAGAAAAGTACGTCGCCACGCACTAAAAGTACTAGCCAATACTCGTAGTACCGAGTAGCGTTTGTGTTGACGCTGAGACTCTCCGTAATCGAGGGAGGTGACAGCCCAGCACAGACGCTTCTCGCGTTTCAGGGACAGCTAGTGACAGATACGAGCACCACCGCTGCAACGACAGCGGGAGACAGGCCACACATGAAAGTGGCCTGAGCGGGAGACCCGCCCAGGCCCGGATGCGATCAGCACCCTAGTTGGCGCTTCGATGCTATCGCCTCCGGCGCTGACGGCGCGTGTTCTCCCTCGTCCATCACCCCTGCTCAGCAGGCAGACGAGAGGTCTATTCAGCATGCGCAACATCCCCATCCCCGTCGACGTGACCCGGCTCCAGTTCATCTGCGTCAAGGCCCCGTGCCCGCGCATCGTGAACAAGGAGACCGGCGAGCTCAAGACCGACAAGACCAGCGGCCAGACCGTGTATGAGGTCCTGTTCTCGGTCGAGGACACCTTCGGCAAGATCGAGCTGGTCAAGGTCAGCATCGTGGGCGAGCCGCCCATCTCCCCCGGCGACGAGGTCACCCCGGTCGGGCTGATCGGCTACGTCTGGGAGCTGTCCGGCCGCTGGGGCATCTCCTACCGCGCCGCCGCCCTCCTTCCGGCCAGCGCTCCGGCAGAGGTGCGCGGTGCTTGACACGCTGCTCATCGCGCTCGGAGTCCTGGTCACCTCGGTGGCCGGGCTCCGGGCCTGGCACCGCCGGCACTACCGCTCGTTCTGGCTGTGCCTGGTCTATCCGCTCGTGGCGCTCAGCATCCGCGCGAGCTGGCGCAAGGTCGCCCTGGGCTGCGGCCTGACCAAGAAGCGGCAGCGCTTCTGGTTCACCACCGTCCCGGGCCTGGTCTCCTCCACCGGCACCGTCCGCGTCAAGCGGCGCTTCCAGCGCGTGGCGGTCGACACCAAGCCATGGATGTGGCTGCCCCTGCCGACCCGGTACGGCTGGCGCGTCACCGTGCGGCTGCTTGAGGGGCAGATCCCGGCCGACTACGCCGAGGTCGCCGAACGGTTGGCGCACTCTTGGGGCGTCCACGCCGTCCGTGTCTCCTCCCCACGGCGCGGGCGCGTCGTCCTCGCGGCCACGACTCGGGACCCGCTGGTCCAGGTCGACCACCTACCGCCGTCGCGGGAACTGCTCAAGGTCGTCGTCGGGCGCCTGGAGACGGGCGGGCCTTGGGTCATCGACTTCCGGACGGTCCCGCATTGGATCAACGCCGGAGCCACCCAGTCCGGCAAGTCCAACCTGGCCAACGCCTTAATCGTCGGACTGGCGCCACAGCTGGTGGCATTGGTCGGGTTCGACCTCAAGGGCGGGGTCGAGTTCACGCCCTACGCCGCCCGCCTGTCCGCGCTGGCCACCACCCGCGCCGAGTCGGTCAGCCTCCTGGACGACCTGGTGACGCTCATGCTCGACCGGATGATCCTCTGCCGCAGGGCCGGGGCCCGCAACATCTGGCAGCTTCCCGACGCCACGCGGCCGACTCCCATCGTGGTCCTGGTCGATGAGCTGGCCGAGCTGTACCTGATGGCCGACAAGTCCGAGAAGGACGAGATCGCCAAGACCTCCACCGCGCTACTGCGGGTCGCGCAACTCGGCCGGGCGTTCGGGATCTACCTGTTCTGCTGCGGCCAGCGCATCGGCTCCGACCTCGGCCCCGGCGTCACCGCGCTGCGCGCTCAGTGCTCCGGGCGCATCTGCCACCGCGTCAACGACCCCGAGACCGCCACCATGACCCTCGGCGACCTCGACCCCGCGGCCCTGGTCTCCGCCAGAGCCATCGCCGCCGAGACACCCGGCGTCGCAATCGTGGCCTCCCAGGACGGCCAGTGGTACCGCGCCCGCTCCTTCCACGTCTCCGAGGCCACGGCCGAACACGCGGCCAACACCTACGCCCACCTCGCTACCGCCTGGCAGGACATCACCACCTGCGCGGGAGTGACCGATGCCGACCTCGCCGAGCTGTTCGACACCGACCCTGCCGTCCTGGAAGCGAAGGGCTGAGTCATCGTGCGACGCCTCGCCTCCTGGCTGCTGGACTCCGGTCCCGTCCTCGTCCTGGCGCTCATCGCTGGTGCCGGCTCCTTTGCCCACATCCGGGACACGGCAATAGAGCACGGACAGACGGGGCCGATGGCCTGGGCCGTGGCGGTGTGCGTCGACCTGACCTGCGTCATGGCCGCCCGGGAACGGCAACGCGACAAGAGGACCGGACGCCAGCGCAACGGCGGGTTGTCCTGGCCGACCCTCGTCCTGGTCGCCGGGATCCTGCTGTCCCTGGCCGCCAACCTCGCCCAAGCCGAACCGTCCCCGTGGGGCTGGATCACCGCCGCCACCCCGGCCGGGGCGTTCCTGATCGCCGTCTCCATGCTGGAACGCCGCGCCTCAGCCACCCATACTGCGCCGTCCCCGGCTCCGGCCCTCACTGCGGAAATCGTCCCCGAACCGACCGAGACGCCCCTGCCCGTTCCGGCCGAACGGGACGGCTCGGCCACAGAGCTCCTCGCCTACGCCCGACGCGTGGCCGAGGAATACCAGACCACGCACGACAGGCCGATCAATCACGACACCCTGCGTGCCCGTCTGGGCGTATCCCACCAACTGGCCTCCGACCTGCTGCGCCACCTGCGCACCACGCCGGACGCCCTCTGAAAGGAGAACAGCCATGTGCACCGACACCGCACGCCGTACCGCCTTCATCGCCGGACTACGAGACCTGGCCGCCTTCATCGAGGCCAACCCCGCCATCCCCGTCCCGACCGACCCGGCGATCATCACCTACTACCCCGCCCAGGCCACCGACGCCGCCCTGCGCGCCGAAGTCGACCGGATCGCCACGCTGTTCGGCACCCACGTCGACCGACGCGCGATTCCGCATGGCCTGTACACCGCCACCCGCTGCTTCGGCCCGGTCCATTACGAGGCGACAGCCATCCTCTCCAACACCCACAACGCCAACGAGTCGCCCCATGCACTCTGACCCACCGGACGACCAGGTGAGTCCGCCGGAGACCCAGCGGGGGCGGTGCTGCGACTGCGGCGGCACCGGACTCGACAGCCTCGGCATCACCTGCCAGCTCTGCGACGGCCTCGGCTTCTGCTGACCAGCCGTCGGCGCCCCCGGCGTGACCACACATCCGCCAAGACGTCCGTCACGTCGGGGGCCATCCCACACCGAACCCACAGACCCGGAAGGGACACGCCCATCATGCCCAACACAACCAGCTCAAATGCAGTGAACGAGATCATCACCCGCCTGCACGACCCCGGCTACGACCGCTGGGCCGCACAGATCAAGGCCACCGGCGGATGCCGACAACCCATCGGCCTACGCGGCCACGTCCTGCACGTCGACCGCGCCACCGGCACACTGCTTCACCGTTATTCCACCGCCACCGAGCCGGACGGCGTGCTGCGGGTGCCATGCAAGACCCGACGCGCCTCCCGCTGCCCGGCCTGCGCCGAGACCTACCGCGCCGACACCTACCAGCTCATCCGCGCGGGCCTGGCCGGCGGCAAGGGCGTCCCCGACACCGTCAGCACCCACCCCTGCCTGTTCGTCACTCTCACCGCCCCCTCCTTCGGCACCGTCCACACCCGACGCGAACGCGACGGCAAGCTGCTGCCCTGCCACCCCCGACGGGACGCGAAAACCTGCCCGCACGGGCGGGTGATGTCCTGCAGCACGCGGCACGGTGCCGACGAGGACTGTCTGGGCGAGCCGCTGTGCCCTGACTGCTACGACTACACCGGCTCGGTCTTCTTCAACGCCCTGGCCCCCGAACTGTGGCGGCGCTTCACCCTCGCGCTCCGCCGCCACGTCGCCAAGCTCACCGGCCACAGCCTCAAGGCCCTGCGCGAGGAACTCACCATCGCCTTCGCCAAGGTCGCCGAATACCAGCGCCGCGGCGTCGTCCACTTCCACGCCATCATCCGCCTCGACGGCCCGGAAGGACCCGACTGCTCACCTCCGGACTGGGCGACCGTTGACGTGCTCGGGCAAGCCGTCCGGCACGCCCACCAGGCCGTTACTGTCAAAGCACCGGCCGTCGACGGCAAGCCGTCCCCAGTGCTGCGCTGGGGCAGTCAGCTCGATATCCGGCCCATCACCCTCGACGGTGAACTCACCGACCAGGCCGTGGCCGGCTACATCGCCAAGTACGCCACCAAAGCCGCCGAATGCGTCGGCACCCTCGACCGGCGCATCAACCCCACCGAAGACCTGACCAGCCTCCCGATCCGCGAGCACCCCCGGCGGCTCATCGCCGAGTGCTTCCGCCTGGCCGCCATGGAAGAACTCAGCGACCTCCGACTCGCCGAATGGGCCCACATGCTCGGCTTCCGCGGCCACTTCTCCACCAAGTCCCGCCACTACTCCACCACCTTCGGCAAGATCCGCGCCGAACGCGTCGACCACCAACGCCAAGAAGCCGTCTCCACCGGACGGCTGCCCCTGTTCGAAGAGGACACCGTCCTCGTCATCGCCCACTGGGCCTACGCCGGAAAGGGCCTGTCCGTCGCCGACGCCGTCCTAGCCGCAGCCCTGGCAGGAAGTGTCCCGCCAGCCGACGAGGGGGTGAGCACATGGCCAAGCTGCTCCTGACCGTCCCGGAAGCCGTTGAAGCACTGTCGATCTCGCGCGCGAAGCTCTATCAGCTCATGGATTCGGGCGCCATTCCCTACCTGCACATCGATCGCTGTCGCCGCATACCGCTATCCGGGCTTGAGGCGTACATCGCCGAACGGCTGGCAAAGGAGACCGCGGCATGACCAGGGCTTCCGCAACGTCTCGAAATGGCCAGGGTGACGGTAAGCAAGCCGGGAAACGGGGGCAGTCCAAGCTCCGTGACGGCGTCATGAAGCGCGGCTCTACCTGGTCGTACGTCATCCGGGTCAAGGACCCAGACACGGGCACCAGTAAGCCGAAGTGGGTCGGAGGATTCGCCACCGAGAACGACGCCAAGGAAGCCCGGGACGAAGCGCGCGTGAAGGCACGCCGAGGCGATTACGTCGATCGCAACAAGATCACTGTAGGCGAGTACCTGGACGACTGGATCGAGACGCACGCGATGGAGATCAAGCCGCGTACGCTCAAGGACTACAAGATGATCATTCGGCTGTACGTCCGGCCGAGGATCGGAAATATGCGGCTGCAGGCCGTCCGGCCGAGCACGATCACCAAGCTGTACAGCGACCTTCGCGCCAAGGCGGCAAGGACAGCGGGCCGTTGTCGACGCGGTCGGTGAACCACGTCCATGCGGTCCTGCGGAAGGCCTTCGGCGACGCGGTCAAAGTCGAGGAGCTGCTGACCTCGAATCCGGTCGAGCGGGCGAAGCGGCCCAAGCACACGTATGCCGAGCCGGGAAGCGTCTGGACCCCTGACCAGCTAGTCACCTTCCTGTCCCTCGCCCGGTCGCATCGGCTGTTCGCCTTCTTCCACCTCGCGGCGTACACGGGAGCGCGCCGCGGTGAGCTGGTGAATCTGCGCTGGTCGAACGTGGACCTGGACGGCAAGGCGATCACCATCGCGGGATCGGCCGGCATCGTGGATGGAGAGCGCATCGAGGGCACCACGAAGAGCGGACGGATTCGGGTGGTCAGCATCGACGACGAGACCGTCGCCGTGCTCAGAGAGCACCAGGCGCGGCAGGAGGCCGACAGGGCGACTGCGGGGGAGGAGTGGAGCGGGCAGAAGGATCTCCACGTCTTCACGACGGGCTTCGGGCGGCCGATCTACCCCGACACCGTCACCCAGTTGATCCGGGACCTCGTGAAGGCGCACAACGCCGCTCAGCCCTCCTCGGAGCGGCTGCCGTTCGCACGGCTGCACGACCTTCGGCACGTCCATGCCACCACGCTCCTGCTGGCAGGCGTACCGGTGCATGTGGTCGCCGCGCGACTCGGGCACGCGGACCCTGCCATCACGCTCAGGGTGTACGCCCATGTGATCCGGTCGGCGGAAGCGTCCGCGGCCGATGTCTTCGCGCAAGCGCTGAAGGGGACGGCATAGGGCCGCTGTTAGCAAAGGTGTTAGCAAACACCCTCGGACGCAAGGCGGTCCGGGGGTGTTTTCGCTGGTGGGCCGCCAGGGACTCGAACCCTGAACCTACGGATTAAAAGCTCGGACGATCATGGTTCCAGGCAGTTCAATGCAGGTCAACGTGCATGCGCGGTCCGCCCTGAACGGCCCTGGATCACCCTGAACTGCAACCCAAACTGCAACCCGCAATGGCCGGGAACCAGCCGTACGATTGCGAAGCCACCAAGATCGGACTGTCTATCTGCTGGCCCACTCAAGGTTGAGCGATACATCGATACAGAAGACCGCCTCATCCTTAGGGCTATGAGACTACTCTGTTGCTGTAGGAGGGCAGGTGGTTATATTGGCAAGCAGATCAACTAGGGCAGCCTTAGCTCTTTCATCGTTTCTTGTCGGCGCAGGCTTCATGGCGCTAATTGTGAGACGTTGTGAAACACCGCCTGACGCACAAGGGCGAGAAGAGGCGCACCATGATGCGCCGATCCGATCCTCTGTTGAGCCCGACAGGGATTATGCTGTAGCCGAAATGCCAGCCAAAAGCACTCTGCTTCGTGAGCTTGTTCTCGCCGAAGGCACTTGGCAAGCGGTAATCTTTGCAGCGATAAGCCTTAGCTTTGTCAAATTGATGATTGTCTCACTCGGTGACCCTCGCCTAGCTGTTGCTGTGTTGACGCATTCCGGCTACTTTCCGCCCCTCGCGTACATCCTGATGTCTACGCTGCCGTTAGTCTTGATGTTGGCAGTGGTCACCATTATTGAATATAGGCTTGCTGTTGCCGAGGCGTACAAAACCCCGGTTCTGACTGCTGGTGCGCTTGCTGCGCTGGTTTGGACACTGCTGCTCCAGTCGTTGATTGCGGCAGCATGGATGTTAGTGATGACGGTTGCCGTGCTGATCTTGTTCGTCATTCTGAATGTCGTCAAGATAAAGAGTGCTCGCAAAACCGGAAAGCAGGTCTCCATTCAGGAGTACATGCAGATCCGCCGACGCGAGATAATCACGACATCACTGCTCGCTGTTGCCGCGAGTTCCTTTTCGTTCATTACTTCTGACACCCCCTGGGCCACAACTGAGCTAGTAAGCACCACTCAGAAGCAGTATCAAGGCCTAGTTCTCAGCGAAGGGGAGAACTGGCTCGTTCTGCTTGAAGTGAATCCGCGTGCCATTCAATTTGTGCCGGCGGGGGATGTGAAAAAGAGGGAAGTGTGCCTTGGTGACTCTAGCAATCAGACGGTTGCCACCCTGATCGGAAAGAGGAGTGCGCCGGGAGGCATTAAATGTCCTGATCGCTTCACCAAGTAGGACACGCTGACGGCACCAGCACTGCAACCTTGGGAATCGTGGGCTTTGCCTGTCGCGAGTAGCTTCCGGTGCTCGGTGGGCCGGGACTGAGGAACGAAGTCCCGGACCTTCGATCGCCCCCCACCCCGTGTGATGGCTAGCCACAGCATGGCGATCGTCGTGCTGTATCTGGGCGGCGGCGGCGCGTCCCTGGACGGCGGGTGCGGTTTGGTACGGCGGGTGCTGCGTACGGTGGGCGGCCCGCGTTCCCGCCGCCGGCCGGGACCGGCGCCCACGCCGCACGCCCGGCCGGGCGGAGCGGGCGGCGGGCCGTGCGGCGGCGCGGAGCGCCGTCGCCTTGATACCTAAGAGCGAAATTCGGCAAGGTCCGCGGTTAGCTGGCCGTCGTTGGAAGTGCGGACAGGGCCAGGTGCCAGGGGTAGGTGCTGGTGTGGTCGGCTCCGGAGTTGGGTGCGTGGGGCTCGAACTGTCCGGGGCCAAGCAGGACTTGGACGCCTTCGGCGCGCAGGTTGTCGACGCTGCGGCGGAAGGGTGCTCGGCTGGCCAGGGCGGTGTTGACGAAGGGCAAGACTACGACGGGAATGCCGAGGCCGGGGGCTTCGGCGAGGAGGCCGAGGGCGTAGGTGTCGGCGAGGCCTTGGGCGAATTTGTTGATGGTGTTGTAGGTGGTGGGGGCCACGATGATGGCATCTGCCCTGGGTGATTTGGGTTCGTCTGGCTTCCGGTACTGGCTGCGGACGGGGCGGCCGGTCTGCTTTTTCAGGGCAGGTACGTCGATGAAGTCGAGGGCGGACGGGGTGGCGATGATCTGGACGGTCCATCCGGCGTCTTGGGCAAGGGTGACGAGCTTGCCGACGTCTCCGGCGGGGCCGGCGGCACACACGATGATGTACAGGACCTTGCTCACGCCAGCGCTCCCAGGGACTCGGCGTATTCGCGGGCCTCGCGCCGGACGGTGATGGGGGCGGTGGCGAGCAGGTCGCGGACCAGGCGCAGGGTGGCGGGACGGGCGGTGATCTCTTCGGGGGCGATTTCGCCGGCGGCGCGCAGTACGTAGAGGGCTTGGTCGTGTTTGTTCCAGGTGAGGAACGCGCGGGCGGTGTCGAGCAAGAGGGTGGCTTTGCGTTCGTTGATCGGCAGGGCGTCGATGTCGACTTGGCGGGCGTAGTCGATGGCAGTGCCGGCGTCGCCCATGGTGAGGGCGATGTTGACCCGGTGGCACAGGACGTTGCCCGGGCCGAAGGCTGTCCACATGTGGTTGCCGTCGTGGCCGAGTCTGCGGCCTGCCTGGTCGGCTTCGTCGAGCAGTTCGGCGGCGGTGTGCCGGTTGCCGGTCTGGGCGGCGGCAACGGCTCCGGACAGGAGTAGGGACCCGTAGATCGAAAGGTCGTTGTCGCTCGGGCGAGTGAGGTCGGTGTCCATTCGCTGGGCGGCGGCGCTGGCAGTGGTGATGGCGGCGCGATGGTGTTTGCCGTCCATGAGAGCGCGGGTGATGATCCGGGCGCTGGAGCCGATTAGCAAAGGGTTCTGGGAGGCGTGAGCAGCTTGGGTGCTGCGGTCGGCTGCCAGCCAGGCGAGACCTTTGTCGTCTTGCTTGAGCAGGATGGATGCGGCGACGTGATGCGCTTCGGCAGAGAGCACGTGTGCCCGGTGGCGTGCGTCTCCGGTCGTCGTAGTGCAGGCGACGCGGACGGCGCGCAGGAGATCGGGAAGCATCGCGGTTACTTCGGTGTAGCGGCATGCCTGGTAGGTGCTCTTGGCGTGGGCGACGGTGCGGGTGAGTGCGGGTAGGTCGATGGGCTGGTCTGTGGGGACCGGGTAGTCGACCAGGGCGGCGGCGATGTCTTCGGTGCCGTCTGCGGGCCGGCTGGTGGGGGTGGGCTGGAGTACGGCGCTGAACAGGGCGGCGCCTGTCAGTCCGACGAAGTCGCGGCGTTTCATGGTGTCCTCGTCCTCCCCTGAGCGGACGAGATTCACAGTAGGCGGCGCAATCCGGGGGGTCTGTTGCGGTGGCGGGGTGGTATCCCGGGACGGGATGGCGGCGGATGGGGTGCGGGGGGCCAGTCCGAGGGCGATGCGAGCGTGATCGGGCATGGCCAGTCCATCGGCGATGCGCTCGAATACCTCAAGGGCGCTGACCTGCATGGAGCCGTTCATAATCGCGCTGACCTTGCCTTGGCTGAGGTTCACCGCGATACCGATCCGGGTTTGGCTCATACCGCCGTATTGCCGGACCAAGTGGAACACCTTGCCGACATCGCGAGCGGATAGCGCCTCGGATACGTCTTTACGCTGCCAAAACGTCGCAGAAAGGCCGATGGGCTCGCTCGCCTGTGCCCGCATGCGCTCGTTCTCCCAGGTCGTTACGGATGGCCGACTTCCAACAGGTAGGGGACCTTGGGCTATCCCGTCAAGGGATATCGGCTCGGGATGGGATGTCGATCCGGCATTAACAACTCTGGACTCATGCGTTTCCACAGTGAACAGGACCAGACGGAATGCCCTGCCTGTCGTGGGAAGGGCTGGCGCTTCGTCAGGGCGCATCGGGTCAATGCCGAGTCTCGGCTGGCGGGTGAGCCGGTGGCCTTGCGTCGCGTGGCGTGCTTCGAGTGCCCGGTGGTCGAGAACGAAGCGGCATGACCTGTCGATTCTTGCTGTCGTGAGGGGGAAGGGAGCCGGCATGGTGATCGCGTCCGACCTGGTGACTCAGGACTTCGCGGCGATGCAGGGGACGGTGCTCGCCGCGTTCAACGACGAGTTGAAAAGGTACGGCGTCGGTGGACGGGTGGTCCGGGTGATACGCCTGTCCCTGCGATCGCAGAACTTCTCCGTACCCGGTTATGTTCCTCCTGAGCTGGAGGTGCGCGGGGCGGATCGCCGGTTGCGCGCGACGGTGACGATCGTGTCGAACGGTAAGGCGCTGGCGTACTGCGTTCAGCCGGTCGAGGACGAGTTGCGTTTCGTCTTCCCGGTGAACGAGGCCGCCGAGGCGGTGGGGTTCCTGGTGGGCCGGGCGCGGGACTGGCAGGGGCCACGGTGACTGGGGTTGTCACGCTGGGGGAGCTCCAGCAGCGTCACGCGAACAGGTGGCAGATTCTGGACTTTCACGGTGGGTGGGTCGCCTACCGGCATCACTCGTGGTCGGCGCAGGCGGCGGACTTCGGCATCCGGAATGTGGTGGGTGCCGATACGTTGGCCGGTCTCGCGGCTCGGCTGGATGAGCAGGACAGGGTGGAAGCCCGACGTAAGGGACTGGCTGTCCCGGCGCCGCGTACTCCCCCCGACGTTGGGCCGGTTCGGGCTGGTTAACCCTGTCCTGGACGAGCCCTCACGACTTCCTGATCGTGAGGGCTCGTCCGCATGCGCTGATCCTTTGCGGGGGTTGTCGGGTGTGCGCGTTACCGCTGGTAGGGCCTACGCATAGGTTGGCTGTCCTGCTAACGTGCTTGATTAGGCAGGCAAGCTGAATGCGAGGGTCCCGGGATGTCGTTCGAGTACACACCCCCCAAATACGCGCAATTGATCGCCGAGCTAGAACGGCGAATCGAGTCCGGGGAGTACCCGCCGGGTTCTCCGCTGCCCAGTGAGCACCAGCTCATGGCCGAGTTCGGCATGGCCCGCCCGACGGTGGTCAAAGCGCTTGGGGTACTGCGGGACAACGGGTGGATCATCTCCGAGCAGGGCAAGGGCCGCTTCGTGCGTGGCCGGCCTGCGCTGGCCGCGGGGCAGCACCCGCGTACCGGCCGGGAACTGCTGGACCGCAAAGAGATCCCCAGCACGACACGGCTGCTATCGGCTGGCCCGGTCAAGGCTCCTCGGCGGATCGCCTCCTATCTCGGTCTGGATGACGGCGCCTCGGTGGTGCTGCGCAAGACGCTGGTCAATCAGGGGGATGAGCCCTCGGAGATCGTGTCGGTGTGGCTGCGGCCGGAGTTGGCCGAGGGGACGGCGTTTGCCGCGTCGGCGGAGCTTCCTCAAGGGGTCGGCCGGCTGGTGGAGTCGGCGGCCGGGGTGGGGCTGGATCACATCGTTGAGCATCTGACCGCGCGTAACCCGACCAAGGAGGAACGTGGCCTGCTCGGCGTCGCGGCATCGGCTGCGCTGCTGGATCTGTACGCGGTGGCGTGTGATGCGACCGGTAGAGCGCATGTGGTGCTTCAGACCGTGCTGCCGGGGGACCGTCACGAGCTGGAAGACGCCTATCCGATCCGGTAATCGAAGTTTCCCAATGAAGCCCGCTTGGTTTGCTTGACTAGCCAAGCGGGCTTCGCGTTTACTGGTGTCACCAAGCTTGGTCAGTCAAGCTGGCTGAGCGGATGACAGGAGAGATGTAACATGGCGCTACAGGGTCCTATCCCGATCAACTTCGAGCAGGTTTTCCCGCACGGCTGCTACATCGTGGGCGAGGTCGAGCCGGTCAAGGACTTCGAAGCCTCCACCGGCGGCAGGTTCGTCCAGGGACGTGACAAGAACACCGGTGAGCTGGTCTGGCAGGTCGCGGTGATGGACGCCGACCCGACCGTCAAGGCCGCGCAGAAGACTGTGGCGGTCAAGATCCTCGCTCCGATGCAGCCGGTTCCCCCGGCGCCCATGGCGGGCCTGCCCATCACCCCGGTCGAGTTCGACGGCATGACCGTCACCCCGTACGTCCACCAGGCGACGGGGCGGCTGGCCTACTCCATCCGTGCTCGGGAGATGCGCACTCCCCGACCCATCGGCAAGCCGGCCTCGGCCGCGAGCAGGGACGCCGCGTGACCTCGCGCCGGTCGGGGGTGTCCTGGACGCAGACCTTCCTACACGTCCAGGGCCGCGGGGCGGCCACCTGCCACACCTACCCCGACCGCACACCGATCCTGGAGCTGTCGGCCGGGGTAAGCGTGGTCAAGCTCGTCCTTCCGTCCACGCGCGTCGATGACGCGCTGCGGGTCTTTGCCCGGGAGCTGGCCGAGCAGGCGGCCATCTTCGCCCGCGAGGTCGAGCGCATGCACCACAGCCCGACCACCCACAACACGACGCGAGAGGAGAACGTGGCATGAGCGGCTACAGCTACACCACCATCAGCATTCACCCGGGCGAGTCCCCCCGGGTGGGGGTGAGCATCCACCCCGACGACCATGCCAAGGTCGCCTACTACCCGGCGGGCGACAGTGCCCGCGCGTTCCTGGCCGTCGACTACGGCGACGCCTGGGTGAACATCGGCACGACCTCCGACACCACCGTCACCGACACGCACGTGAAGTTCGCCCGCGACCTGTTCGACGCGGCGGCGCGGTTCCTGGCCGACTGCGAGCGCCTGTGCGACCAGCACGCCCGGCAGGCCACCGACCAGACGACGCCCGGCAAGGCCGCCTGAGCCGTTGCAGGTGGGGCCGCTGGAAGCGGCAACTTCCGGCGGCCCCCGGGTTCCTCTCCCCTTCGACTCTCACATCACGAGAAGAGGCGTTCAGTTTATGCTGCGCAAACTTCCCGGGGACTACACCCGCGACATCGTCTCCACCGTCCCCAACTCGCTGGTCTTCCGTCCCACCGTGGTCAACACCCCGGCCATCTTCACCGTCTTGGCGATCGTCTTCCGGGCCATCGTCGGCCTGGTCCGCATGGTCTGGCGTCACCCCGTCGCGTGCCTGGCCGTCGTCACTCCGCCGACGTTGGGGGTGGTGTACGGCTGGCGTTTCGCCCTGGTGGCCGTCGCCGCGACCGTCTCGACGCTGGCCGGGTGGCGGCTGGCCGAACCGGTCACCTTCTCGGCCTGGGCGGGGCTTCGGCTGCGGGCGTGGTGGCGGTGGATGTGGACCTACCGGCGGCACTGGCAACCGGTCATGGTCGTCTCCGGCCTGGCCAAGCACATCGGCGGACGCGAGTACCTTCCCCGGCTGCTCAAGGTCACCTGCACACCTACCGCCGACGTGGTGACGGTCAAGATGCTGTCGGGGCAGTCGGCGGCCGAGTGGCAGGACCGGACCGACAATCTCGCGCACGGGTTCGCCGGCCACGAGTGCCGCGTCATCGTCGGCAAGCCGGGCCGTGTGACCCTGGTATTCCCTCGGTGTGATCCGCTCGCCTGGCCGATCACCGCGCTGCCCGTACCGGCGGACGCGGTGGTGGCGGCGGTCCCGGTGGGACTGTGTGAGGACGGCTCGCCGTACCTGCTCAAGCTGCACGGCACGCACGTCCTGGTCGCCGGCGCTACCGGGGCGGGGAAGGGTTCGTGGCTGTGGTCGGCGATCCGCGGCTTACTTCCCGCACAGCTCGCCGGGTTGGTGGAGATCTGGGCGCTTGATCCAAAGCTGATGGAGCTGTCCTACGGACGCGCCCTGTTCGGCGACCGGTACGCCGCCGATCCGGCCGACTGCGCCGATCTGCTGGAAGCGGCGGTCAAGGTCATGCAGGAGCGGGCGGGCCGGTTCGCCGGTGTCCAGCGCCACCATGTCCCCACCGTCGATGACCCGTTCATTCTGATCATCGTGGATGAGGTGGCGTTCCTGACCGCCTACCAGACCGACCGCAAGCTCAAAGAACGCATCCTCGCCGCGCTGGCGACGCTCACCACCCAGGGCCGCGCGGTGGGTGTCGGCGTCCTGGCGGCGTTGCAGGACCCGCGCAAAGAGATCCTGTCCATCCGCAACCTGTTCCCCGACAAGATCGCCCTCAGGTTGGACGAACCGAGTCAGGTGGATCTCGTCCTCGGCGACGGCGCCCGCGACCGTGGCGCGTTGGCCGACCAGATCTCCTCCAACCCCGCCACCGGGGCCGGTGTCGGATACGTGCGACTGGAAGCCTCCCCCGAACCGGTCCGGGTCCGCGCGGCCTACGTCTCTGATGCCGACATCCGCGCGATGGTCGCCGAGTACGCCGGGGCCGGTGATGCGGCATGACGGCGCTGGTCGAATGCCTGGCGGGTCTTCGCTGCTCGTTGTGCGGCTGCCTGGATGTGCTGTGGCTGGACGCGGTGCGGGGCCTGGTCGAGTGCCGCGAGTGCGGACAGACGGCGATCACCCTGCCGTGTGCGGACCAGACCTACCCGGACGGTGGTGAGGCCCGGTGACCAACCCCGGCGACCGTTCCATCCCCCGAGCCGTGCGTGCGGCGATGCCGCTGGCTCTGGACGTGATCGAGGAGGCATGCAAGACCAATGGGGTCTGCCTCAACCCGGTGGTTCTCAAGCGCGTCGACACCGCAACCGGTCGGGCCGAGTACGTCAACGTGCCGTGCGGCGCCACCTTGGAAGCCAAGTGCGCGCCGTGCGCCCGGCGGGCCGTGCAGCTCCGCAAGGCGCAATGCCGGGAGGGCTGGCACCTGGAGGCCGAACCGGTCGCCGAACGAGACACCCTCACCGATCATCAGCTCTGGCTGATCGAGGAAAGGGCCGACGCCGAAGCGCTGCGAGAGCTAACCGAACAGGATGGCGGCGATGTGGCCGTGTGGGACGAGGTCGTCACCACGCTGGAACACGACCTCGCCGATTCAGGGGTCCGGGGCAGCGTGCTGCCGGGGGAGGGCAAGCCGCGGCGGTCTCGCTCGACCCGTCGGCGGCAAGACGCCCCCGACCTGCCCAAGCGGCAGCGAGAGAACCGCACCGTCGGACGCACCTTCACCGCCCCGGACGGACGTGTCTACCGGCCGTCGCTGTTCGTCACCCTGACCTGCGACACCTACGGCAGAGTGCGCCACGACGGCACGCCCGTCGACCCCGCGACCTACGACTACGTGCGAGCGGCACGGGACGCGATCCACTTCCCCAAGCTGGTGGACCGGTTCGTGCAGAACCTCCGCCGCGTGGCGGGCTATGACGTGCAGTACTTCGCCACCGTCGAACCACAAAAGCGCCTCGCTCCGCATCTGCACATGGCCGTGCGCGGCACCATGCCCAAAGCCGACGTGCGAGCGGTGGCGGCGGCGACGTATCACCAGGTGTGGTGGCCGGCGGCCGATGAGGTGCGTTACGAGGGTGCGCACCTGCCGGTCTGGGTCGCCGATGAGCACGCCTGCGACCGTGAGGACGGGCAGGCCGGCGACTACCTCGACCCCGAAACCGGTGAAGTGCTACCCACCTGGGAACAGGCACTCGACCAACTCGACGCCGACGAGGACGCCGAACCCCTGCACGTGGTCCGGCTCGGCCCCCAGATCGACGTCAAGGGCGTCATGGCCGGGTCCCCCGACGCCAACAAGGGCCTGACCTACCTGACCAAGTACCTCACCAAGTCACTCACCGAATGCCACGAACCGACCACCGACGCCCAGCGGGCACACGTGGAACGGCTGATGGCCGTACTGCGCTACGAACCGTGCGCGCCGACCTGCCCCAACTGGCTGCGCTACGGGGTGCAACCCAAAGGCGCGAAATCGGGGATGCGGCCGGGCGGCTGTCGAGGCAAGGCACACAAGCCCGAACACCTCGGCTACGCCGGCCGCCGCGTCCTGGTCTCCCGCAAGTGGTCCGGCAAGACCCTCGCCGAACACAAACAAGACCGCCGCGCCTGGGTCCTGGAACAACTCGGCCTTTCGGCAACCGACGACCACACGGCACCCATCGACCCACACCGCTACGTCTGGCATCCCGTGACATCTGGTGATCGAGGCGTGCCAGCACGAGCGAAACGGCTGCTGGACGAACTGGCCAAACGTCACCAATGGCGGGCCGCCCTCAAACAGGCACAAGCACGAGCGGACGGACAACCCATCCCAGAAACCTCGGCAATCGGAAAGGCGGCCTGACATGGAGAAATTGTTCTACCGTCCCAAAGAGGCCGCCGATGCTCTGGGCATGAGCCGTACGGCCGTGTTCCGCTTGATCAAGACGGGTGAGCTTCAGTCGATCAAGCGGGAGGGATACCGGCTCGTCCCTGCCTGGGCGCTGTTCGACTTCGCCCGTGCCCTGGAAGCCGAAGCCGGCCTCATCCATCGCGAGGTGGCCTGATGGCGACGCGGAAGCCGAACGGCCGGTCATCCATCTATCTTGGCAAAGATGGCCTCTGGCACGGCTGGGTCATGATGGGCGTCAAAGACGACGGATCACCCGATCGTCGGCACCGTAAGGGCGCCACTGAAACCGAGGTGACGCGCAAGGTCCGGGAGCTGGAGAAGCAGCGGGATTCCGGCAAGGTCGATAAGCCGGGACGGGTGCCGACGGTCGAGGAATGGATGAGAACGTGGCTCGACACCATCGCGCCGCGTACCGTCAGTCAGCTCACGCTGGATAGCACGTACCGGCCCAAGGTGGAGCGATGGGTCATCCCGGGGCTCGGCAAGCATCGGCTTGACCGTCTACGCCCCGAACACCTCGATGCCTTTTACGTCTGGCTCGGCCAACAAGACCTGGCCGAAAATACGATCTTGCAGATTCACCGCATCCTGTCCAGGGCGTTGAAGATCGCCGTACGGCGTGAGGTGATCACTCGGAACGTCTGCACGCTGATTGACGCCCCTACGGGTGAGGACGTGGAGATCGAGCCGCTGACGGCCGCTGAGGCGCGTGCGGTGCTGGACAGTGCCAAGGACCGCAGGAACGGCACACGGTGGTCTGTGGCGCTGGCTCTGGGACTTCGGCAATGTGAGGCGCTCGGGCTGCGATGGAAGTACGTCGACTTGGACAAGGCGTGGTCCGGGTCTTCTGGCAGATCAAGCGGCAGCGTTTCCGCCACGGGTGTGACGATCCTCATGCCTGTGGTGAACGGCTGCATCGGTACCCGTGCCCGAAAGACTGCGCGAAGGCCAAGCGCACTTCTGGCCGGCGGCACGTGTGTCTTCGGCCGTGCCCGTCGAGGTGCCGGGAACACGGGGGCAAGTGCCCGACATTCTGCCCTCAGAACTGTGCCGGTCACGCTCCTTCGTGCCCTGACCGAATCGGGGGCTGGGCGTTCGTGAAGCCCAAGGGCAAGGGAAAGCGGACGGTGCTGATCCCGCCTCCCCTGATTCCTCTACTGAAGCTGCATCGAGAAGCGCAGCGCTGCGAAGAGGAAGCCGCAGGCAAGAAGTGGCGCGGTATGGATCTGGTCTGGACGCGGACCGATGGAAGTCCCATCGACCCCGGGGACGACTGGGACGAGTGGAAAGAGCTTCTCAGGGCCGCCAGGGTCGAAAAGGACGCTCGTGTCCACGACGCTCGCCATACGGCCGCCACGCTGCTTCTGGAGCAAGGCGTGGACATCAGTGTCGTGCAAGAGATCCTCGGGCACTCGCAGCTCACCACGACCAAGCGGTACACGCACGTCACGTCTCAACTGGCGAGCGATGCGGCGGCGCGGATGGGCCGGGCGCTGTGGGATGACTGAGGCCGGCGACTGCAACCCCGCGATGACAACTGCAACCCGAACTGCAACCCTGGGCAGGCTTCCCGATCACCGGATCTGGGAGTCTGCCCAGGTCATTATGGGTGGGCCGCCAGGGACTCGAACCCTGAACCTACGGATTAAAAGTCCGCAGCTCTGCCATTGAGCTAGCGGCCCGGCATGGATTGCAGGGTACTGAGCGTACCGCGCCTTGCGCGACCGCCTACCACCCGTTGTGGGCGGAACGGACGGTGCGCCGGGCGACGCTGCGTTCACCTATCAGGTGGTGCCCTGTCAGGGTAAGGCTCAAGCAGGGGCTTTCGGGACTTATGGCTTCAGGGCGTCACCAGGGTCGGGCCAGGGGGAATCCCGATGTGCGAAGAACGGCTCCGAGGGCAGTCTGGAGTCATGAACGAGATGAACCTCCACGGTCACTCCACCAAGGAACTCCGCCGCACCCGCGAGGGCAGGATCGTCGCCGGCGTGTGCTCCGGCGCCGCCCAGTACATCGGCGTCGACGCCAACATCCTGCGCCTCGTGCTCGCCGTCGCGACCTTCTTCGGCGGCCTCGGCGTCGGCATCTACGCCGTCGCCTGGCTGCTGATCCCCGAAGAGGGCAAGAACGGTTCGATCATCCAGGATCTGATCAACAAGCAGAAGAGCGACAGCGGGTCCGCCTGGCACCAGGTGTCCTCCTACTGGCAGCCGTCGCAGGCCCCGCAGGACGGCAAGGCGCCGTACGCGGGCCAGACTCCCTGGCAGGCCCCGCAGGACGGCGCGGCGCCGTACGGTGACCGGTCGGCCGCCGGCCAGTCGCCCTACGCGGCTCCCGCGTCGCCGTCTCCCGCCCAGCCTCAGACGCCCGCGAGTCGGACGCAGTCGCCGGTGGACGAGCCCCCTGCGAACATCTAGGTCATCTGGGTGCGGACCCTGGTGATTATCTCGGTGCGAGTCTCGGTCCAGAGCATGGCGAGCAGTGCGGCGACGCACAGCCCGGCCGCCCCCGCGAGGGCGACCACCGGCTCTGGGCCGAGCGCTTGCGCGGCGGCTCCTCCGACGAGGATGCCGATGCCTTGGGCGGCGAGCAGTCCAGATTGCACCAAACCGAAGGCCTGCCCCCGGCGGCTCGGCGGCACACACTGCACAAAAGCGGCGTTGGCCGCGAGCTGGTAGGCCCCACCCACGCCCGCGAGTATCCACAGGCCGAGGACGATGGCCAGCGGGGGCCTCATCGCACAGCCGACGAGCGGAGCACAGCTCAGCATGGCCATCCACCCCATGGACCGCAGGCGCCCGGTCGGGGTCACGAGCCGGCTGAACACGAAGGCGCCGATCACCGTCCCGGTCGGCATGGCGGCCATCAGCAGACCGGTGATCAGCGTGATGTCCCGCGGATTCTCACCGAGCGTCACGGCATACGGCACGGCGATGCCCTCGGGGAGTACGTAGAAGCCGCAGAGCCATGCGAACAACACCAGAGTGCGCAGCCGCCGGTCGCCGAAGACGAGCCGGGCGCCGGCCTTGGTCATGGCCCACATGGAGGCGTGGACGCCGTCCTCCGGATCGGGCGGGGGACGCCTGCGCACGCCGAGCACGAGGATCAGTGCGGAGGCGAGGAAGGTGGCCGCGTTCAGCGCGAGCCCTCGATAGGCGCCGATGGTCGCGATGACGCCCGCGCCCGCCGCGAACCCGAGCATCTGAACGCCTTGGTTCGTCATGTTCTGCAGCGCCGAGCCGGCGACGTACCGGTCGCCCTCCAGGATCTCGGGCAGCAGCGCCGCGCGAGCGGCCGTGAACGGCGAGCTGAGCAGCACCACGCAGAACACCAGCACGCAGAGCATCGCGAACGGCATGCTCGGCACGGCCATCAGACCGACGAGAACCGCCCGCGCGAGATCACAGAAGACCATGATGCGGCGGCGCGCGTACCGGTCGGCGAGGCCGGCGAGCACCGGGCCCCCGAGGATGGGCGGGAGATAGGTCAGGGCGTAGACGGCCGCGGTGGCCAGCGGAGAACCCGTCCTGTCGTAGACCAGGAGCGCGAGCGCCACCTGGGCGAGCTGATCGCCCAGCAAGGAAAGGCACTGACCGAGCCACAGCGCACGGAATTCGCCAATGGCGATGACCTCGCTGTACGTTGCCTGGCTTTCGGGCGAGCGGCGGTGCCGCCCGGGCAGCCGGCTGGGCCTGGTGGCCGCCATATGACTCCGGTGGGCTCGCTGGGCCTTTCCTGACAGTCCGTGTTCAGTATGTCACCTACGGTGCCCGGCTCGTGGCCGGTTACGCAAGCCTGATGGCGGCGAGGAAGCCGTCAGGGGTCCGTTCTGATGTGCTACGTCCGGTTGGCCGCCGACTCGATGCCGCGAGGTCGCGGGATCGAGGTCGCGAGGGTGCGAAGTCGAGGCCGTCGGGGTTGCGAGATTGAGGGTGCGAGGTCGACGGGACGGGGCGCGAGGAGGATGACAGGACGCCGGGTCGGGCGGGCCAGGTCGGCATCCGCGCCGAAAGGCGCGTGTCAGGGCGTGCTCGAAGCGTTCGCCGAACCCGAGCCGGCCGACTGGGCGGGCTCGACGGTCTCGGCGGTCTTCGTGGTCTCGGGTGCAGGGCGGCGGCCGGGCTCCGCTGAAGTGCGGCCGGGATGGGGCCGCCGAGCGTGGAGGCAGGGGGATGGACGCCGGACGGCGGTGGGTGGCGGGTTACCAGCCCAACTCGTGCAGGCGGTCATCGTCGATGCCGAAATGGTGGGCTATTTCGTGGACAACGGTGATTTGCACCTCCGCCACGACCTCGTCCTCCGTCTCGCAGATCTCGCAGATCGGGTTCCGGTAGATCTCGATGCGGTCGGGGAGGACGCCCGCGTACCAGTCGCCCCGCTCGGTCAGCGGGATGCCGGTGTACAGCCCGAGCAGGCCGGGCTCCGGCGGATCGTCCACGACGACCATGACGACGTTCTCCATGACCTGGGCCAGTTCGGGCGGGATCGTGTCCAGCGCCTCGGCCACGAGCTCCTCGAACTTCTCCCGCGAAACCTTCACCACCGCTCAATCGTGTCATTGGTGGGCGAGGCCGTGTGCCGATCACCAGAGCAACGGCGGATCCCGGCGCCGGCGGACTTCTGTGCGGAAGTCCGGATCCGGGGCTCTCGCTCCCGGCTCCGGCGGCGCATGACTTGCACACGACCGCGCATGACCTCGTGGGACCCACGGATGACCTGGCCGAACTTCCGGACGATCCGTCTTGACTGACGCCGACACGCGGGCTGACTCCGCCCGGCTATGAGTCGGGCCGGGTTTTCGGGTAGGCAAGACGACGATGAATCTGATGCGCTGGAAGCAGACCGCTCAGGGGCTGAACGAACGGCGCGCCGTCCGCCGAAGCGTGAACGTCCTGCTGATCGGCATCGTGGCACTGGGCGGGGCGTGGCTCGGCCTCGCCATCGGCGCCCATGTGAACACCGCCGTAGGCCCCGCCGAGATCGGGATGAGCCTGCGGCCCTCCTGGGGCGGCCAGACGGTCGTGGACGTCCGTCCGCTGGGCACGCTGCGCTTCGACTCCCACCACGGGCCCATCCAGCTCGGCCTGAGCCTGGACGGCATCCGTGCGGACGTCGCGCAGCGGCTCCTGGAGAGCCCGCGCTGGGCGGAGACCCTCCCGGACCTGATCGAGGCGGACCTCCAGGCCGGCCTGCGTGAGCTCGTCATCAGGGCCACGCTGTACGCGGTCGCCGGCGGGGCGCTGGCGGGGCTCGTCATCTTCCGCCGGTGGCGAAGCGCACTGTGGACAGGGCTGGGGAGCCTGGTGGCGATGGGGCTGGTCGCGCTGTTGTCGGTGCTGACCTTCAACCCCCGGTCCATCGCCGAGCCGCGGTACACCGGCCTGCTCACCGGCGTGCCATCGCTGATCGGCGACGCCGAGTCGATCGTCACGCGGTTCTCCGAGTACCGGGGCCAGCTCACCAAGCTGGTCACGAACGTCTCGCAGCTCTACCACGCGGGCACCACCCTGCCCGTGTACTCGCCGGACCCCAACACGTTGCGCGTCCTGCATGTGTCGGACATCCATCTCAATCCCGTCGCCTGGAGCACCATCCGCTCACTGAAAGACGAATTCAAGATCAATATGGTGGTGGACACGGGTGACATCGCCGACCATGGGACCAAGGCGGAGAACGCGTTCGTCGAGGAGGTCGGCAAACTCGGCGTCCCGTACGTCTACGTGCGGGGGAACCACGATTCCATCGCCACGCAGCACGCCGTCGCCCAGCAGAAGAACGCCGTCGTCGTGGACGGCGGCGAGAAGACCGTGGACGGCCTGCGGATCTACGGGGTGGGCGACCCCCGGTTCACGCCCGACAAGTCCGTGGACGTCAAGTCCGACGCGAAGGCCCTCGCGGACCTCGGGCGCGTCCACGCCGAGCGCCTGGCCTCTCCGGTGAACTCCAGGCCCGCCGGCAGGAAATCACCGCGAGCGGCGGCCAAGCCGTCCCAGTCGCCCCCACCGCCCCCGCGCAAGGCATCGCCGGCCCCCGCGCCGTCCGCCCGGCCCTCCTCGTCGACGGCCAGAACGAGCGCGGCCGGCAAGACCGCAGACAAGATCCCCGTAGATGTCGTCGCCGTGCACGACCCGACCATCGGACGAGCCTTCAGCGGGACGGCGCCCCTGGTCCTCGCGGGCCATGTGCACGAACGCTCCACCGAGATGCTCAAGTCCGGCACCCGGCTCATGATCCAGGGGTCCACCGGCGGCGCAGGGCTCCGGGGGCTCGAACACGACGAGCCCACGCCCATCCAGGCATCGGTTCTCTACTTCGACATGAGCACCCGTCGCCTTCAGGCCTGGGACGACATCACTCTCGGCGGCCTGGGAGAGCAATGGGTACAGATACAACGTCACGTGGAGCCCGAGCCTGGACGTACAATTTCTCCGGAGCCGCTCGTCACCTCGTCGCCATCGAAGCCGGTCGACTCCACCGCGACACCTTCCAGATGACGGCCACTTTGGCATCCTGGGGCGCCGTCCCCTATGCTTCAGAGGTCCCCGACGGAAGGCGTCACGGATCCAGGGCGAGAGTCCTGAGCCCCCATCGTCTAGCGGCCTAGGACACCGCCCTTTCAAGGCGGCGGCACGGGTTCGAATCCCGTTGGGGGCACGCGCGAGTCTCGGCTCGCCAGAAGGACGGAGGTCGAAGATCTCCGAAGAGCTGGTAGGCTAAGCGAGCGCAAAGGCCGAGAGTCGCAAGCTCACGGCAACAAGCAAGGTCCTGTAGAGCAGTTTGGAGTGCTCGCCACCCTGTCAAGGTGGAGGTCGCGGGTTCAAGTCCCGTCAGGACCGCTCTGGTAGGTGTCATCTCACCACCGGGTCAGGTAGCTCAGTCGGTACGAGCGTCCGCCTGAAAAGCGGAAGGTCGGCGGTTCGACCCCGCCCCTGACCACACATCCAGAACAGCCAAAACGCCCCGAGCATCCGTGCTACGGGGCGTTTTTGATTTCCAGTGACAGCAACGTCGGTCACCACCCGTCGGAACCCTACGCGGCGTACATCTCCGCCTCGTACTCTTGCTTGACGTCCAACCTGCCGGATATGCCGGTCTCTGTCGCATCGAGGAAGCATGCGACCCCTTCCATGGCCTCATGGGATCGACGCATATGGATACGGCGTATGCCTTCAAGAGTGGCTCTGATGTCATGGCTGAGTAGCGGCCGTGTGATCGGGGTGCGGAGTCCCCTTGCCCGCCCTCGCCGTCGTGGATCTGCACCTGGCTGCTCACCCCCGAAGCGCGGGAGTCGCCCTGACACGGCTCGATCGTCCGTCGCCGACCCACCCGAGACAGTCCGTTCAAGCTCCGGCGGAGCTCGGGGGCCGGGCAGGCTCAGGTGTCGATCTCGTAGCGGTACCAGCGTCGCGGGTCACCGTCCTCGTGCAGCCACAGTGTTCCGTCCCGGCCGATCTTGCCGCGCGCCCAGCCCGCCGGCCGCCGGCCTTCCGGCAGTACCAGGGGCTCGCGGCCGGTCTCCACGACTGCTCCGCCCTCCTCGCGTGCCCTGCGGATCTCCCAGTGGTACCCGCCGTCCACCCGGTGCTGATCCAGAAAGGCGACTTGGGGGCCGGAGATGGCCAGGCCGCCACATCCGGTGACAGGGTTCGGCGTGACGGCACGGATGCCGGTCGCGTCGATCGTGACCAGCGGGAAGTCGGTGTAAGGGCAGGCGTGGACCGTCTCGCGGCCGACGTTCAGTGCGTAGCAGTCACACCAGACGACACCTGGAGTGTCGGACGCCAGCCACGGCGGGCCTCCGCTTTCGTCCCATCGGGCGAGGCCGAGCATGAATCGGTTGGAACAGGTTCCGTCCGGATTGTCAGCCCAGTAGTCCGACTGGTCGAAGTAGCTGGTCCAGATGTTCCCCTGCGGGTCGGTCATGAGTTGCTCGATGCCGTCACCCGCGTAGAAGGCCGCCCGGGTCCGCCCGTCGCCGTCGATCACCTGGACGTTGGCGGTGAGCAGGAGCTCATCCCTGGGCACCGGCTCCAGGTAGCGCTCGTACGGTATGCCGGAAGAAGGGCAGCGGGCCGCCGCCAGAACGACACCGTCGCCGAGGGTGTCGATGTCGGTGAACCGCAGGCCGAGGTCGTTCAGCCGGATCTCGTGGACGTCGGTTCCGTCGCAGATGACAGCGATCGCGTCATAGCGCGGAGGCGGCCGGAGCCCGGGGAGGCGCGGGATGGAGACGAAGCCCTGGGCCGGATCGGCAACCAGGGCGACGAGCCGGCCGAGATGGTCGACTGTCGAAGCCAGGACCTCAAGATGGGCATAGCTGTCGGGAAGCGTCGCGTGGAGCTCGAGCCGGCGGTCAGCAGGCATGAGCCTTTCTGGTCGTCATGGCCACATGATCGCACACCTGCGGGGCGGCGGTCCTGGGCTCCCCGTGACTTCTGGACCTTGAGCGTCCGGTCGGGTCACGATGACGCCGGCCGTGTCGGCTGCGCCGGGTGACGTCGCGGGAGGTTCACGATCAGGTCGCGAAGGCGTCCGGGCGACCTCACATTCACTAGCGTCACCGGCATGTCCCTTGCCTCGATTCCCAGCCCTGCCGAAGGGGTTTGGCACCTCGGGATCATTCCGATCCGGGCCTACGCCCTGTGCTTCATCGTCGCGATCATCTTCGGCGTCTGGCTCAGCGAGCGTCGCTGGCGCGCCCGCGGCGGTGAGGAGGGCGCGATCGGCGATATCGCGATCCCCGCGGTGGTCTTCGGCCTGATCGGCGCTCGTCTCTACCACGTCGTCACCGACTGGCAGACCTACTTCGGCCCGCGCGCGATCAAGGAGCCGTATCAGGCGCTGTTCATCTGGGAAGGCGGGCTCAGCATCTGGGGCGCGGTCGCCCTGGGGGGCGTGGGCGTCTGGCTGGCCTGCCGCCGCCGGGGGCTGTCTCTGGGGGCCGTGGCCGACACCGTCGCGCCCGGCATCGCGTTCGGGCAGGCGATCGCCCGCTGGGGGAACTGGTTCAACCAGGAGTTGTACGGCGGTCCGACCACGTTGCCGTGGGGCCTGGAGATCGACCAGGCGCACGGTGGCGCGGCGGGGGTGCTCTACCATCCGACGTTCCTGTACGAGTCGCTGTGGGACGCGGCGCTCGGGTTCGGCCTGATCCTGGCCGGCAGGAGGTTCACGCTGCGCCACGGCCGCCTGTTCGCCCTCTACGTCGCCGGCTACACGTTCGGGCGGTTCTGGATCGAAGGGCTGCGGATCGACCCGGTGGGCGGAGTGGACCACGCGGTGAAGCTCCTGGGGCTGCGGATCAACCAGTGGACCTCCATCGTGCTGTTCATCAGCGCGCTGGTCTTTCTGTGGATGACTCGTGACAAGGACACCGAACAGATCATGGTGCCGGCCGCACAACACAAGGCCTCGCACGAGGAGAACGGCGGGCGGGCCTCCGAACCGACCGAGAGCACCTGACGAGCGGGCTGCCGGTCGCTCCGAAGGCATGCCGTTCAGCGTGTGTCCGGAGACCGGACGAAGGACGATCGAGGCGGCGTCCTATGCGGCCGGGCGGCCCGTTCGTTCAACTGCCGCACTCGGAAGAGTCGAGGGCCGTTGTGGCGAGGTGGCGGGCGATGCCGTTCGTGTCGGTGTTCTGGACGTTGCTGAGCACGACCACCGCTATGTCGTCGTCCGGTAGGTACATGTTGCTCGCCGCGTAGCCCGTCAGAAGGCCCGGGTGGTAACGGAGTCGGTGCCCGTCGAGCCGGTCGACGAGCCAGCCGAAGGCGTACGCGCTCGACGGCAGGTTGAGGCAGCCATTGGAGGGGCATGGTGCCTGTGGCGTGAACGCCTTCTTGACGGTGGCAGGTGGCGCGACCGTGTGCGCTCCGAACGCCCGATCCCAGCTGACGATGTCGTCGGCGTTCGAGTAGATGCCGGTCGCGGAGAACGCCTGGGAGCCGTTGATGGGCGGGGCCGGTGATCCGAGCGTGAAGTAGCCCTTCGCGTACCCGTCGGGCGGATTCCCCCTGCTGTAGCCGGTGTGCTCCAGGCCGAGCGGGCCGGTGATCTTGTCGTGCAGTACGGTGCCGTACGGCTCGCGCGTGACCCGCTGGATGATCGCCCCGGCCAGGATGTAGCCGGAGTTGCTGTACTTCCAGTCGGTGCCGGGCTTGAAGTCCAGCGGCTGGTTCACGAACCGCTGGATGAGTCGCCGGGTCGTGGTCGGCTGCGAGAGCTCGGAGTAGAAGCCGGGCAGTTCCTGGATGTCGGGGATGCCGGAGGTGTGGGTGAGGATTTCGCGGATCGTGATGGGCCGCCATGCCTTCGGGCAGGTCTTCAGGTACGACGGGACGAGATAGGGGCAGACCGGGTCGTCCAGGCCGAGCAGCCCGCGGTCGCGCAGCTTCAGCACGATCATCGAGGTGAACTGCTTGGTGACCGAGGCGATCCGGAAAACGGTGTCCGGCCGGATGGGGATGTGCTTCTCCTCGTCGGCCTCGCCGGCGGCGAAACGCACCAGCACCTTCCCGCGTCGTACCACCAGCGCCGAACCGGTGAACTCTTTCCTCGCGGCCAATTCCCGTAGGTACTCCCGCATGGCCGCGCCGAGTTGATCATCGTGCGGTGCCGGTGAGGCGGCCGGCGGCTTCGATTCCCTGGAGACCGCGCCGCGACCCGCGTCGGAGCCGGTCACGGCGGCGTCGTCGGCGGATGCGGCGATGGCAGGAGTGGCCGAGGGCATGGCTCCGCCGGTCAGTGCCCCACTGATCGCGAGAAGTCCGACCACAACCGGCCGTGCGGACATGTACTCCCCCTTGCGCAGGCTGATGTCCCCAGCTCGCGGTACTCCTCCGGATTGAGCGGTTCTCGTTCGAGAACGCTCCGGCGGCCATTCTTGTGAGACCTGCCTCCGTCCCCGATGTCGCCGGTCGGTGGATCGGCACCTTTTTTCTTTCGCATATCTCTTTGTTGACGCCGCTTGATGGTCGCCGCTCCCGGCCGGCCGGGAGCGGCGACCGGGCTCGGCTGCTACGGGATGGTGATCTCCGGGGTGGTCTGCCAGGCCGCGGGGAGTGGTCCGAGGGACAGGGCCTGCTCGCCGGGGCGCCAGGTGGCGAGCAGGCCGGCGTAGTCGCTCTCTCGCGGATAGGGGTCCGTGGTCGTGACGAAGGCGCCCGCGAGCACCAGCCGCCCGTCCGGTGTCCAGGCCATTCTGCGGGTCTTGACGTCGACGGGCACGGGCATCGACGGCAGGTGCGCCCAGTCGAGGGTCTTGGTGTCCAGCACCCAGACGTCGAGCCGTTCATGCGGCCCCGTGGTGGGGGTGAGGAACGGGACGGCGATGTACCTCCCGCCGGGGCCGGTCTCGCCGTCTCTGATCTCGCCCGCCGCGGTCGGCCTGCCGACCGGCCGCTTCTTCCCGGCGCCGGGGACCACCAGGGCCAGTTCTCCGCCCGGCTGTTCCACCAGCAGTTCCCGGGACGCCGCCGCGACGATCCGGGGATATGTGGCGATCTTCCGCAGGCTGTCATGGGCTAGGAGGAGCGACTCGTCCATGCGCCTGGCGTGCAGGCCGTACGGCGTGTCGGCGAACGGCAGCGCGCCGCAGTAGCTCCAGCGTGGACGGCGCAGGAGCTTCCCGTCCTCGGACTGCTTCCGCACCGTGCACGGACCGTCGTGGGCGGGCTGGTCGGTGATCCAGAAGCCGGAGCCGTCGAAGGCGGGGAACGCGTTCCAGCCGGTGGCCAGCTCGCGCGCCTTGTCGCCCTTGAGCAGGTACAGCCGTCCTTGGCCGGCCGCCGGTCCGCTCACGACGATCACGGTGTGCCCGCCGTGGACGAAGGTCGAGAGGGTGGCGCGCGGATCCGGATCGGGCAGGCCCGAGACGGGGGTCGAGGCGCCGGTGTCCACCTCCAACGTCGCCGGGGTACGGTCGGCCGGGCCGTTGCCGCCCACGACCAGGCGAATCCCGCTGCCGGGGCCGAGCGGCCGCCCTTCGATGCGACCGAAGCGGCTCTGCGCGGGATCCGCCGTGATCCGCGGCGGCGCCGTGGTGGGCCGCGCGACCGGAGGTGCGGCGGCGCAGGCCACCAGGCACGCCAGGACCAGCACCGGTGATCTCCTGAACGTCCTGGACAAGCCCCGCGTCATGGCCAGAAGGTACATGACGCTCAACGGACGGTGGACGGAGGCCGGTGGGTCATCGCAGGTGGAGCCGGGGTCGCGGGCGGCGCTACCGGCGGTCCGGGGAATATGAGGCCTGGGCCGCTAGGCCTGGCGCAGCGACATCACCGCCCACGGTGCGAGTTCGACATCGAGGCTCAGCACACCGGTGTCGGGCACGGTGAGTGCGAACCTGCGGAGCGAGTCGGCGACTCCGCTCAGGTACTCGTTCTCGGCCCGGGACGGGTTGAGCGGGGAACCGAGCCGGTACCAGGCCTCGGCGACGTTCCCGTGCTCCCAGTCCAGGATCTCGACGAGGAACGTGGCGCCCGGCTCCAGTCCGCCGATCGTGTGCCGGATCCTCCGGCTCGGCCCCTTCTCGGCCAGCGCGCGCGTCGCCGGGTAGGTGTTCTCCGAGCCGACCCCCTTCGCGGCCATGTCGTCGGGGTAGTTGAAGAACACCGCCGACACGGCCGACGTCCGGCTGTCCCGGGTCACGACCCCGTCGGACGTCGCGAGGAGCAGCCGGTCGCCGAGCCGTTCCAGCATCGTGAACGCGTGGAAGGTGGGCTTGTGGATGCCGCTTTCGTTCACCAGGCCGAACCCGCCGTGGAACGGCCCGATCCCGGCGCCGCCCTCCTCGAACACGTCCGTGAAGGTCCAGTAGGAGATCGAGTCGGCGAGGGGGGCGCACTTCAGGTACGCCCGCGTGATGTAGGTCGCCGCGAACAGCGTGTCGTGGACGAAGTCGCGGGCCGACGGGGACGTCGACCACTCCGTGATGTGGATCTCCGCGTCGGGGTACGGGCTGTTCCTCACGAGCTCGCGCAGGAGGGTCAGGTCGTCGAAGGTCGCATCGGCGTACCTGGTGATCTGCACCGCCTCACCGTCGGCGCCGAACGCGAAGTCGGTCGGGTAGGTGTGGGTCGAGATGAAGTCGATCGGGAGTTCGCGCTCCGCGCACCAGGCGATGAAGTCCTCGATCCACACCGGGCGCCAGTCGAGCGCGTCGACGTCGGCCGCGGTGGCCGTCTCGAACATCGCCGAGCGGTCCTCGACCTCGCCCTTGTAGCGGTCGTCGGGCACGAAGACGCTCGTCGAGGGCCCGCCGACCTTCAGCTCGGCGTCGATCTTCTTGATGGCCCGCACGGTCTGCTCGTAGAGCTCGAAGTACTGGGTTTTCGTCCCGGTCCAGAAGTGGGGGACCAGGTTCGGCTCGTTCCACACCTCGAAGCGCCACTGGCGCACCTCGTCGCGGCCGTACCGCTCGATCCAGTGCTCGACCGACTTGGTGACCAGCTCGACCCAGCGGTCCATGTCCTTGGGCGGGCTGCAGTGAGCGCCCCACCAGAACACCGTCTCGGTCTCCGTCGCCAGCTCGCGCGGCATGAAGCCCAGCTCGACGAACGGACGGACACCGCGGTCCACGATGAAGTCGAACACCTTGTCCACGTAGCTGAACGTGTACACGGGCGAGTCGAGCGGCGCGTCCGGCCCGAAACCGCCGCCGTAGCTCTGCCGGTACACGAACATGTCGTCGTGGAAGACGCCGTGGAAGCGGATGTACCGGATGCCGAGCGCGGCGACGGCCTCGGTGAACTGCCGTTGCCAGTCGGCGCGCAGTGCCTCGTTCGCCCGACCGGCGCCGATGCACCTGCTCCAGATGTGCGGGAGCGCGCTCTCGTCGCGCACCTCGCCGTCGATCAGCAGCCGGGGTTCGAACGCGCCGTCGCTCGTCATGGTCTCACTTCTCTTCAAGGAATCGTTTGCGGGAGAAAGATGGTCGGCGGCGCCGCGCGCCGGACCCCGTGACGGTCCCGAGCGTGAGACCTTCACGGGGCGGACGCCGTGCTCCTAGCCCTTGACGGCGCCCAGCGACAGGCCCGACTGCCAGTACCGCTGCAGGCTGAGGAACGCGATGATCAGCGGGACGATCGTCAGCAGCGCGGACGTGATCACGAGGTTCTGGATGAGGGCGCCGTTCCCGGCCGTCGAGCCCAGCTTGTTCCACTGGTTGATCCCGACGGTCAGCGGATACCAGGCGGGATCCTTGAGCATGATCAGCGGCAGGAAGTAGTTGTTCCAGATCGACACGAAGGAGAAGAGCAGGACCGTCACGCCCGCCGGCGCGAGCAGCGGGGTCGCGATCTGCAGGAAGGTCCTGAACTCCCCGGCGCCGTCGATCTTCGCGGCCTCGAGCAGGCCGGTCGGCACGGCCTCGGCCGTGAACACCCACATCAGGTACAACCCGAACGGGTTGATGAAGGACGGGATGAGGATCGCCCACGGGGTGTTCGTCATGCCGAGATGCGCGAACAGCAGGAACTGCGGGATCGCCAGGGCGATGCCGGGGACGGAGATCGACCCCAGCACGACCAGCAGGAACACCCGCTTGCCCCTGAAGTCGAGCTTCGCCAGGGCGTACCCGCCGAGGGCGGCCAGGAAGGTCGACACGGTCGCGCCCACGACGACGTAGAGAAGGGTGTTGAGCAGCCACCGGGAGAAGATGCCGTCCTGGTAGGTGAACACCCCCACGATGTTGTCCCACAGGGCGAACTCCCGGCCGGGCGCGAGCCCGAACGACGACACGAAGTCGGCCTGCGACTTGGTCGCGTTGATGACCAGCCACACCAGCGGCAGCAGGCAGTACAGGGTGAACAGCACCGTCATCGCGGTGAGGGTCCCGCTCTTCTTGGGATTCTCCACCGTGTGGAGCCGGCCGCCGCGGCCGGAGCGGCGGAGCTGGGCGCCGGAGGCTTGTCCCGCCTCGGCTCGCGGGCTACTGATCGGACGCATTTCTCAACCCTCTGATCTGGACGGCGTAGGCGACGGTGATCGTGATCGCTGCCATGACCAGCGCGAGTGCCGCCGCGTAGCCCTGCTGGGACCCGGTGAACGCCAGGTTGTAGGCGTACAGGTTGGGCGTGTAGAAGGTGGTGACGCCGCTGTTGGCCACCAGCGAGGGCAGGATCTGCGGTTCGTTGAACATCTGAAACGTGCCGATGATCGAGAAGATGATCGTGACGACCAGGGACCCGCGGAGCGCCGGCAGCTTGATCGCGCGGATGACCTGGAACTCGTTCGCCCCGTCGATCGCGGCCGCCTCGTACAGCTCGCGCGGCACGGCCTTGAGCGCGGCGTAGAAGATGAGCATGTTGAAGCCGGTGAACGCCCAGGTGACCATCAGTCCGATGGAGATGAGCGTGGTGCCGGGGGCGAACGGGTCGATGTCCGTCCCCAGCGCGTCGTTGAGGCTGCCGAACAGGCCGTACTTGACGCCGAGCAGGAATCCCCACATGAGGGTCGACACGATCGCCGGCACCGCGTAGGGCAGGAAGATCGTCACCCGCATGAACTTGGTGCCGTACACGCGCATGGAGTCGAGCGCCAGCGCCAGCGCCATGGCGAAGATCAGCATGATCGGCACCTGGACGAGCGTGAACCGGAAGACGCGCCCCACTCCGTCCCAGAACTGGGGGTCCTGGAACAGCTTGCCGTAGTTGGCGAATCCGACGAACGTGTTGCCGCCGATGAGCTTCTCCTGGAAGAAGCTGAGATAGGCCGCGTACAGGATGGGCACGATGAACACGAGCGTGAACAGCGCCCCGAAGGGGGCGATGAACGCCAGTCCGATCTGTGACTTACCGCGCCTGCGCGCCGGCGCCGGATCCTGTGTCGCGTCCGGCGACGTCATGGCCGAAGAGGTGACGTCGAACCGACGTTCCAGGTCCATGCCGTGTTCCTTCCGATCCATCGCGTGGCCCATCTCGCTCCTTCACCGGCCGTCCGGCGGTCCGGCGCTCCGGCCGCCGTCCGGCCGCCGTGCGGCGACGGCCGCCGCCGCACGCGGATCCTCGCCCCCGGGGAGGAACCGCTAGTCCACCTGGAAGCCCTGCTCGTTGCCGTACTGGATGCAACGCTGCTTCCACTGTTCGAGGATCTCGGCGAGCGAGCCCTTGCCCGTGGTGTAGAACGGCGAGGCGAGGTCGCCGTAGATCGAGCGCGCCCACTCGAAGAACGGCGGGTACTGCCAGCCGATCCCGACGGTCTCCGAGGCCTCGGCCAGCACGCCGCCGACCTTCTGGTCGCCGAAGTACTTGTTGGGCTTGCTCCGGAACGCGTCGCTGTCCAGCACCGAGGTGTTCGGCACGAAGGCGCCCGCGTCGACGCGGGACGACAGGCCGCCGCCGTGCGCGAAGTATTCGAGGAACTTGTAGGCCGCGTCCTTGTGCGGGGCCGCGGCGGGGATGCCGAACGAGCTTCCGCCGTTAGCCGCGCCGACCTTGTCGCCCTGCGTCCACTGCGGCATCAGGGCGACCCTGAAGTCACCGGCGGCCTTCGGCGCGCGCTCGGGCAGCGTCGAGGTCAGCCAGCCGCCCATGGTCTGGGTGGCGAGGCTTCCGTCGTTGAGCGTCCGGTTCCAGTCGTCGGACCATCCCGTGATCTTGGTGTTGATGAGGTGCTCGTCGAGCAGCTTCTGCCAGAAGGCCACGGCCTTGGTGGTGCCCGGGTCGGTGAAGTCGATGTGCACCTTGGTGCCGTCCACCTTGAACGGGCGGCCGCCTGCCTGCCAGATGAGCGAGAGCAGGAAGAAGATGTCCCCGGTGTCCTGGGCGATGTAGTGGTCGCCGCCGAGCGCGCGGATCTTCTTGGCGGCCTCGTAGTACTCGTCCCACGTGGCGGGGGGCTTGTCCATGCCGGCCTTCTTGAACGTGGCCGCGTTGTAGAACATGGCCGAGGGCCCATAGTCGGACGGCAGCGCGTAGACCTTGCCGTTGACGGTCACGTCGTTCCACGCGGCCTGGACATAGTCGTTCTTGAGGTTCTGGACGCCGAACTCCCCGAGGTCGGCCAGTTTGCCGGGAATGGCGAAGTAGGGCACCGCGAAGTACTCGAACATCACGAGGTCGGGTACACCGGAACCGGCCTGGATGGCGTTGTCGAGTGCCTTGTACTCGTCTTGGGACGAGCCCGCGTTGACGACCTCGACCTTGATGTTCGGGTTCGCGGCCTGGAATCCGGGCACGGCCCCCGCGACGGTGCCGTCCCAGCTCCAGACCGTCAGCTTCACCTGTTCGTCACCGCTGCCGCCGCCGGCCGTGCCGCCGCCCGAGCCGCCGGTGCCGCCCGAGCACGCGGCCAGCGCGAGCATCGGCACGAGCGCCGCGGTGAGGACCCTTACCTTCTGGGAGAGCCGCATGAGCCTCTCCTCTCGTCCTGAGGGGGTGGTTCCGAAAATATTTCGCAACTTGTTCGGTACTGCCAGGACACTAGGTCGTGGATTTGTCCCGTGTCAACGGGTCAAGAAGAGGGCTCTTTTCCCGAGACTGGCCGAAAGGTGTCGTGGTAGGTTTCGAAAGAATTTCGGAGCCCGAAGGGAGCCCTGATGGCGCGGCGAGGTCCTTCCGAGCGAGCCACCTTGGCGGACGTCGCCCGAATGGCCGGCGTCTCGCCGACGACCGCCTCGAAGGTCCTCAACGGGCGCAGCGATGTCGGGGCGAAAACGCGTGAGCTCGTTCTCGGGGTCATGGCCGAGCTCGGCTACAAGCCGACCGCGGCGCGTCACGAGCGAACGCGGGAGCGGACCCTCGTCACCATGCTCGACATCGTGGAGTCCCGCTATGCCGGGACGGTGCTCCAAGGGATACTCGTCGCGGCGACCTCCGCGCAGGCCGAGCTGGTCCTGCGCCTGCCGCTCGACGGGTCGATCCGCACGAGCCGTACGGCGGCCCGTACCTGGATGGCGGAGGAGAAGGCGTCCGGCGTCGTCGGCATCATCGCGCTCGCCATCGCCGTGCCCAACTCGGTGCTCCTCGCCGCCGAGGATCTCGAGGTGCCCGTCGTGGCGATCGATCCGATCGACACGACCGAGTCACGTGTCGTCAGCATCGGCGCCACCAACTGGGCGGGCGGCCGGTCGGCGACCGAGCACGTCATCAGGCTCGGCCATCGCAAGATCGCCTGGATCGGCGGCCCGCTCGGCTCGGCTCCCTCGGTGGAGCGCTTCCACGGGTACCAGGCCGCGCTCGACTCGGCGGGCGTCACGCCGGACCGCACCCTGGTCCGGCACGGGGCGTTCTCCGTCGAGGCGGGGCTCCGGCATGGTCTGGACATCCTCGCGCTCGACGAACGGCCGACCGCGGTGGTCGCGGGCAACGACGAGATCGCCGTCGGGGTGCTCGCCGCGGCCAAGGAGCTGCGCATCGCCGTCCCGGGCGAGCTGTCGGTCACCGGGTTCGACGACACGCCGCAGACCCAGTGGACCGCGCCCCGGCTCACGTCCGTCCGTCAGCCCCTCGTCGGCATGGGCCGGATGGCCGTCGAGACGGTCCTCGGCATGGTGGACGGCGTGCAGCCCGCCTCCCGGCACCTCCAGCTCGCGACGACGCTCAGCGTCCGCGACTCGACGGGCCCCGCCCCGTCGTCCTGATCCGCGCAGGCGCACCTCGCGTGTCAGGGTGCGGCGAGGGCGTCCAGCAGTCGTCGCAGGGCGGCGCGGTCGCCGGTCATCTCCAGCCGGCCGGCGGGCTCGCCGGCGGGCCGTCCGTCCTCCGAAGGCCGGCTCGATCAGCCCGGGATGCGCCGATCAGCTCGGGATGCGGGCGCGCAGGGCCTGGACGGTCCAGTCGAGGGCCGGTGTCAGGCTCCGCGGCGCCGGCCAGCCGTTGATCACCGCGAGCAGCCTGAGGTACCGCTCTCTTCCAGGGGCGAGCGTGGTCTCCAGCCGGAGCAGCAGTCGGCGTCGCAGCTCGGCGTCGTCGCGGCGGCGCACCAGGCGGGCGTACTCGGCCGCGACCGCCACGACGACCGGGCCGGCCTCGGGCGAGGCCGGGTCGACGCCCGCCTCCAGCGCGGGACCGGCCAGGTCGCCGGCGATCGCGGCGGCGTCGCGGCGCGGGACGACGGCGCCGCTCTCGGCGCGGTCGGCCGCGTGCTGCTCGGCCAGCCGGCGCATGTCGGCGCGGAAGCCGGGGTCCTGGGACAGCTCGGCCAGCTCCACCCACGCCTCCACCTGCTCGGCGTCCGGATCCTCCGGCAGCTCGGGGGTCAGCGAACGGGCGACGCCGAGATGGCCCGCGCCCAGGCCGCCGAAGGCGGAGTCGAGGAACTCGCCGATCAGGCGTCGGCGTTCGTCCTGTGAGAGCTTGGCGAGCTTGTGCATGAGATCGATCTCCTCGGGTGTGGCTTCTCCGCGCTCGGCCACCGCCGTCAGCACGGCGTGCCGCAGGCGCAGCGTCCGGATCCGCACCGCCAGGGCCGCGGCGTGCGCGGCGGCGACCTCGGGAAGCGAGATCTCCCGGTCCACGACCTTGCGGATCGTGGCCAGGTCCAGTCCCAGGTCGCGCAGTGTCCGGACGAGGTCCAGGCGGGCGGCGGCGTCGGCGCCGTAGAGGCGGTAGCCGGCCGGGCTGCGGCCGGTGGGCGGGACGATCCCACGGTCGGAGTAGAACCTGATGGCCTTGACCGTCAGCCCGGTCCGCCGTGCCAGGTCCCCGATCGTGTAGAGCGCGTCGCCGTCCATGCCGCCACTCTCGCGCCTCCCCCTGGAGGAGACTCAAGCCGCCCCCGCCGGCCGCGTGCGTGACGGCTCAGGCGGCGCCGGCCGGGCCGGAAGGCCGTTCGGGGACGGGCATCACGCGGCGGCGGCCGGGCCGAGCAGGCCGTTCGGGACGTGGGATGTCAGGTGGCGGCGGCCGGGCCGAGCAGGCCGATCTCGTAGGCGGTCGCCACCGCGGCGGCGCGGTCGTTGACCGCGAGTTTGGCGAAGACGTGCAGCAGGTGCGTCTTCACCGTCGCCTCGGTGATGAACAGTCTCGCGGCGACCTCGCGGTTGGTCGCGCCGCGGGCGATGAGCCCCAGCACCTCCAGCTCGCGACGGCTCAGCGGCTGGGCCTGCCGTTCCGGCGTGTGGGCCCTGGGCGCCAGCACGCCGGCCACGGAGGGGGACAGCACCGTCTCGCCGCGCGAGGCCGCCCGCACGGCCCGGCGCAGGTCGGCGCGCGGGGTGTCCTTGAGCAGGTAGCCGGTGGCGCCCTCCTCGATGGCGGGCAGGACGTCGGCGTCGTCGTCGAAGGTGGTCAGGACGAGCACGTTGACGCCGGGCGCCTGCTCGCGCAGCCGGCGGATGAGCTCCGCCCCGCTCATCTTGGGCATCCGCAGGTCCATGAGGACGACGTCCGGGCTGGTGCGCATGGCGACGACGAGCGCCTCGGGCCCGTCGGCCGCCTCGCCGACGACCTCGAACGAGTCGTCGCCCTCGAAGATCCCGCGCAGTCCGTCGCGGACGACCGGATGGTCGTCGACGATGATCATACGGATCGGCATGGTCACGACTCGTCTCCGGAGAGGGATCGGTGGTGATCGCAGGACGCGCCCGGCTCGGCCGGCGAGGTGGCGGGGATGGCCGGGATGGCCGGGATGGCCGGGATGGTGGCGCTGATCCCCGTTCCCTGGCCCGGGGACGTCTCCAGCTCGAAGGCGCCGGCCAGCCGGGTGACGCGCTGGCGCATCGCGATGAGGCCGAACCCGCCGTCGCCCGTGGAGCCCGCCCCGGGGGAGAAGCCCGCTCCGTCGTCGCGCACGTCCAGCACCACGACGTCCTCCATGTACGACAGCGTGAGACCGGCCCGTCCGGCCGAGGCGTGCTTGGCCACGTTGGCCAGCGCCTCCTGCGCCACCCGCAGCAAGGCGATCTCGACCTCGGTGTGCAGCGGCCGGGCGTCCCCGGTGATCGAAACGGATGCGGGAACGCCGGTGGTCCGCGACCACTTCGTGGCGACGTCCCGTAGAGCGGCAGGCAGCTGGGCCTCCTCCAGCGGCGCCGGGCGCAACGCCTGGACCGACCGGCGGGCCTCGTTCAGACTCTCCCGCGCCAGGGTGCGCACCGTGTCCAGGCGCGCCCGAGCCGCGGACGTGTCGTCGAGGGTCTCTTCGGCGGCTTCGAGCTGGGTGAGGATCGCGGTCAGGCCCTGCGCGATGGTGTCGTGGATCTCCCTGGCCATCCGCTGCCGCTCACCGAGTACGCCGGCCTCGCGGGCGTGGGTCAGCAGCCGGGCCTGCAACTCGGCGTTCTCCTCCGCCAGCGCCGCCAGCTTCGCGCCGGTCTGCCGCAACTGGACGATCATCACCTTGCGCTGCTCGTTCTGATCGGTGATCGTCTGGACGGACAGGCCGATGGTGGAGGCGACCAGCGCCGCGACGAGGAACGCGAACAGCAGCTCTCCGGTGCTCCGGCCCGACTCGGGCCGGGCGGCGACCAGGACGGCGGCCGTCGCGGTCACCCCCGCGTACGCCCACCTGCGGGGCAGCAGGGCATAGGACTGGACGAACGCGCCCAGCCCGGTCACCGTGAACAGGGAGTCGAGCCTGATCAGCGCCCCGGTGACGGCGAGCATCACGACGAAGTACCCGATCAGCGCCGCCGGGTGCTCGACGCGCCCTGGGCGGGCGGAGACCATGAACCAGTGCCAGGCCGCCGCGAGCACGACGAGGGCCAGAACGTTCGCCCTCCAGTCGCGCGCCAGCGCGAACGCCGCGGGCAGCAGGATGAACAGGTACGGCAGGGCGGGCCAGGAACGATCCCATCGGGACAGGGCTTGGTCGGCGGCGTTCACCACCGGAACGCCCTGACGGCGACGCCGCCGGCGATGATCCAGATCGTCACCATGACGCCCAGGGTAAACGGGGACATCCCGGTGCCGCTCCATCCGTCCCGTACCGCTTGGACCACGGGGGCCATGGGGGTCAGGTCGCCGATGGCGCGCATGGAGCCCGACAGGGTCTCCCTGGGGATGATCGCGCCCGAGAGGAAGGCCATGGGGAAGAACAGGCTCAGCCCGACCACGGTGGCGGCGCGGCCGCTCGGGACGAGAGCGCCGATGAGCAGGCCGATGGAGCCGAGGCTCAGCGCGCCGAGCACCCAGGCCAGCAGGACGCCTCCTGGGTCGCCCGGCGCCGTCAGCCCGTAGGCGGCCAGGCCGATGACGACCAGCAGCGCCGTCCCGAACGCCGCCAGCAGCATGTGAGCGGCCAGTTGCGCGCCGAACAGCATGGTGGGCGAGGCAGGGGTGGCGCGCAGGCGCTTGAGCACCCGGCGTTCCCGGTACTGGGCCAGCGTGGCCGGGAGGATGGTGAGGGCGGCCAGGCCGATGACGAAGACGCTCAGCATCGGCACCGTGGCGTCGATGGCGGGCAGCCCGCCCGGCAGGGGCCTGCCGCTGCGCATCTTGACCCACAGCATGATGGCCGGGAAGGCCAGGGCGAAGAACGCCGACATCGGGTCGCGCATGGTCAGCTTGAGCTCGACCGCGACGACCTGGGTGAGTCCCTTCATGCCCGTGCCCGCCGGACGCGTCATGCCCGCCGCCCCCTTCATGCTCGTCGCCATGCCGTGGATGCCGCTGCCGCTGTTGATGATGTTCGTGCCTTTCACGCCGTGCCTCCCGTGGTGAGCGCGAAGTACGCCTCCTCCAGCGAGTCGGATCGTCCCTTGGCGGTCAGCTCGCCGGGGGTGCCCAGGGCGACGACCCTGCCGCGGTCGATGATCGCGATGCGGTCGCACAGCGCCTCGGCCTCGTCCATGAAGTGGGTGACCAGCACGACGGTGACCCCGCGCTCGCGCATGCCGCGGATCAGTTCCCAGGTCATGCGGCGGGCGGAGGGGTCCAGGCTCGTGGTGAGCTCGTCGAGGAAGACGATCTCCGGGTCGCCCACCAGGGCGAGCGCGATGAACAGCCGTTGCTTCCAGCCGCCGGACAGGCGCCCGTAGGCGGTGCGCCTCTTGGACGTCAGCCCCCACTCGTCCATGAGCGCCCGCCAGTCGGCGGGCTCGTCGTAGAAGGAGGCGTACATGCGCAGTGCCTCGCCGACGGTGATCGCGTCGGGCAGGCCGGCCTCCTGCAACTGGGCGCCGACACGCTGCAGCAACTCGCGTCGGTCGGTGTGCGGGTCCAGGCCCAGCACCCGTACGGTGCCGCCGTCCGGCCGGCGCAGGCCCGACGCGCACTCCACGACCGTGGTCTTCCCGGCGCCGTTCGGGCCGGCGATCCCGAAGATCTCGCCTTCACGGACCCGCAGGGAGACGCCGTCCACGGCCGTGGCGTTCTTGTAGCTCTTGCGCAGGCCGTCGATCTCGATGACTGTCATGTCCCGAGGATCTCCACCGGACGCCGGTCCCGATATCCACCGAACGGTTGATGGGGTACCGGCCCCGCCGCCCGGGGTGCGGGCGCTCGTCCGGCCGGTGAGCCGTCGTGCCGGTGGGAGGCCGGTGGCGTGAGCGGTCAGCCGGCCGGGGTCACCGCTGCGTCCGGTCCGGCGTGTGGCGTTGTGTGGCGTTGTGCACTACCGCGGCAACCGCTACGGCGCCTCCCACTTCTCCGGCAAATTCCGCAAGGGCACCTTCGACGACTTCCGCATCCGCGTCGGCGAAGGCACCCGCGGCCACTACGACTGGGGCCACTCCCGCGACTTCTTCTAAACCACCCCAGGCCACCGGGTCGGTGACCGGCGGTCACCGCCCGTCAGGGGCCGGACGGTGAAGGGCCGGCGAACCCGGCCGGACGCTCCGGTCCAGATGATCCGGTTCCCGTGGACCCCCGGCGCTCAGGCACCGGGGGTCCATCCGTATGCGCACGATCACGGGCGGAGGCAGGGGATCAGAGGGCGAACTCGGTGACGGCGAGGGTGAACGCCTCGGGTTCCTCCAGGTGGCCCATGTGGCCGCTGTCCGGCAGGACGGTGAGGCGCGAGCCGGGGATGCCGTCGTGGAGCAGCTTCGCCCAGCGGGGACCGCAGATGAAGTCGTGGGCGCCGGTGATGATCAGCGTTGGGATCTCGATCGAAGCGAGCGCGTCCCGCACGTCGAACGGCGCCGGCTCCTCGCCGCGCATCGGGTCGATCCACGCGCGCAGGTTCTCCCGCATCGGCGCCAGTTCGTGCTCGTGGGCCCAGTAATCGCCGAAGTAGGCGGGCAGGATGCGACGGAGCGAGAGGGTGTAACCCTCGTCGTCGGCGGCGGCCAGCGCCTCCTGGAAGGCGGCCGGCACACCGGCCGCCTCCGCGTTGCCGGGGTGGCGGTCAGGGAAGCGGCTCATCTCGGCCAGCGCGGCGCCCCAGAACTCCTCTCCGGTGACCGGCGAGGTGGACAGCAGGATCAGGCCGGCGACCCGGTCGGGGTGGGCCAGCGCGTGGTGTTGCGCGACGAACCCGCCGTGCGAGTGTCCGAGGACGAACACCTGCGGCACGCCGAGGTGCTCGATCACCCGGTGGAGGAACTTCGCGTAGGTGTCGAGCCGGTAGTCGCGGGGATCGTCGAGGCGGCCGGAGTCGCCGGTGCCGATCGGCTCCAGGTAGACCATGGTCAGATGCCGTTCCAGCGACGGCATGCGCAGGTACTCCCAGGCGATGCCCGGGCCGCCGGAGTGCGCCACGCACACGGGTCCGGTGCCGAAGACGTGGAAGACCTGCCGCACTCCGTCGATGACGATCTCGTGCGCGCCCTGCGCGAGCGTGCCGGTGGTGGTGGAAGGCATCGTGCCCCTGTTCAAGATCACGGCCGGTGTGGAACCGGGCCTCGGTCGACGCCGACCAGATGCGGGACACGTGGCGAAAGTTCGACTTTCCGGCGAAATTTCTCCGAGCCGGCCCGAAGACTGGTCTCAGCCGACGAGTCGTGCGGTTCTCACCCGGGAAGTCACGCGGGTCTCAGCCGGGCAGCCGTGCGGTTCTCGCCCGGGGAGTCGCGCGGTTCTCGCCCGGGGAGCCGTGCGGGTCTCAGCCGGGGAGTCGTGCGGGGCGGGGGTGGAACAGCCGGAGGCGCCGGACGCGGCCGTCGCGGAGTGCGTGCAGCCACACCACCGCGGGCGGGCAGTGGGCCGGGTCGTCCGGCGGACTGATCAGATCGGCCTCCCAGATCGTGACGTCCCGGCCGGCGACGACGTTGGAGATGCGCTGGCGCACGCCGTGCGCGAGATCCATCTCCATTCCCGACAGCGCGAACCGCCGATCGTCCTCCGCCCGTTCGCCGTTGGGGCCGACGAACTCGGCGTCGGGCCGCCAGAACTCCCTGATGACGTCGGCGAACGCTCCCCGCTGCGCCGCGGCCAGCATCTCCTCGGCCTCCCGGCGGCGGGCCATGGCGAACGAGGCGGCGTCGTCGTGCGCCAGATCGGCCGTGCGCCGCAGCGCCTCGGCGAGCTTGGCCCTGGCCTGGCTCAGCCGGCTGCGGACGGTGCCGATCGGCACGCCGCACAGCGCGGCGATCTCCTCGTAGGAGGAGACGTCGCTGAAGTAACGCAGCAGCGCCACCAGGCGCACCGGTTCGGACAGCTCGTCCAGCGCGTGCCAGACCCAGTCGCGAAGGGCGCGGTCTTCAAGCAGCTCCTCGGGCGTCGGTTCGCGGGACGGCATGACCAACGCCTCCATGTCGCCCAGCGGCACGGGACGCGTCTCACGCAGGCGCATGCGGCACGCGTTGCGGACGATCGCCCGCAGCCACGGGCCCACGGCGGCCGGGTCGCGCAACTCGCCGATGCGCCGCATCGCGACCAGCACGGCGTCCTGGACGACGTCCTCGGCGTCCGGTCCGTATCCGAGCACGCTCAACGCGACCGCCCGCATGCCGGCCAGGTGCCGGGAGATCAGCAGGCCGAGGCCGGCCGCGTCTCCGGCACGCGCGGCGAGCACCAGCTCACCGTCCGACTCCGCTTGCGACAGCACACCGCTCTCCTTCCCGGGGCGCCGGACGCCCCTCCCGCTGGATGCGGCGGCCTGCCGAGAAGTTCGCTCTCTCCTTCGACCGATCTGAACGCAGGTGGACGCCTCCGCCCTCCCCGACGGGCGGAACCTCACATTACCTGCGGAAACGTCCTTGCTTGTGGAGATCGCTCCGCAGGCGTGGCCGGCGGCTCAGCGGTAGCCGGTGGTGTCGGCGGGCTTGCCGGCGTCCTGCACTTCGACGAGGTAGCGCCAGGCGTCGGGACGGCTGCCGTCGAGGTCGGTGAAGCCGTAGACCTGAGCCAGCCCGCCGCTGGACAGCGACCGGCCGTTCCAGCGGGCGACCTCGGGATCGGCGGCCAGCGCCACCACCGCCCTGCCGACGTAGGCGGGGGTCTCGGAGATGGCGAAGTGGGGCTCCCGGGACAGCGCGTCACGCCAGTTCGCCTCGGTGACGCCGTAGACGTCGAGCATCATCTCGGAGCGCATCCACCCGGGGGTGAGCGCCACGGCGGTCGCGCCGTGCGGGGCGAGCTCTTGTGCCTGGGCGAACGCCATGCGGATCACCGAGGTCTTGGCCAGGTCGTAGAAGAAGGAGACGCGGTAGTTGGCGGCGTTGTACTCGGCGGTGCCGTCGGTCATCTCGACGACCAGGCCGCCCGGATTCCTGATCAGCAGCGGCAGGGCGTGGTGGCTGGTGACGATGTGGGTGTCGATCGCCAGCCGCAGGATGTGCAGGCCCGTCTCCAGCGAGTGCTCCCAGAGCTTCTCGTTCCAGCTGAACAGCTGCTCGCCGCCCCAGATGTTGTTGACGAGCACATCGAGCCGGCCCCGCTCGCGATCGATGCGCTCGACGAGCGCCTTCACCTGCTCGGACTCCAGATGGTCGACCTGCACCGGGATGGCCTCGCCGCCCGCGGCGGCGACCAGCTCGGCGGTCTCTTCGATGGTCTCGGACCGGTCGATCTCGGAGCGCCGCCCGCGGGTGCTGCGCCCCGTGACGTAGACCGTGGCGCCGGCGGCGCCGAGCTGGACGGCGATGGCGCGCCCCGCGCCGCGCGTCGCCCCGGCGACCAGGGCGATCTTTCCTTTCAACGTCTGGCTCATGCCTCCGATCGTGGCAGGTCCCTCCGACATTTCTCCGCGGCCGCCCGGTCATTCCCTCGGCGGAATTGCCCGGCCACCGCCTGCTCTCGGACGATGCGCAGGCACCGGCATCACGCCGTCCACGAGGAGGAAGAAATGCACGACACGGATGTCCAGCACCTGGTCGGCCGCTACGTCGCGATGTGGATCGAGCCGGACCCGAAGGAGCGCCGCAAGGCCATCGAGGAACTGTGGGCCGAGGGAGGCGTCCACCTCCTCCAGCCGCCCGAGGAGATGCGCGAGATGAGCGCCGGTCTCGGTTTCGCGCCGGCCGCCCTGGAAGCCCACGGGCACGACGCGATCGAGCGGCGGGTCACGGGCGGTTACCGCGAGTTCGTCGCCCCGGGGGAGTACACCTTCCGGCAGCGCGCCGCGGCCGTCCGCCTGCGGGACGTGGTCACCTTCCGCTGGGAGATGGTGACGGTCGCCGGGGGCGAGGCGGCGGGCGGCGGCCTTGAGGTCCTGCGTCTCGACGAGGAAGGCCGCATCGCCGCCGACTACATGTTCCCGGACGCCTGATGGGCGCGGACACGGCCGGCCGCGCCGCCGGACGACACGGTGGCGCTCTGGCGCGCGTTGTGGGCGGGCCGGCGCAGCTTCCACGGCCGGGTGCTGAGCTTCGACGACCTGCCGGAGTCCACGCCCTCGTACCGGCCGGGCGGGCCGCCGGTCCTCTCGGCCACCTGGCCGCGACCCTGGCGCGCTAGGTGGAGGCCGGCGCGCGGCACATCGTCTGCCGCGTCGCCGCCCCCACCATCGACGCGCAGCTCGACCGGCTCGAACTGCTCGCCGGGATCACTTCGACAGGTACAGGGTCTTCCACGTTCCCGCGTACAGGCAGTTGAGCGACGGCTTGGCGGCCTTCCACTCGGAGCAGACCTTCAGCTCGACCTGGTAGACGTCCTTGAACTTCGCCGAGAAGCGCTTGGGCGAGCCGTAGGAGCAGTCGCGGACGCTGTAGTGCTTGAAGGGCAGGTTGCCCGAGCCGTCGCGGTAGGTGATGCGGAAGACCGCCCAGCCGCACGCCCGGTTGCGGGTGAGGTCGTAGACCTTGCCGGAGATCCTCACGGAGTCGGCGGCCGGGATGTCCGCGTGGTCCTCGCCCCTGGCGGTGAGTGTGCCGCGGGCCTTGGCCGCGCGCCGCGGAGCGTAGTAGGAACCCCAGGAGGTGGTGCCGGCGGTGACCGCGTCCGACGAACCTGTGGCGCCGGACGAACCGGTGGCGGCTTCGGCGGCGATGGGAGCGAGTGTGACGAAGGCGGCGGCGATGGCGAGACCGGTAAGGGTGCGGGTGATCCTCATCGGAGGCGGTCCTTCCTGTTCGTGATGACCGCAGTGTGCGCGCCGGCGCTTTCAGCTCCCTTGCTCATTCGTTGCAAACGGGTATCAACCCCTCGTACGGCGCCGGTTCGCGCGGCGTCGGCGGGAACGGCGCGGCCTGCCAGCGGTCAGCGGGCGGCGTCGCCGCGGGCGTCCACGGACGCCTGGATGCTGCCGGTCAGGAAGCGCCGGATCACCTCGCGCTCCTCGCCGGTGAACGGTTCGAGGGCCGCCGACAGGTGCCGGGCGAGAGGCATGAAGAACTCTCTGGCCAGCGCGACGGCCTGGGAGTGCAGCGCCAGCTCGACCTTGCGGCGGTCGGTCTCACTGCGGTGGCGCTCGACGTGCCCGGCGTGCTCCAGCCGGTTCAGCAGCGCGGTCGTCGCGGGGGCGCTGAGGTTGAGCGCGGAGCCGAGGGCGCCGGGGGTGAGCGGACGGCCCTCAAGGGCCGCGTCCATGATCACCACGACGGCGTTGAGGTCGGTGCGGTGCAGGCCGTGGTCCACGGCGAACCGCTCGACGAACCGGTCGAGCTCGACGTTGAGCCGGCGCATCAGGGTGATCAACTCCAGCGGGCTCGCGGCGTCGTCGCCGGGCTGGTCTGCCGACACGTTGGCCTCCTTGTTGTCGCCTGCCTCGATGTTTGCCGGTGGCTCCCCTCGCCGCCTATTCTTTCCATGATAGAAAAATTCCACCAGTGAAAGATCTCTGACGGGACAGGCCGCTATGAAACGAGCAGAGCATATGGGCTGGGCCGCGCTGTGGGGCGCCCGCGGCAAATGGGCGACGCTCGCCGTCGCCGTGCTGCTCTCCGGTCTGGCGCTGGCGTTCGGCGGCTCGGCGAAGGTCGACACCGACCCGGCGGCGGCCCTGCCCAAGGGCGCGGAGTCGGCGGAGGCGCTGCGCCTGCGGGGGGAGCTGCCGAGCGGCCAGGTCCTGCCCGCGCTGGTGGTCTACAGCCGCGAGGGCGGCCTGACCGAGCAGGACAAGGACGCCGTCCGCGCCGACGCCGGCCGGATGGCCGCGCTCGCCGTGGGCGGGCGGACGCCGCCCCCCGTCTTCTCCGGCAAGGGCGACGTGGCGCTGCTGACCGTGCCGCTCGCCGGTGCGCTGTCGAACGCCGAACTGGCCGAGGAGGTCGGACGCATCCGCGCGGAGGGCCGCGCGGGACTGCCCGCGGGCGCGCGCGTCGAGGTCACCGGCGGAGCAGGCTTCCAGGTCGACCTCGCCGCGGTGTTCCAGGGCGCCGACATCACCCTGCTCGCCGCCACCGCCTCGGTGGTGGCGCTGCTGCTCCTGCTGACCTACCGCAGCCCCTGGCTGTGGCTGGTGCCGCTGAGCGTGATCGGCGTGGCCGACCAGGTCGCCGCCAAGATCGTCGCGATCCTCACCCGCACCACCGGGCTGACCGTGGACGACTCCACCCTCGGCATCACCTCCGTGCTGGTGTTCGGCGCCGGCACCAACTACGCCCTGCTGCTCATCGCCCGCTACCGCGAACAGCTCCGCCTGCACGGCGACCGGCACACGGCCATGACCGGCGCCGTCCGCTCGGCCGCCCCGGCCATCCTGGCCAGCTCGGCCACCGTGACCCTCGCCCTCGGCACGCTGGCCTTCGCGCTCTCGCCGTTCAACCGCAGCATCGGCATGGCCGGGGCGATCGGCATCGTCACCGCCGTGGGGTACGCCCTGCTGGTGCTGCCCGCCGCCATGGTCTGCTTCGGCCGCGGGCTGTTCTGGCCGTTCGCCCCGCAGGTGGGCCAGGCCGACCCGACGCGCACCGGGCCGTGGGCGCGGGTCGGCGGCGCGGTCGCGCGGCGTCCCGCCGTCATGACCGCCCTCAGCCTGGTCGTGCTCGCCGTGCTCGCGGCCGGGGCGGTGGGCGTGCACAGCGGCCTGTCGCAGACCGAGCGCTTCCGCGACCGGGTGGAGGCCATCGCCGGACAGGAGACGCTGAGCCGGGCGTTCCCCGCGGGCAGCGCCCAGCCCGTGGTGATCATCTCCCGTACGGCCGCCGCCGAACAGGTGCGCGCGGCCGCCGCGGCCATCCCGGGAAACCCCCGGGTGACGATCGTCGAGCGGACCCCTCAGTACACGCGCGCCGAGGCGGTGCTCGGCGCCGAGCCCGGCAGCGACGAGAGCTTCGCCGCCCTCAGGGCCCTTCGCGCGGCCGTCCACGCCGTTCCCGGCGCCTCCGCGGTGGTCGGCGGCGCCGAGGCGTCCGACCTCGACGAGCGGGACGCCGCCGCCCGCGACCAGCGTCTGATCATCCCGCTGGTACTCGCCGTGGTGCTGCTGGTGCTGCTCGCGCTGCTGCGGTCGGTCGTCGCCGCCGTCACGCTCGTCCTCACGGTGGTCGCCAGCTTCGCCGCCGCCTTCGGGGCGGGATGGTTCGCCTTCACGCACTTCTTCGGCTTCCCCGCGCTCGACCTCAGCGTGCCTCTGCTGGGCTTCCTGTTCCTGGTGGCGCTCGGCGTCGACTACAACATCTTCCTGACCACGCGGGCCAGAGAGGAGACCCCTCGGCTCGGCACCCGCGGCGGCATCGTCATGGCGCTCGCGGTCACCGGTGGAGTGATCACCAGCGCCGGCATCCTGCTCGCGGCGGTGTTCGCCGTGCTCGGAGTGCTCCCGCTGATCACCCTGACCCAGATCGGGGTCATCGTCGGCTTCGGGGTGCTGCTCGACACCCTCCTGGTGCGCAGCGTGCTCGTCCCCGCTCTGGTGACCCTGCTCGGCGACCGCTTCTGGTGGCCCGGCGCGCCGGGGCGGGCGGTACGCGACGCCGCGCGGCCCGGCCAGCGAAGCGAGATGCCGGTGAAGTGACATCGCGCGGGCCCGGCGTGGGGGGCGCCGGGCGCCCTCGTGAGGTGACCACCGGCCTGGCCCGGGGCGCCGGGCGTCCTCGCGGGTGACGCCGCCACCGGTGAGGTGACGCCGCGTGGCCGGGCCCGGCCCGCGCGCCGGGTGATGTGCCGTTCCGCATACCCTGAAGAGGAGCCCCGCGACGCATCGCGTGGGCGGTGCAAGCCGTACAAGCCGGGACGAGCGCGCCCGTCGAGGTGATTCTTTCCACCAGGTGTGCGAACCACTTGGCCTGAGTCATCGTGCCGCACTACGCTTTGCCGCAGATCATTCCGCCCTGTGTCCGCGGAGCTTCCTCAATTGAGAGGTGGCACCGCCATTGGCACCGGCGTTGACCATGTCAAGCGCGCTGAGGCTCCGCATGCCGTCGGCCGCGCTCGTCGATCCTTTCCGTCCCGTCGACGGTCTGGTCGGCGTACCTGATTCCCGCACCGGACCGCCAGGCCGTCCGGGTGATTCGGGTTGTCGCTCTTCGGTGTCCGCGAAAGTTGGACTGTTGTGCCCGTTTTCGGGCAGATGCAATGCGAAAAAGCATGCCTCTCCATGACCGCGCCGGCGCAGGGGTGAGGTTAACAAGAGGATGGGAAATGACACGTATAGATCCGGAGGCTCTGGTCGCAAGCCTCAGGGGTGTGCAGAAGGCCTCGGAGGCAACCGGGGTCGTGCACCATTTGGAACGCATCGTCCGCGTGGTGGACCGGCTGTTCGGCTACGCCGGAGCAGGTCTGATGTTCGCCGACGAGGGCAAGGCGTTGCGCTATCTGGTGACCACCGACGAGGCCGGCAAGAGCCTGGAGTACGCGCAGGCCGCAGTGGGTCACGGGCCGTGCGTGTCGGCGTTCTTCACCAATGCCGCGGTCACCACGCGTGACGTGCAGGACGACGAGCGGTGGCCCGACCTGGCCGAGTTACTGCACCCGAGCGTGCGGGCGGTCGCCGGCGTCCCCGTACGGCTGGGCGACGGACCGGTGGGCACACTCAACGTGTACCAGGCCGAACCGCACGACTGGGAGGAGTCCGACACTCAGGCGCTGCTCGCCTACGCGCACGTCATAGAGGAGGTGCTGGCGGCCGCGGTGAAGGCCGAGGAGAAGAGCGCGCTGGCCGACCAGCTGCAGTACGCGCTGGACTACCGCATCGTGATCGAGCGGGCGATCGGCTACCTCATGGGCAAGCACGACCTCACGGCCGCCCAGGCGTTCACCGGCCTGCGCAAACGCGCCCGCGACAGCCGCCGCCGCGTCGCCGACCTGGCCGCCGAGATCCTGGGCGAGCAGGCGCCGCCAGGAGGCTGAGCGCCCGGCCGGTCCCGGGCACCCGGCCGAGCTCCGACCGGCCGGACCCGGTTACGCTGGACGGTGATGTATCGACTGCTCTTCGCGCTGGTGCTCCGCAGGTTCGACGCCGAGACGGTGCACCACCTGACCCTCCGCGCGCTCCGGGTCCTCTCGCTCGCCCCCGTCGTGAAGCGCCGGCTGCACCGAAGGCTGGCGCCACGCGACGAGGCGCTTCGCGTCCAGGCGTTCGGGGTCCACTTCCCCAGCCCCTTCGGGCTCGCGGCCGGCTTCGACAAGGACGCCGGTTGCGTCGAGGGGCTGGCGGCCTTCGGCTTCGGCCACGTCGAGGTGGGCACGATCACCGCCCACGCCCAGCCGGGCAACCCCCGGCCACGGCTGTTCCGGCTGGTCTCCGACCGGGCCGTCGTCAACAGGATGGGGTTCAACAACCGCGGCGCCGAGCAGGCCGCCCGCCGGCTGGGCCGTCCGCGGAGCCTGCCCGTCGTGGTCGGCGTGAACATCGGCAAGACCAAGGTCATCCCCCCTGAGCTCGCCGTGCGCGACTACGTCGCCAGTGCTCGCAGGCTCGCCCCGCTCGCCGACTACCTGGTCGTGAACGTCAGCTCGCCCAACACGCCCGGCCTGCGCGACCTCCAGGCCGTCGAGCTGCTGCGCCCCCTGCTGGCGGAGGTGCGCCGGGCCGCCGGCCGCACGCCGCTGCTGGTCAAGATCGCCCCCGACCTGGCCGACCAGGACATCGACGCCGTCGCCGACCTCGCGGTCGAGCTGGGGCTGGCGGGCATCATCGCCACCAACACCACCATCGGCCGGCAGGGTTTGTCGAAGGCCGAGGCGGCCGGCGCCGCCGAGGCGGGCGGCCTGTCGGGCCGGCCGCTGAAGGCCCGCTCGCTGGAGGTGCTGCGCCGGCTGTACGCCCGGGTCGGTGACCGCCTCACGCTGGTGTCCGTCGGAGGCGTCGAGAGCGTCGACGACGTGTGGGAACGGCTGCTGGCCGGCGCCACTCTCGTCCAGGGTTACACGGCGATGGTGTACGAGGGGCCGTTGTGGGCCTGGCGGATCAACCGCGGGCTGGCCCGCAGGCTGCGCCGCCACGGATGCTCCACGGTCGGCGAGCTGGTCGGCCGCGTGGGCCGCGAACGCGCGGCCTGACACCGCGCCGCGGCGCCGTCCGCCGAGCGCTCGACGTCATGCCGCCGCTCGTCCGCCGAGGCCTGAGGTCGTGCCGACGGGCCGGTCGAGCATGGGCGGGGAGGGGCGTCAGCTCAGGCTGGGACGGGTCGAGTCGGCCTCGTGGGTCATCTCCTCCAGGTGGCGCATCACCTGCGCGACCGGCACGGCGCCCGGGCTGTGCCGCCGGCTGCCCGTGCCGCCGCGCTGCCACGGCAGCGGCCCCGCCGGGGGCCGGTACTCGACGCCGTAGGCGTCCAGCCGCGCGAGGTGCGCGGGCAGCGCCGCCGCGAAGCCCTCGGCGTCGCCCGACCAGGCGATCTGCGCCAGGGCGCACCCGCGCGGCCATGCCCGGTAGTCCAGCGTCCGCCCGTCGGGGATGCGCTCGGTCCACAGCTGGAACTGCGCGCCCAGCACCCGGCCGGCCTCCTCGGGGGTCCATGACGCGGGCGCCGGCTCGAACGCCGCGACGTCGGCCACGGTGATCGTGTCCCCGATGGCGACGGGCTCCTCGGGCGAGGCCGCCTCGGCGTAGTCGAAGTACAGCGGGAACACCGGGGTCGCCACGATGTCGTGACCGGCCGCCGCGGCGCGCCGCCCGACTCCCATGCCGCGCCAGGGCATGACGATCGTGTCGGCCCGCAGCGCGCCGCTGACGAACGCCTCGTCCCACACCACCGCGCGGCAGCCGCGCGCGGCGAGCACGTCGGCCAGTTCGCGCAGGAAACGGGCGTGCAGGCCGGCGGGGGTGGCCAGGCCGAGCGACTCGCGGTACGCCGTGATCTCGGCCGAGGAGGCCCAGTCGTCCAGCACGCACTCGTCGCCGCCGATGTGGAAGAACGGCACCTCGCCGAGAGCCGCCACGATCTCGTCGAAGACCGCGGACAGGAACTCGACGGTGGCGGGCAGCGGCGACAGGATCGCCGGGGAGATGCCCCAGCGGTCGAGCACCTCGTGCGAGGCGGCGGGATCGGCGCCCAGGTGCGGGTAGGCCGCGAGGATGGCCGAGGCGTGGCCGGGGACGTCGATCTCGGGCACGACGGTCACGCCCCTGGCCCGCGCGTAGGCGCCCATCTCGGCCAGGTCGTCCAGCGTGTAGTGGCCGCCGTGCGGGGTGCCGTCGAAGCGCTGCTCGCCGTGGGAGTGCGTCGTGGTGGTGCGCGGCCGGTGCGAGCCGATCTCGTGCAGCAGCGGATGGGCCCTGCTCTCGACCCGCCAGCCCTGGTCGTCCGCGAGGTGGAGGTGGAGGCGGTTCAGTTTGTGCGCGGCCAGCAGGTCGATCATGCGCAGCACTTCGCGCTTTGGCAGGAAATGCCGTGACACGTCCAGATGGGCGCCGCGCCACGAGAAGCGCGGCGCGTCCTCGATGTGCCCGCACGGCACCGTCCACGCCGCGCCCGGCGCGGCGGCCGAACGGAACGCCGCCGCGGGAAGCGACTGGCGGAGCGTCTGCCCGGCGTACAGCGCGCCCGCGGCGTCCCCGGCGACGATGTGTACGGCCTCAGGGGTCACCGTGACGGCGTAGGCCTCGGCGGCGAGGTGCTCGTCCCGTTCGACGGTGATCGCGGCCTCAGGCGCGCTCTCAGCCCTTCCGGCGGCCTCGCCGAGATCGAGGACGGCCAGCGCCCGCCGTACCGCGCCGGCAAGCTCCGCCGGACCCGACACCCGGGCGCCTGGAGCGAACGTGAACGACCCCGGAGCGGCGCGCACGACGCGAGGACGCGGAATCAGATCGACCACGTCTCAGATCATGCCATTCGCGCGCCGCGTCGCCCCGCCCGGCGGCCCGCCGGGAGGAACCTCAGTCCAGGTAGCGTTCGAGGCCCTGGACGAGGGAGGCGGCGACGCGCTGCCGGAACCGGGGGTCCTTGAGCTTGGCCGCGTCGGCCGCGTTGCGCATGTTGCCGGTCTCGATGAAGACCTTCGGCACGGTCGACAGGTTGAGCCCGCCGAGGTCGTCGCGGAAGTCGAGCGCGTCCTTGCCGATGTAGGTGGAGTACGGCATGCCTGTGCCCTCGTGGTAGGCGGCGCGCAGCGCCAGCCCGAGCTTCTTGGAGCGGGCCACGACGGGGTCCACCGGCCCGTTGATCTTCTTCGGCATGATGATGTGGAAGCCGCGGGCCGTCGCCGACGCCCCGTCCGCGTGGATGGAGATCGCGGCGTTCGCGTGGGCCTTGTTGCCGATGGCGGCCCGCTGGGTGATGCACGGCCCGACCCCGGAGTTGCCGTCGCGGGTCAGCTCGACCGTCGCGCCCTTGGCCTTGAGCAGCTTGACCATGCGCCGGGCGACGTCCCAGGTGAAGGCCGCCTCGGAGTAGCCGTCGTTGGTCGCGGTGCCCGTGGTGTCGCACGCCTTCCACTGGGTGAGGACGTTGACCTTCTTGTTGATGACCTCGGGATGGCGGTAGTTGCCGCCGTTGTGGCCGGGGTCGAGCACGATGACCTTGCCCGTGAGGGGACGGGCGGCGGCCGGCGCGGACGCCGTCGCGGCCCGCGCCGACGACGAGGCGGGCTCGGTCGAAACGCTCTTCATGTGGGCCGTCGCGGCCGCGTCCTGACCGGTGGCCGCGGAACTCGCCGCGCCACCGCACGCCGCGGTGCCCAGCCCGCACAGGGCCAGGAACGATATGGCCAATGCCCGACCGGTCACGATGATCCCCTTCGCCGACGACCGTCCGCCTCCAACTTACGTGCAATCGCACGATGGCCCGGCCGCTACGCGGAAGATCGGATCACCAGGCCGGTTCGCTCAGATCCTGCTTCTGCAGGAGCGCGGCCAGCTCTCTGGCGTCCTCGGCGTCCAGGCCGAGGACCACGCGCGGGCGGCCCCACGGGTGGTCGATGGAGTGGGCGACGTAGCTGGCGACCGACTCGGTCGCCCCCTCTTCGTCCTTGCCGCGCGCGGCCCGCCAGTGCGCCCACGCACGTTCGAGCTCGGCCGCCGCGCGCTGGGCGCAGGAGACCAGTTCCGGATCACGCATGTCTTCCCCCCGGTCGGACGCCGGCCGCCCGCTGCCCCCGTGACAGGCGGGCGTCCTGCCCTGTTCGGGCCGATCCGGCACGCCGGGGCCGGCGCCATGCTACGAGTCAACACGGGGACGGTGCCGATCCCGCGGATGTTGACCTACCCTTGGGGATCACTTGGAGCCGGGCCGGTGCTGTGCCGCACCACCAGGCGCGGCGTCACCTGGCGCAGCCGCGCCGTCTTGCCCGGGTCGGTGATGCGGTCGCTCAGCAGCGTGGCGGCCGACCTGCCCATCGCCCGCCTCGGCTGGTCCAGCGAGGTGAGCGAGATGTGGTGCACGGCCGCCAGGTGGGTGTTGTCGTATCCGACGACCGACAGGTCCTCGGGGACGCGCAGGCCCAGTTCGCTCGCCGCGACCAGCACTCCGAGGGCGACGATGTCGTTGGCCGCGAAGATCGCCGTAGGGCGGGGGGTGCGTTCGAGCAGCGCGCGGGCCGCGCGCCGGCCGCCCTCCTCGGTGAAGTCGCCGTGCTCGACCATGATGTGCGGTGCGAGCCCGTGCCTGCGCATCGCCACCAGGTAGCCCTCGCAGCGGAAACGCGCCGACGACGAGGGGGTGCCCTCGATGTGCGCGATGCGCCGGTGACCGAGCTCGACCAGGTGGTCGACGGCGAGGCGCGCGCCGAGCTGGTCGTCGTCCACGACGATGTCGACGCTGTCCAGTTCCACGTCCCGCTCGCCGACGACGACCGTCGGGGTGTACGCGGCGGCCTCGGCCAGGGTCTCGCTGGACGGCGCGACGCCGAGCAGCACCAGGCCGTCCACGCGAAGCTCCAGGAACGCTTCGACGGCCTCCTCCTCGAAGGCCGGGTCCCAGCGGCCGCTGCCGATCAGCAGCCGGAGCCCGTCACCGTGCAGGCTCTCTTGCAACCCGTCGAGGAACTCGGCGTAGAACGGGTTGTGCAGGTCGGCGACGAGGGCGCCCACCAGGTGGGTGCGCCCTTCGACGAGGCTGCGCGCGACCGCGTTGGGCCGGTAGCCGAGCTCTCTGGCGGCCTGCAAGACCGCTTCCCGGCGGTGCTCGCTGACGTGAGGGGAGCCCCGCAGCACCAGGGAGACCAGCGACTTAGAGACGCCCGCGCGTTCTGCAACGTTCCGGATCGTCGGCCGGGGCCGGGGCCCTTGGGCGTCGCCAAGGCCGGGGTCGGCCGCGCCGAGATCGGGACGGTACCGATCGGTCGTCTGCATGGACGGTCCTGACATGGTTCTCCCCACGCTGAGTGGATGTGCACCTGTCAGACCAAACGATCGAGTCGCGTTGAGGGTACGGGTGTGTTGCGCGGCTCGGCAGATGGTCATTTGGGCCGCGTTATCCGGCACCGCCTTCGATAGTGTGCGCATTGTGGGTGCGACATCAAGGGCCCCAGGTGAGCGAGAGAGCGGCGACCCTGGCGACGGACGCCCGGTACGACGAAGGCTGAGCGTGGACCGTCGCCGTGAGGAACTCATGGCCGCGGCGCTTGAGCTGTTCAGCAAGCGTGACGCCGAAGATGTCTCGATCGACGACGTGGCCAGCGCCGCAGGGGCCTCCCGCGCGCTGGTCTACCACTATTTCGGGGGCAAGCAGGAGCTGTACGTCGCCGCGTTGCGCAGCGCGGCGCTCGAACTGGAGGAGCGGCTGCGGCCGGTGCAGGGCGGCACCGCCATCGAGGAACTGGCGGCCGGCCTGACCCGCTACTTCGACTTCGTGGAGGATCACGCGGCCGGGTTCGCCGCGTTGCTGCGCGGTGGGCCCGCCAACCGGGTGGGCGAGGTGGGCGAGATCGTCGAGGGGGTCCGCCAGCGCCTGTTCAAGATGATCACCAACCAGCTCCGGGTGAGCGAGCCGAGCCCGCCGTTGCGCGCGACGCTGCGGTCGTGGATCGCCTCGGTGGAGACGGCGGGGCTCGACTGGCTGGAGAACCGCGACATCGAGCGTCCGCAGCTCGAACGGCTGCTGGTGGAGCAGATGGTGGCACTGCTGGAGGTGGCCGCCCGCCATGACGGCCGGGTCGGTGTGTCGCTCGCGGACTTCTCACGCGAGGACGCGACCCCGGAGGCGGACGGATAACGATCGTGAACCGGTGACGGACGACCGCTGGACCGGTGGACCTGTGGGCAGGTGCCCGGTGGGCCGGTGGGCGCATGATCGCCGGACCGGTGGGCGGGCGGCTTCGCGCGAGGGAACGGTGATAGGGCTTCCGTGCGGTGGAGGCCCTAAATCCGTTTCCCACCGGGACGCACCCGCATGGCCGGGTGAGGTGGCGCCGGGCGGGCGGCGCCTCTCACACCGGATCCATGGCCGCGGTCACGGTCGCTCGGACGCGCAGTCGGAGGCACTTCGCCCCCGGGTGGCCCGGGCCCGTATCGCGCGATCATGGGTGTGTGGACGCGCTCACATGCTTGACGCGAGCGCGCCGGTTCTCCCCCCTACGACCTTGGCGGCTTTCGCCTCACTCCGAGCGCTGCTGCGGGATGCCCGCGAGCAGCGCACGGACCTCGGTCTCCCGGTAGCGACGGTGACCGCCAAGGGTGCGGATGGACGTCAACTTGCCCGCCTTCGCCCACCGAGTAACGGTCTTGGGGTCGACGCGGAACATGGTGGCGACCTCCGCCGGGGTGAGCAGTGGCTCGGCCTCGGGTGTACGAGCTGACATTTGTGCGGCCTCTCCTCCGTGGACCGGCGACAGCGATCCTGCGACTTGTGTTGGCGCTTGTCACGGATGTCCCTCAATGATCCATTCGTACGGATTTTTCTGGACCATATGTGGTATCACCCGATGTGACCATACAGCCACGTAGAGCGATTGGCGAGCCCTCTAAGTACAACGCCTTGTCCACGGGTTGATGTCACGCTCGGTGATTCTAGCGACACGTTTCGTGGTATCGCAGTGAAAACGGCAAACTACTCAGTTCGCAGAAGCGAGCTGGTGACTCCCGTTACCTACTTTTGCAGGTCACGTGCATGATTTGCGGTTCAGTTCGCCGATTCGAGGGCTTGTATTGACTTCCAGCGCACGATCACGCGCTGATACATGGCGAAGGCCAGTTCTTCTTGACCGGTGTCCAACCCGGTGAGGGCGGCGGCCAGCTCGGCCGCGGACTGGTCGGCCTGCAACGTCGCGTCGTCCATGAGGTGCACCAGGCCGCCGTAGTCGAGCTCCACCAGCGAGTGCGGGTGGAACTCCTCCAGCCAGCGCCCGACCTCCTCGACCTCGGTGAGCGTGCTCACCTCGCCCACGTGCCGCCGGATGACGACCAGCGCCCGCGCGACCCTGCGCCGGGCCTGGGCCATGGAGGTGACGTAGAGCAGGTTGCGCGCGGGGGCCGTCGTGGTCGGGGCGGTCGGCTCGGCGGCGGTCTCCTCCTGCCGGCCGAGGACCAGCCAGCGCTCGGCCGAGTCGAACGGCACGAACCACGGGGCGGGGATGTGCCAGGTGCTGGTGCGGATGTGCGTCCTCAGCGAGGAGGAACTGCCCTGCTGCTTGTAGCGGTCGAAGTCGTCGGCCGTCTGCTCGGCGATGGCACGGGGGACGAACCGGTCGGCCAGCTTGACCGGCGTGGTGCCGCGGAAGCGGGCGAAGGCCAGCCAGGAGCGCAGCCTGCTCTGCCACGGGCAGACGTACAGCGTCTCTTCGATGCGGCGCAGGTAGGCGTTCAGGCTCTCGACGCCGGGCGCCGGCAGCGCCGAGACGCCGAGCAGCCGCCGGACGGCCTCCGCGTGCTCGGCCTCCAGAGCGAACGCGCGGCGCGGACGGTCCTTGGAGTCGGCGTAGGCCGCCCAGAAGGCGCGCTCGCGTTCGGTGAACGCGGACAACGGCTCGTAGACGCGGAGATAGGCGGCGTAGGGCAGCACATCTCGAATGGTGCCATGTCACGGCGAGCCGACGCGAGTGAGACGGCCCCGACGGCGCGAATGGCGTGCGGGGCGCGGCTCCGACGTGTCGCGATCTGGATGATCATGGTCAGTCTGGAGCGGGCTGGATAGGGTGGATCCCTGGATCCGCCGCGATGAGGCGGCGGACAAGAACGACCGGGAGTCACCATAGTGACCGACGTCTTCGGGCTGTCCCACAAGGACTCGAGCCCAGTGAACGGACAGGCGCGACACGAGCAGGTCGTCTTCTGCTCGGACGACCGCAGCGGGCTGCACGCCATCATCGCCATCTACAGCACCGCGCTGGGCCCCGGGCTCGGGGGCACGCGGTTCTACCCCTACGAGAACGAGCAGGCGGCCCTCGCCGACGTGCTCAACCTCTCGCGGGCCATGGCGTACAAGAACGCCCTCGCGGGGCTCGACCTCGGCGGGGCCAAGGCCGTGATCATCGGCGATCCGGCCAGAGACAAGAGCGAGCCGCTGCTGCGCGCCTACGGGCGCTTCATCCAGTCCCTCGGCGGGCGCTACTACACCGCTTGCGATGTCGGCACCTACAGCGAGGACATGGACATCGTCGCCAGGGAGTCCAGCTTCGTCACCGGGCGCACCGTCGCCCACGGCGGCGCCGGCGACTCCTCGATCCTCACGGCGTACGGCGTCTTCCAGGGCATGCGTGCCGCCGCCCAGCACGTCTACGGCGCCTCCACCCTGCGGGGCAGGCGCGTGGGCGTCGAGGGGGTCGGCAAGGTCGGCCACCGGCTGGTCGAGCACCTGCTGGGGGACGGCGCCGAGGTCGTGGTCTGCGACGTGAGCGAGCACGCCGTCGAGAAGGTCCGCGCGGTCCACCCGCAGGTCGAGGTGGTGGCCGACGCCGCCGCGATGAAGCTCGCCGACATCGACGTGTACTCTCCGTGCGCGCTCGGCGGGGCCCTGGACGACGACACGGTCGCCGGCCTGCGCGCCAAGATCGTGTGCGGCGGGGCGAACAACCAGCTCGCGCATCCCGGCGTGGAGAAGCAGCTCGCCGAGCGGGGAATCCTTTACGCTCCGGACTACGTCGTGAACTCCGGCGGCGTGATCCAGGTGGCCGACGAGATCGAGGGGTTCAACATGGACCGCGCCAGGGTAAAGGCGACGCAGATCTTCGACACGACATTGAAGATCTTTTCGATCGCTGAGGAGGAAGGGGTACCCCCGGCGGCCGCTGCCGATAGGCTGGCGGAGCGCAGAATGTCGGAAGTCGGCCGGCTTAGGGGTATTTGGCTGGGCCGCTGACTACGTACGTCCATACGGCGTACCGAGCGGCGCGCAAAACAGGTACGGTTGTAGTCGAACGAGAGCTGGCGCCGGAAGTCAGGCGGTGTCAGCGCGTGGAGCGTTAGCGACGAGGGGTCGGGCACGACCCCGCATGAGGGGGTCGAGCCGATGGGGCGCGGCCGAGCCAAGGCCAAGCAGGTGAAGGTTGCACGTCAGCTGAAGTACAACAGCGGCGGCACCGATCTTGACCGTCTTCGCGAGGAGCTCGGAGTCAATCACGACTCCAACCGACACGATGATGACGTCGTAGACGATGAGCTGGCCGATCGGTACGCCGATTACGCCGGTGACGTCGATGACGATGACGAGGATGACAGGTCCCGTCGCCGTTAGGCGATTTTCGGGCTGACGCATGGCCGGGCACTCGGCGGGCAGTGGTTCGCCGTGTGCCTCCTTCGCGCACCGAAAAGAGCTCCTTGCCAGTAAACCGGCAAGGAGCTCTTCGTCGTGTTCCAGCCCTTCCACCCCACCCAAGCCCCTTCCACCACCCCCAGCGCTGCTCCTACTGTGACGCCGGCCACGTCCGGCGCCAGGTCGGCGAGCAGCGGTACGGCGCAGCCGCTGTGTGACCTGCTCCTGCTGTGATGCCGGCCACACGTCCGGCGCCGGGTCGCGAGGAGTGGTACGGCGAAGCCGGCGTCGTTGTGCGGCGCTCAACCCGGCGTGCGTTCGGGACCGTCGGACCGCATCCGTCGGCTCCCGTGGCCTGGGATCAGGTCACGGGAGGGAGCGACGGTCCGGAGGCGACGGGGGCGTCTGAGCACTGGCGCGGACCCCGTACAGGGTGGGTGGGGATCAGGCGGTGTAGCGGGTTTGGCCGGTGCCCTCGACGATCTCGCCGAGTACCCAGGCGTGCTGTCCGCCGTCACGCAGAGTGCTCAGCGCGGTGTCGGCCGCGGCGGCGGGCACGATGGCGCACATGCCGACGCCGAGGTTGAAGGTGCGGTCCATCTCGTCCTGAGGCACCTTGCCGTATCCCGCGATCACCTCGAAGATCGGCTGCGGCGTCCACGACGAGCGGTCGAGCAGGGCGTCGACGCCGGCGGGCAGCGAACGGGCCAGGTTGGCCGCCAGCCCGCCCCCGGTGATGTGGGAGAAGGCGTGGACCTCCACGGCCTTGGTGAGCGCGAGGCAGTTCAGCGAGTAGATGCGGGTGGGTTCCAGCAGTTCTTCGCCGAGCGTGCGGTCGAGCTCCGGGAGCGAGGACGAGAGGTCGAGGCCCGCCGTGCGAACGACGTGCCGTACCAGGGAGTACCCGTTGGAGTGGACGCCCGAGGACGCCAGGCCCAGCACCACGTCGCCGGGCCGCACCCGGTCGGGGCCGAGCAGCTTGTCGGCGTCCACGACGCCGGTGCCGGCGCCGGCCAGGTCGTACTCGTCCGGGCCCATCGCACCGGGATGCTCGGCGGTCTCGCCGCCCACGAGGGCGCACCCCGCCAGGCGGCACCCCTCGGCGACCCCGCCGACGATGTCGGCGATGCGCTCGGGCACCACCTTGCCGCAGGCGATGTAGTCGGTCATGAACAGCGGCTCGGCCCCGCACACGACGAGGTCGTCCACGACCATGCCGACCAGGTCGATGCCGATCGTGTCGTGCTTGCCGAGCGCCTGGGCGATCATCACCTTGGTGCCGACGCCGTCGGTCGACGTCGCGAGCAGGGGACGCGTGTAGCAATGCAGCGCCGAGGCGTCGAACAGCCCGGCGAAGCCGCTGGCGTCGTCCACGACCTCGGGCCGGCGCGACCTGGCGACCCGGGACTTCATCAGCTCGACGGCGCGGTCGCCCGCCTCGATGTCGACGCCCGCCGCGGCGTAGCTGGTCACCGGACCTCCTTGACGGTCCCGCCGGCCATGGGCGAGTGCGCGCGCCGCGCGCTCACGCCTTGGCCTCAAGGACGAACTTGCCGACGTTGTCGCGGTCGATCGGAATCGGGTATTGGCCGTCGAAGCAGGCGCGGCACAGCCGTTCGGTCGGCAGCGTCGTCGCCTCGGTCAGCCCGTCGAGCGAGATGTAACCCAGCGAGTCGGCGCCGAGCGACTCGCAGATCTCTTCGACGGACTTGTACCCGGCGATCAGCTCGGCCTTGGTGGCGAAGTCGATGCCGTAGAAGCACGGCCAGGTGACCGGAGGCGAGGAGATGCGCACGTGGACCTCGGTGGCGCCGGCCTCGCGCAGCATCTTGACGATCGCACGCTGGGTGTTGCCGCGCACGATCGAGTCGTCCACCACGACCAGCCGCTTGCCCTGGATGACCTCGCGCAACGGGTTCAACTTGAGCCGGATGCCGAGCTGGCGGATGGTCTGGGACGGCTGGATGAAGGTGCGGCCGACGTAGGAGTTCTTGACCAGGCCCTGGCCGTAGGGGATGCCGCTCTGCTCGGCGTAGCCGATGGCGGCGGGCGTGCCGGACTCGGGGGTCGGGATGACCAGGTCGGCCTCGACCGGGTGCTCCTTGGCGAGCCGGCGGCCCACCTCGACCCGGGTCGCCTGCACGCCGCGCCCGGCGATGGTGGTGTCGGGACGGGCCAGATAGACGTACTCGAACAGGCAGCCCTTGGGCTCGGCCAGGGCGAACCGCCGCGACCGGACGCCGTGCTCGCCGATGGTGAGCAGCTCGCCCGGCTCGATCTCGCGGACGAGGGTCGCGCCCACGATGTCGAGCGCGGCGGTCTCGGAGGCCACCACCCAGCCGCGTTCGAGGCGGCCCAGCACCATCGGGCGGATGCCCTGCGGGTCGCGGGCGGCGTACAGGGTCTTCTCGTCCATGAACACCAGCGAGTAGGCGCCCTTGACCTGCGGGAGCAGCTCAGCGGCGGCGTCCTCGATGGACTTGGTGCGATCCTGCGCGAGCAGGAAGGTCAGCACCTCGGTGTCGGTGGTGGCCCTGATCGCCCCGGTCGGCAGCCGCAGCGCCAGCTCAGGGGTGTTGATGAGGTTGCCGTTGTGGGCGAGCGCGAGGCCGCCGCCGTCGGTGGAGCTGAGGGTCGGCTGGGCGTTCTCCCACACGCTGGAACCGGTCGTGGAGTAGCGGCAGTGCCCGATCGCGAGGTGGCCCCGCAACGTGCCCAGGACCGACTCGTCGAAGACCTGGGCCACCAGGCCCATGTCCTTGTAGACGAGGATCCTGCTGCCTTCGCTCACCGCGATGCCCGCGGACTCCTGCCCGCGGTGTTGCAACGCGTACAAGCCGTAGTAGGTGAGTTTGGAGACGTCCTCCCCAGGCGCCCATACGCCGAAGACACCACAGGCGTCTTGCGGCGCGCGGTCACGGGGGTCAAGGTCATGGCCGAGCCGGCCGTCGCCCTTTAGCACGTGCTTCATTCTAAGTTGGCCTCTTCGACCGCCGGTAATCCGGGTCCGGACAACCGGCGCCACACCCGTGACGCCAGGACGGCGGCGCCTTGGCACGGCCACCGGACGACGGTCCTCGTCACGCCCCTGAGAAGTCCCCCGAGAAGTTCTCTGAAGCCCTCCTCACCCCCTTCGGGGCCGTCGCGACGGCCTTGCAGGGCGCCGGCGACGCCTCTGGATGCCCTGCGGAGCAGGCCGTGGCCGCCATGGGGGAAAGATCCCCGGCATTTTGCCGTGTCGGCTCGGCGGCCGGCCCGTCCCCGGGGGAGAGTGGTGCTATCCGGCATGTCAATACAGGGCGAAAGAGCACACCTACCCGGTCGAAAGAGCACACCGTGACGACACCTGGCGACCCGAACGATTCCCAGCCGTGGGGCGACCCGCGGGGCGGCGCGCCACCCGGTGGCGAACGACCTCCGTACGGCGAGCACCCCCACGGCGGTCAGCCTTACGGTGAACAGCCCCATGGCGGTCAGCCTTATGGTGAGCGGCCGTACGGCGGTCAGCCGCCGGGTGGACAGCCCTACGGTGAGCAGCCCTACGGCGGGGAGCCCCCAGGTGGGCCTGCGGGCGGCCAGCCTCCGGGCGGGCCGCCGTACGGCGGCCCGCCCTATCGAGGGCCATATGGAGGGCCTCCGGCAGGCCGCCGCGGCGGGCTCGGCACGGCGGCGCTGGTGCTCGGCATCGTCAGCCTCTTCCTGCTGCTGATCTGCGGCCTCGGCGTGCTCACGGCGATCGTCGGCCTGATCATCGGCATCATCGCGGTGGCGAAGAACAGCAACCGGGGCCGCGCCATCGCCGGCATCGTGCTGAGCGCGATCACGCTCGTCCTGGCGGTGATCGGCTTCCTGTGGTTCCTCACCAACTTCAGCGAGTGCTTCAACCTGCCGACGCAGGCCGAGGTGCAGCAGTGCGTGGAACGGAAGCTGGGCGTGAACGTCGAGCCCCCGTCCCAGTGAGCGCAGGCCAGTGAGCGCAGGCCAGTGAGCACGAGCCGGAGCGCCGGAGTCGGAGGCGCTGGGCCGGCGTGGGCGGGGCCTCAGCGCAGGGGCAGGTGTTCGGACAGGTCGGCGCGCGCGCCGCTCGCGCTGATCTTGCCCGCGTCCATCGCCTCCTGCCAGCCGACCCGGCCGGTGGCCAGTTCGAGCCAGGTGAGCGGGTCGGTCTCGACGACGTTGGGCGGGGTGCCGCGGGTGTGCCGGGGACCCGCCACACACTGCACGGCCGCGTACGGCGGCACGCGCACTTCGACCGTCCGCCCCGGCGCCCTGTCCGCCAAAATCTCCAGCAGGTGCCGGACGGCGAGGCGCGCGAGGTCGCGTTCTGGGCGCAGGCCCTTGTCGTAGACCCGCAGCACGACCTCGACGGCGGCGTCGGGCGCGCCCTGCGCGGGCCCGTCGTAGGGATGCTCCCCGAGTTCGGCGAGCTGCGCGTCGAGCGCGGCCCGTACCTTCTCCACGTCTACCTTGCGAGCGGCCACGCCCTCCATCATGCCCCGTACGCCCCGCCACTGCCGCGACCACGGAACCGAGCACGGTTCCCCGGCCACCGGCCCGTCCCGGTCGAGCGGGACGGGCCGGTGGCGCGATCACATCGGGGCTGTCGCGGGGAGCGGTGCCGGGTTCGCGCCGGCCTCAGAGCGCCACATCGGCCGACGCCGCGCCGGGCTCGTCGAGGCGGAAGGTCGCCGTCCTGCCGGCCGCGGTCACCTCGTACTCGCCGAGGAAGCCGTTGAAGCCGACCCGCCCCTGTTCGTCGGTGACCATCTTCGTCGGCGCGAGCCACCACTCACCCTTGACCAACGAGCGCAGCGCGTCGTAGGAGGGCTTGGGCGTCCCGTCGAGCCGGACGAAGCCGCCGGGCGCGCCCAGCCAGCCGCCGTCGGACATCCCCCAGTACGTCATCGCCTTGACCGACGGGTGGGACAGCAGGGTCTTGTAGTGGCGCACGACCTCGTCGGCCTGGCGGGCCTCGCCTTCGGGCGTGGAGGGCCACTCGGGGATCTGGTAGTCGTTCAGGTCCTCGATGTCCGCAGGCATGATGTGGCCGGACACCAGCGTCGTCTCGGTGAAGTGGATCGGCAGGCCGTAGCGCGCGAAGCGGTCGATGGTGGCGAGCGTCCTCTCCTCGCCCCAGTAGCCCTGGTGCATGTGGCTCTGCAGGCCGAGAGCGTCGATCTTGATGCCCGCCTCCAGCACGCCCTCGATCAGGCACTCGTACGCGGCCGACATGTCGAAGTCGTTGAGCAGCAGGGTGGCGTTCGGGTTGGCCTCCCGCGCCGCGTCGAAGACCATCCTGACCATCGGGATGCGCCCGATCTCGCGGCAGACGCGGGTGATGCCGTTGTCGTACTTGTCGAAGATCGGCATGATGACGACCTCGTTGATGACGTCCCACATGTCGATCAGCCCGGCGAACCCGCTCACCTCCCGCTGGATGCGCGCCACCTGCTCGCGGGCGATCTCGGCGTTCGACAGGTCCATCAGCCAGTCGGCGGTCACGGTGTGCCAGGCCAGCGGGTGTCCCTTGACCGGGACGCCGCGGTCGGCGAACCACCGCGCCGTCTTGCGCAGCCGCTCGGTGTCCGGCCGGCCGCGGTCGGTCTCGAATCGTCCCCAGTAGAAGGGGAGGGTGGCGAAGTTGAACAGGTCGAACCACAGCTCGGCCAGCTTCTCGGCCTGTTCGCCCGGGGCCTCGCCCAGCGAGCCGGTCCCACCGCCCGGGCCGGCCTGGTCCTCAGCTGACAGTTCGCCGTTGGCCAGGGGGATGAAGTCGAACCCGATGCAGCCGAACAGGAACTTGTGGTCGCGCTGCGCGACGACCACTTCCCGGCCTGCCAACGGGGCGCCGTCCACGGTCACGGTGAGGGTGGCGTCGGCGGTGCGATGCTTCTTGATCAGGGGATCGGCGGCGTGGGCCGGTGCGGCGTGCGACGGCATGGGGACTTCCTCCAGGGGGTGGGAGGGATGCGATCAGGCGGGCCCTGGAGCTCGCGGCCGTCGGCCGTGAGCGCCGTCCTGGCCCGCCCGGTCCCACTCTAGAAGCACGCCAGGAGCACGCCAGAGGCACGCCCTCCCGCGGCCATGGCCGCCATGGTCAGGCCGATCCGGCCGGACCGAATCGGCCGATCCGGCGGTCCGGCCGAGGAACGCCCCGTTCAGAGCGTCTCGTCGTCCTCGGTCGGGGTGGGGGTGGGCGTGGGCGTCGGGGTGGCGGTGGGCAGGGCGCTGCCCTTCTTCCACTGGTTCCACGTCAGCTGCCAGAAGCTCCAGCCGTTGCGCCAGTCGAGCTTGCGCTTGGTGCCGGTGACCTGGACGACGTCGCCGCGCTGGGCGATGCCGTAGAACCACTTGGCGCCGGCCGGGGTGGCCCGGACGCAGCCGTGGCTCTGGTTGGACCTGCCGAGGAACTGGTAGGCGCCGGCGCTCTGGTGGACGTACTCGCCGCTGTCGGAGATGCGCACCGCCCAGGGGATCTCCAGCTTGTAGTACAGCGGGTCCTTGGGGTCGGTGACGCCCAGCCAGCTCGACGTCATGGTCTCCACCCGCTTCTTGCCCATGGCCAGGTGGATGCCGCTGGTGGTGAGGTAGACGTCGACGCCGTTCCTGACCAGGCCGCCGCTCCCGGCGCTGATCGGGATCCTCTTGACCAGCTTGCCGTCGCGGCGCACCTTCATGACGTGCTTCTTGGTGTCGACCACCGCGATGTTGGCGGTGCCGATGGCGAAGCGGCGGCTGACGTCCTTGGCGGCCTCGTTCCCGGGGATCTGCGAGAGGCGGGCGGTGAAGAGCACCTTCTGGTGCGGCTTCCAGTAGGTCCGGGTGCGGTACACGACCTTGCGGTCGGAGACCCACCGCCAGGCGCCCTCGACCGGCTTCTCGGCCTGCACCTGCAGCACCGACTCCACGGCCGCCTTGTTCTTCACCGCCTTGCCGAAGGTGACGATGATCGGGGATCCGACGCCGATCCTCTCCACCTTCTCGCCCATCGGCGTGATGTCGGCGATGTTCAGCGGCACCCGCAGCGGCCGCAGGGCGGTGCCGGCGGCTCTGGCCTGGGTTCGGGAGCCTGTGGTCGCGGCCGTGGACGGGGTGGCCGTCGCCTGCGGCCGCGCGTCGGTGCCGGTCGTGCCCCCGCCCGGCGTGGGCTGCGCGGCTCGTACGTCCGTCGAGCAGGCCGCCGCGGTGACCAGGGCGGCGATGGCCAGCAACGCGGGGGCCGTCCGCTTCAGGGGGTTCAAGCTCTACTCCTCATATACGCGCTTCGCTCCGGTGTTATCCGGTGCGTTCCTTATGTACGACACCCGGAACACGCAATATGTGCGCCGTCATCCGATAACGATCAAGTAACGGCGACCTGTGGCGAGTTTGAACAGCCGAAGCCGTAGCCGTCCGGCTCCGCCTCGGACGTGGATCGCTGTCGGGGGTTCGCGCCGTCAGGCCACCGGTTCGGGGACGGGCTCGGGGATGACCTCCTCGGTCACCCGGCGGGCCCGCAGCGACGCGAGGCTGACCGGCACCCCGACCGCCACGATCGCCGCCGCGACGATCAGCGCGATCCGGTACCCGTCCAGGAACGCCGTGATCGGGGTGGCCCCCGCGGCGGCGCTCGCGCTCGACCGCGCGCTCAGGACGGCGCCGAGCACCGTGACCCCCAGCAGGCCGAACACCTCACGCGAGACGTTGAGCACGCTGGAGGCCAGGCCGGCGCGCGCGTCCGGAAGCGCGCCGAGGACGGCGTTGGTGAGCGGGACGAGCATCGCCGCTCCGAGGCCGTACAGCATCAGCCACGGGAGAAGTTGCGTGTAGGTGCCGTGCGCCCCGATGGTCGACATCGCGGCGATCGCCGCGGCCATCAGGCCGAGCCCGGCGGCGACGGTCACGGCCGTCCCGAAGCGGGCGGCGATGCGCGGCGCGACGGTCGCGAGCGCCACCATGAGCAGGGCCATGGGGACGAACGCCGCGCCGGCCTCCGTCGGGGAGAAGCCGAGCGCGTTCTGCAGCCACAGCGCGGTGAAGAAGTAGATGCCGAAGACGCCGAACGCCCACAGCCCGATGGAGAGCACGCCGCCGCTGAAGATGCGGTCGCGGAACAGCGACAGGTCCAGCATCGGCTCCCGGGCGCCCGACTCCAGCAGCACGAAGGTCACGGCCGCCGCCGCCGCGAGCGCGAAGGCGCCGAGGATGGGGGCCGAGGTCCAGCCCTCGCCGTCCCCCTCGATCAGCGCGTACGTCAGCGCGAAGAGCGCGACCGACGACGCCGCCAGTCCGGGCAGGTCCAGCCGGCGGCGGGCCGGCCTGTCCGTCCGCCCGATGGCCCAGGCCGCGAGGGCCATGGTCACGGCGCCGATCGGCACGTTGATCAGGAAGATCCAGCCCCAGCGCCAGTTCTCGCTGATGAGCCCGCCGGTCAGCGGGCCGAGGGCGAGGGCCAGGGCGCCGATCGAGCTCCACACGCCCACGGCGATCCCGCGCTCGCGGGCGTCGGGGAACGTCCCGGAGATCAGCGCCAGCGCCGACGGGGCCAGCAGCGCCGCTCCGACCCCCTGGACGCCCCGGCTGAGGATGAGGGTCGTGCCGTCACCGGACAGGCCCGCCGCGGCCGAGGCAAGCGTGAACAGCGCGAGGCCGCTCATGAACACCCGCCGCCGCCCGAACACGTCCGCGAGCCGGCCGCCCACCATGAGCAGTCCGGCGAAGACGAGGATGAACGCGCTGACGATCCACTCAAGACCCGAGATCGTCAGGCCCAGCTCCCGCTGGATGGTCGGGAGCGCCACGTTCACCACGTTGTTGTCGAGATAAGTCATGAAAGTGGCCAGCGAGACGGCCACGAGTGCCCACCAACGGCGTTGCACGGCTTCTCCTCTACGGTGTACTTATACGTCGTACATGTACGTCGTACAGGAGACCTTGTACGTCGTATAGTTGTCAAGTGGCCCACGACAAGCTGACCCGCGAGACCGTCGTCGAGCAGGCTTTGGCCCTCGCCGACGAGGAGGGCGTGGAGGCCGTGACGATCCGCCGGCTCGCGGGCCGGCTCGGAGTCACCCCGATGGCCCTCTACTGGCACTTCAAGAACAAGGACGAGCTGATGGCGGCCCTCGCCGAGCACGTCCTGCGCGACGTGACCGCCGACGTCTCACCGGACGATCCCTGGCACAGGCGGCTGCGCGTGCTGGTGGAGGCCGTGGTGCGGGCGATGCGCGACAACGCGTGCGTGCCCGACCTGCTGGGCGCCGTCAAGGACAAACACGACCTGGAGAGCTTCAACCGGGCCACGGAGGCCACGCTCGACGTGCTCGCGGAGGCCGGGTTCACGCCGCGCGAGGCCTTCGCCGTCTCCTCCTACCTGCTCAACGGCGTGATCGCCCTGGTGCAGGGCTGTCCCCGGTGGTCGGGTGAACTGGCGGAGGCCGAGCAGCGCCGCCTGCGCAGGCTCAAGCTGGAGTCGATGCCGGGCGACCGCTATCCACGCATGATCGGGTACGGCGCGACGCTGGCCGAGCCGCTCGATGTCGAGCGTTATTTCGCGTTCGGGGTGGACCTGCTTCTGGGCGGCGTAGAGGCGCTGGCCCGGCGCACCGAACGCGCGTAGCCCGGGCTCGGGTGCGCGAGTTCGGCGTGAGGGCCCGGGTGCGCCTGACTCGGTGCGGTGGCTCGGGTGCGCCGGCTCAGCGCGCGGGCTCGGCGGGGGTGGCGCGGGTCGCGCGGCGGGGACGGGCGCAGGCGGCGGTGACGACCGCGGCGAGCGCGACGGCCGCGAGCACGAGATAGGTCCGCTGGAACCCGGACATGAGCTGCTCGACCGCCGCCGGGGACAGGCGCGAGAGCGTGCCGGCGTAGACCAGGCCGCGCAACTCGGGCGACAGCGCGCTGCTCAGGACGGTCAGCGTCGTGCCCACGCTGAGCACGATGCCGACGTTCATGATCATGAGCCGGAAGCCGTTCACCACGCCGAGGCTCCCCGGCGGCAGCGCGCTCATGACCTGGGTCGTGTTGCCGGTGAGGAAGGTCCCGTTGCCGCACCCGGCGAGGAACAGGCCGACGGCGGTGATCCAGTACGGGGTCGCGGCGCCGGTCGAGAGCATCAGGCTCAGCAGCCCCGCGAAGTTGAACGCGCAGCCGCCGACCGACAGCAGGTAGGGGGAGACGCGCCGGCCGAGGGCGCCGGCGATGGGCGAGGCGACCGCCATCCCGACGGGCACGGGCAGCACGGCGAGCGCCGCGGTGAAGGCGTCGAAGCCGCGCGCGGCCTGGAAGTACAGCGCGACCAGCAGCACCAGCGCCGACCGCGACAGGGCGGTGCAGAACGAGGCGAGGTTGGCGAAGGTCAGCATGCGCTCGCCGAACAGCCGCAGGTCGAGCACCGGGTGGGACGCGCGCCGTTCGACGACGATGAGCAGCGGCACCAGCGCCAGGAAGATCAGTGCGCCCACGAGCACGACGGGGCTGGACAGGCCGCGCGAGCCCGCCTCCGACAGGGCGATCAGCGCGGCCGACAGGGCGGCGAAGACGATGAGGTTGCCGGCCGCGTCGACCGGCGTGCGCGCGGCGGCGGGCACCCGGCGCAGCGTCGTCCATCCCCAGACCAGCGCGATCACCCCGGGCGGGACGTTGGCCCAGAACACCCACTGCCAGCCGGCGGTGTCGGCGATGAGCCCGCCGAGCGTCGGCCCGGCGAGCTGGGCGACCGACAGGGTGCCGATGTACACGCCCATGCCCTGGCTGAGGCGGTCGGGCGGAAAGGCGCCGGTGATGATGACGGTGCCGTTCGCGAGGATCATCGCCGCGCCGAGCGCCTGGAGCGCCCGCATGGCGATCAGGAAGCCCACGCCCGGGGAGAGCCCGGCCAGCAGCGAGCACGTGGTGAACAGCGCGAAGCCGACCAGGTAGACCTCGCGCCGCCCGAGCAGGTCGGCCACCCGGCCGAAGAAGACCAGTGTCGCGGTGTTGACCAGCAGGTACGACAGCAGGATCCAGGAGGCGGCGAACGCCTCGGCCTCGAAGTGGCGCACGACCGCCGGCAGGGCGACGTTCAGGGTGCTCGCGTTGACGCCGATGAGGGCGAGCCCGAGGCTGGTGACCGAGCAGACCCGCCAGGCGTAGCGGAGCCTCTCGGCGTATTCGGGGGTTCCGGGGAGAGGGGTCGTTGCCTTGTCGAGGGGGTGGGCGACCATCCTCATAGTCTGACGTACGCCGTACGTCCGTATTTATCCCCCTATGTCACGCAAGCGATCGCTGAGGGGTGAGCGGCCCCGCGCCCGCCGAGCGGAGCGAGGCCAGGCGAGCACGCCTCAGCGGGCGCGTTTGCGGAGGCCTTCCAGGTCGTAGATGACCACCCGGCGCCGGCCCGTCTCGATCAGCCCGCGGTCGCGCAACGAGCGCAGCGCCTTGCTGACCGCCTCGCGGGACGCGCCGGTCCAGCCCGCCAGCTCGTCCTGCGACAGCGGCAGGGCGACCCGCACGCCCCCGTTGGTGGGCTCGCCGAACCGCTCGGCCAGCTCCACCAGCCGCGTTGCCACCCGGCCGGTCGTGTCGAACGCGCCGTACTCGACCCGCTTGCGGTCGGAGTCGCGCAGCCGGCCGACGACCATCTGCAGCAGCAGCACCGCCACCCGGCCATGATCGTGCAGGAAACCGGAGAAGTCACGGACGACGACGCCTTCGACGGCCTCCAGCGCGGTCACCGTGCCGGAGCGGGGCTCGCCGCTGATGGACGACATGTCGCCCAGGAGCGCTCCAGGCCCGCGGATGGCCAGCACGACCTCGGTGCCGCCGGCGGTGTAGGAGGACACCTTGACCCGTCCGGAGGTCAGCAGGAGCACCCAGTCGGAGGTGTCGCCCTCGGCCATGACCGTCGCGCCGCGATCCCACCGCCTCTTGCGGCCGGCGGCGGACAGGTCGTCGGCCTCGTCCTTGGTGAGCAGGGACAGGAACTCTCCCGGCTCGGCGGCTGACGTGGACGTCATCGTTCCTCCAGAGTGAGGGGTCCGGTGCCGAGAGTGCGAAGCACGGCGTCAGTCCAGTGCCGAGAGCACGAACGCCTCGACGCTCTGCTCCTTGCCCTTGAGGCTGAGCTCGCCCAAAGACCGTACCTCGGCGCCGGCGCCGATCTGCTCTCGGGTGGTGGCCCCGATGACGACCGTCCCCGGCTCCGCCATGCCCTCCAGGCGCGCCGCGACGTTCACCGCGTCGCCCATAGCGTTGAACCCGCGCAACTCGGGGCTGCCGATGTTGCCCACCAGCGCCAGGCCGGTGTTGATGCCGATGCGGAACCTCGGGTAACCGGGATTGCCCGCGGCGATCTCCTCGGCGGCGGCCTGCATCTCGAGCGCCGCGCGGGCGGCGTGCGCGGCATGGTCGGCCTGCGCCGCCGGGGCGTTGAACAGCGCGAGCAGCGCGTCGCCGACGAACTGCACGATGGTGCCGCCGTGCCGCAGGATGCAGGGCACCGCGGCGGCGTGGTAGCGGTTCAGCATCTCCACGATCTCGCCGGGTGACACCCGCTCGGAGAAGGAGGTGAAGCCCTTCAGGTCGGCGAACAGCGCGGTCAGCTCCACCAGCGAGCCGCCCAGCGCCGCCTGGTCGGGGTCGGCGAGCAGGGACGCCGCCACGTCGGGCGACATGTACTGGCGGAACAGCGTCTCCAGTTCGCGGTACAGGCGGGCGTTCTCCAGCGCGATCGACAACTGGCTGGCCAGGGTGGCCGCGAGCGCCTCGTCCTGGCGGGTGGTGCCGATCGGGACCTCCAGCGCCCCGGCCACCACGCCCTTGACGGTGAGCGGATGGATCACCCGTCCGTCGCCGCTGAGCGTCTCGGTGGCCTTGAACTCGTCCACGCCGTACGCGCGGTCGCCGAGCGTGATCGCGCCGTGGGAGACCAGGCCGATGCGCACGTCCCCGTAGGCCTGGCGGACGCGTTCGAGCGCCCCGGCGAGCAAGGTGTCCTCTCCGAGGCCCACACGCGCCTGGCGTCCGACCTCGACCAGCGCGCCCAGCCGCAGGGACAGCTCGCGCTCGGCAGCGAGCGCCTGCCCGGCGCGGTCGAGCACCGCGGCCTGGCCCTCGTTCAGCCGGAACTTGCCGGCCAGGCGCAGCGCGACGGGCGCGCGTGAGGACGAGCCGCTCTCGCCCATGCGCCGCAGGTGGCCGACCACTTCCTCCAGCGCCTCGTCGTACTGCCCCTGGATGCGGCGGATCGTCGCCGCCAGCGTGACCGAGTCGAACAGGCCCTGGCTTGAGCCCTCGCGGCGGAACTGGATGTAGGCGCTGTAGGCGACGAAGGCGAAGGCCCCGGTCAGCAGCAGGTGCCACTCCCACCACGACAGCAGCCAGTTGGGCCGGAAGAAGCCGGCGACCATGGCCTCGCCGAGCAGGGCGTAGGCGGTCATCAGGCTCACCAGCATCGCCGAGGGCCGGCGGCGGTGGATGCGGAACATCAGCGCGGCCGACAGGGCGAACAGCCCGGCGCCGAGCCAGGAGAAGACGCCGATGGTGGCGCCCGCGGCCGGCGGCGGCGCGCTCAGCGGCGTCAGGCCCTCGATCAGGGAGGCCGCGCCCCACCCCACCAGGATGACCACCAGACCGGCCCGCAGCAGGTCGGCGCTCCTCAGCACGGCCGCCGCCGCGCGCTCGCCCAGCGGCAGCGACGAGGCGAACGCCAGCACCGAGGCGACCATCAGCCCGACGGGCTGGCCGATGTCGAAGCCGTAGCTGCCGGTCTCCAGGATGATGTGCGGCGTCGACAGGCCGTGCAGCAGGAAGAACCCGGCGCTGCTGAGGAAGACCAGAGAGACCAGCAGCAGCCGCGCGTCCCTGTGCCGGGTGGCGGCCTGGCTGATCATCATGCCGAGGACGACGTTGACGCCGGCCACCACCACGATCAGCCAGAAGTGGCTCGGCGGATGCTCCCAGCGGACGTTGAGCTGCTCGGGGTAGGCGAGCAGCAGCCACAGGCCGAGCAGGGGTACGGCCAGGTGCATGGCCCACACGATGCCCCGCACCGGGTGCGTCGCGGGCGGCAGGTAGGGCGACAGCGAGAGCCCGTCGTCCACATCGGAGCCGTCGTCCACGTCGGCTCCGTCGTTCACGTCAAGGCCGCCGTCCCGGTCCCCAGGGAACGGTCCGGCTCCCGCGACGGCCGTCAGGGACGACGCCGCCGTCCCTGAACCGGTCGCGACAGCTGTGCCGGGCTCGTTGACCACCGCCGTCGCATTCGCCTCGCCGGGCTCCTGGGCCACCGCCGTCACGGGGGTGGCTCTGCGGACCGGCGCCGCCGTCGTGCCGACCTTCTCGAACAGCACCGTCTCGGCGGCGGTGTCCTCCGGACCGGCCACGTCAAAGCCGGCCACCTTCCCCCGACCGGCCACGGTCCGGCCGTCCTCGCCCGCACCGCGCCGGTCTGAGCCGCCTTCGCCCTGACCAGGCGGATCCTCGGCGGGCCCGCTCGCGGCGCCGGAGGCATCGGAGTCGCCGGAGGCGTCGGCCTTTCCCGCGGGCGGTCCCTCTGGCGGCTTCACGTGATCAGGCACGGTGTCCGCCTCCGCTCCGGAGCCGGTGGACGCGCGTGTGTGATCGTTCGACGGCATGGTTGCCTCCGCATCAGCCAGTCGAGTTCCCCCGAACGTGCCGATTATCGCGTCAGTCCGCGCTGTCGGCGAACAGAGCTGTCGGCCCGATAGATATCGAGATCGAACTGAGCTGCGGCTATTTACTGGTATGCCCGTAATCTCGGTTACTTTGGCGGGACCTGGTGCCATTAGTCCCTTTAACGGGTGACCGGTTCAGGTCACAGAGGCGGTGGATCGTCAGTGGGGGATCCACCGCCTTGCCGTGAGCGTCAGGACGAGAAGACCGCAGGCAGCGTGGCCTCGTGGACGGCGCGCAGCTCGTCCACCGCGACCTCCAGCACGCCTTCGACCTTGAGCGTGGAGCCGCCGGTCAGGCCCAGGCAGTACGTGGGCACCTCGCGCCGGGCGCACAGGTCGGCGAGCTCGTCGTAGGACTCGGGCCGCACGGCGAGCAGGACCCGGGCCGTGGACTCGCTGAACAGGTCGACGAACGGGTCGTCGCCGGGAAGCTCCACCATGCCGCCCACGCCGCGGGCCAGGCACGCCTCGGCCAGGGCGACGGCCAGGCCGCCGTCCGACACGTCGTGGGAGCCGTCGACCAGGCCGCGGCCCGCCGCCTCGACCAGGACGCCGGCCAGCTCGCGCTCGGCCTCCAGGGCGACCGCCGGAGGCAGCCCGCCCAGGTGGCCGTGCGCCACGTGCGCCCACTCGGAGCCGCCGAACTCGGCGCGGGTGTCGCCGAGCAGCACGATCTTCAGACCGGGGGCGGTGAACCCGTGCGGGACGCGCTTGCGCACGTCGTCCAGCACGCCGAGCACGCCGACGACCGGGGTCGGGTGGATCGGCGTGGAGCCGGTCTGGTTGTAGAAGGAGACGTTGCCGCCGGTCACCGGCACGCCGAGCGTCTTGCAGGCGTCGGCGAGGCCGCGCACCGCCTCGGCGAACTGCCACATCACCTCGGGGTCCTCGGGGGAGCCGAAGTTCAGGCAGTTGGTCACCGCGAGCGGACGCGCCCCGGTGACCGCCACGTTGCGGTACGCCTCGGCCAGCGCGAGCTGGGCCCCGGCGTAGGGGTCGAGCTTGGCGTACCGGCCGTTGCCGTCCGTTGCGAGGGCGATGCCGCGGTCGGTCTCTTCGGCGCCGGGCATCACCTCGCCGATGCGCAGCACGCCCGCGTCGGCCGGCATGGCGAGCACGGTGTTGCCGCGCACGTAGCGGTCGTACTGCGAGGTCACCCACTCTTTGGAGGCCAGGTTCGGCGAGCCGAGCAGCGTGAGCAGGGTCGCCCGCAGGTCGTCGGGCCGGTCGAGCCGCGCCGGGTCGTCGGCGTTGAGCGCGTGCTGGCCCGCGGGCTCGTGGAACGGGCGCTCGTACACCGGGCCGTCGTCGGCGGCGGTGCCCGGCGGGATGTCCACGATGACCTCGCCCTTCCAGGTCATCACCAGCCGGCCGGTGTCGGTGACCTCGCCGATCACCGTGGCCGGGACGTCCCACCTCGCGCAGATCGCCATGAAGGCGTCGATGTCCTCGGGGGTCACCACGGCCATCATGCGCTCTTGCGACTCGCTCATCAGGATCTCCTCAGGGAGGAGCGAGGGGTCGCGGAGCGGGACCAGTCCGAGGTCGACGCGCATGCCGCCGGTGCCCTTGGCGGCCAGCTCGGTCGTGGCGCAGGACACCCCGGCCGCGCCGAGGTCCTGGATGCCCACCACCACGTCGGCCTCGAACAGCTCAAGGCAGCACTCGATGAGGAGCTTCTCCATGAACGGGTCGCCGACCTGGACGGCGGGGCGCTTGGCGTGCGACTCGTCCTCGAAGGTGGCCGAGGCGAGCACCGACGCGCCGCCGATGCCGTCGGGGCCGGTGCGCGCGCCGAACAGCACGACCTTGTTCCCCGGGCCCGGCGCGGTTGCCAGCTTGATCTGGTCCTTGCGGAGCAGGCCGACGCACAGGGCGTTGACCAGCGGGTTGCCGATGTAGCAGGGATCGAAGGACAGCTCGCCGCCGATGTTGGGCAGGCCCAGGCAGTTGCCGTAGGAGCCGACGCCCTCGACGACGCCCGGCAGCACCCGGCGGGTGTCGGGGGCGTCCAGGGCGCCGAAGCGCAGGGCGTCCATGACCGCCACCGGCCGCGCGCCCATCGACATGATGTCGCGGACGATGCCGCCGACGCCGGTGGCCGCGCCCTGGTGGGGCTCGACGTAGGACGGGTGGTTGTGCGACTCGATCTTGAAGGTGGCCGCCCAGCCGTCGCCGATGTCGACGACGCCGGCGTTCTCTCCCATGCCGACCAGCAACGCCTCGGACTTGGGAGCCTTGGTGCCGAACTGGCGCAGATGTACCTTGGACGACTTGTAGGAGCAGTGCTCGCTCCACATGACCGAGTAGATGGCGAGCTCGGAGGAGGTGGGCCGGCGCCCGAGGATGGTGCGCACGCGCTCGTACTCGTCGGTCTTCATACCGAGCTCGGCGTACGGCTGCGGCTCGTCCGGGGACTGGGTGGCCCGCTTGACAGAGTCGATCATGTGTTCTCCTCGCGCCCTATTGGCGCCGGCTCCGGTCGTCGTGGCCTCGGTCACAGGTTCACGAACTTCTTCAGGATCGAGGTGAAGAAGCCGCGCCCGTCCACGCTGGGGGCGCCGGTCAGCTCCTCGACGGCGTGCTCGGGATGGGGCATGAGGCCGACGACGTTGCCGGCCTCGTTGCAGATGCCCGCGATGTCGTTCATCGAGCCGTTCGGGTTGCCGCCCAGGTAGCGGAAGACGACCTGGCCGCCGGCCTCCAGGGCGCCGAGCGTCGCGGCGTCGGCGACGTACCGGCCCTCGCCGTGCTTGACCGGCAGCAGGATCTCCTGGCCGGAGGCGTAGTCGCCCGTCCAGGCCGTGGCGGCGTTCTCCACCAGGACGCGCTGGTCGCGGCAGATGTAGTGCAGGCCCTCGTTGCGGGTGAGCGCGCCCGGCAGGAGGTGCGCCTCGCAGAGGATCTGGAAGCCGTTGCAGGTGCCGAGGACCGGCAGCCCGGCACGCGCCGCGGGGATCAGCTCGTCCATCAGCGGCGCGAAGCGGGAGATGGCCCCGCAGCGAAGGTAGTCACCGTAGGAGAACCCGCCGGGCAGGAAGACGGCGTCGACGCTCTTCAGGTCGCGGTCGGCGTGCCACAGAGGCACCGCCTCCGCGCCCGCGTGCCTGACGGCTCGCGCGGCGTCCTGATCGTCAAGAGTTCCGGGAAAAGTGACCACGCCCACACGGGCAGCACCCATGGTCTCGTACCCTCCACATGCGAGCGCCGCGCCGGCGTCTGACTCATCGACGGCGGCCTGCGGCGGTACACCCAGGTTACCTGCCGCCCCCGAGCGACCGACGCAGGGCATCAGGTTGTCAGGGAGACCGAGTAGAGCGCCCGCTCCCACAGCGGCGCCCGCATCAGTGATCCACTGTGACCGGCTCCAACGGGCCACTTCCTGGCCGCATCAACGTGCGGAAATGAGAGACGATCTGGGTGACCGCGCCGGGGTCGCGGAGTATGACCCCGATCTCGATGTTCGTGAGCATGGCGCGTCGCGTCAGGTTCGCGCTGCCGAGCAGTGCGATCTTCTCATCGGCGGCCAGCACTTTGGCATGTAGTGAGGCACCGACGGGCCGGTACTTCGGGGGCCAGCCCCAGAAGGTGGCTTTCCCGCGCAACAGGCGAAACGCGGTCGCACCGTTCGCTCCCCGGAGCGTTCCTCCTTCCTCGATTCCGCTTTCCATGACGAGATCGACCCGGACGCCTCGCTCCGTCGCCGCGGCGAGTTCCCGGGCGATCTCGTCGATGCCGTACGCGGCGAAGCTCACCACCAGCAGCGATTCGCGTGCGGCCCGTACGATCTCCGTCACGGCGGAGACCGTCAGGCGTACCGGCACGGCATCGCTGGTGGGCCCGCTCACGACGATCGACGCGCGGGCGGCCGATTCGGCGAGATGAACGCGTGCGGCGGCCTCCAGCCCCAGTGCCACCCCCGCTCCTGGTATCTCCGCCGCATGGCGTCGCCATGCCTTCACGAGCCGGACCGCATAGGAAGCGGCGGAAGGACGTGCCTCGATGAGTCTCGCCAGGACCTCCTCCCCTGGCGTGTGCGCGGTCCGGAGCAGCTCGGCCCAGGCCAGGAGGTGGGGGAAGGGCACCTGCCCGGCCAGCTCGGCCATCTCCTGAGCGAATTCCTCGCTCATCGGCCGAAGAACCCGGCGCCGCCGCCGAGGATGGTGTCCACCAGCAGTGCCCGGTCGAGGTAGTGGTTCCCGCGTTCGCAGGAGGTCTCGGAAGCGAAGAGGCAGGCGTGACAGGCCGCGCCGTACAGGCGCCCGTGCACCAGGGGATCATGCCCGGCGCACAGCGGGTCGGAACTGCAGAGCCGGGCCCTGTCCAGTGCCTGGTCGATCAGGATGCCGAGCCGGTCGGGATGCCCGAGGGAAACCAGCCCACCCAGCGTGCCCTCGCTGTCGGGGGCGGCGGTGTACAGCAGTACTCCGGCCATCGCGCGGTTCGCGTCGGCGTAGACGCGCTCGCCGATGCCCGAGGCGCCATAGCCGCACTCCAGCGCGAACTCCCGGATCAGCACGTGGGCGAAGGTGTGCAGCAGCACATAACGCACCCCGGGGAAGTGGCCGGGCGGCAGGCTGCGCTGCCCTCGCCACTTCTCGTGCGCCGGGATGAGAAAGGCGGCCCGCTCTCTGACCTCCGGTCGTCCTTCCCACTCGCGCAGCCGATCCTCGGAGAACCGCAGGAATATGCCCTCGCCACGGGTCTCGGCGCAAGGGACCCATGTGGGCTGTGCGAGAGCCATCGGGGCCACTCGTGAGTCGGGAGTATTGACCACGTCCCATTCCGGCGCGTCGATGCGCGTGAAGCCGTACAGGGCGGCCACCTCACGCAGCCGCGGCACCAGCGTGACCCCGGCGAGCCATTCACGGGTCCCCCCCGGTACGGATACCCGGCGGGTGGTGAAGTCGCGCAGGTCGGTGTCGGCCGCGGCGGTGAACGCCGTCCACTCGGGGCCGAGCAGGTCCAGCGCGTCCTCGACCTCGGCCCCCTCTTCCTCGGCCGCGGCATGTTTCTTGATCGCCTTCCATACCGCGTCGGCGCCGTACTGCTCCAGTTCGGGCCAGCTGGACTGCGTCTTCATCAGTTGCCTGGCCATGCCGGACTCCAGCCTCGCCAGCAGGCCGAGCTGGCCCCAGTACTCGGTCACCAGCTGGTCGAGACCGGTTTCGGCCCGGGGCAGGCTGAAGACGCGCAGCTGCATGGCGAACCAGGTGTTGGTCGCGCCCAGCGCCAGCGTGCGGGTCGGCTCGCCGCATCCGGGGGCTCGCCCGAGATGCGGGTGGCGACCGCGGCACCCCGGGAGGTTCTGCTCGGCCTTCTCGCCGTACGCCTCGGACATGGCCCGGGCCGCTACCCCACAGGAGCATTCGACGTAGACGTTGGCCGCCTCACCCGTCGTCCCGCGCTCCCGCAGGCGGTAGGTGTGCGCTTCCTCCGCGGGCGGCACGAGCCCTCTGTGGACGTAGAAGGCCCATGGGAAGTCGTCCAGATGGCCCTGTGAGCAGGCGAGTACGAACCGCGCGGGCACCGCGACCGGGCGGCTGCCGCCCTGCCCCTTGCAGCCGTGAACATAGCGGATCTTGTCCGGCTGGTACGGGTTCTGGATCAGCTCGAACACGCCAGAGGTCGCGGGTGCCAGGCGGTTGCACTGGACACGGGAACACCGCAGCCACTGGGGGAACAGCGTCACCGGGACTCCGACGCGCGCCCATTCGTCGAAGACGTCGTTGGTCTCGGGGATGTACGGCGGCGTCCGGAGCTGCTCGACCTGGTCGCCGAGCTTGTCCCGGACGGCGGCGAGCAGCCGGTCCTCGATCACCTCGGTGGCCCGGGCGCGTTCCCAGAAGTCCAGGCCGAGCACGGTGACCGACAGATTGGGCAGGTCGAGGACCGCCCCCACGCCGTAGGTGTGCAGGAGCTGGCTCGGCCGCAGCTCGCCCACGCGCAGGGGCGGGGTCACGGGGGTGGTCACCCGTCCTCCTCTGTACCGGCCCTCGGAGGTACGGCCTGCTCCGCCGCGACCGCCTCGAACTGCGGGATCTCCTCCACGCCGGGATCGGCCAGGAGCAGCAGGCGGATGCCCGGCTCGACGTCCCGCAGCGAGGTCGGGCAGGTCGTGATCCCCCAGCCGCCTTCTTCGGGCTTGCGGAGCAGCCCCGCCACATCGTCGACCCGCCAGGGCTTGGCGTAGGCGAGCCGGGTGCCGGGCTCGCGCCGCCTGCGGTCCCAATGGTCGAGCCTGGCGAGCAGATGGTCCTCGACCTGGCGTGAGACCTCGTTGCGACCTGCGACCTCGCCGGCCCTGCGCTTGAGGAACATCACGACATGGTCGGCGAGCTTGCTGTGCCGGTTGAAGGCCTGCGCCGTCAGGTTGGCGTTGTAGGTCGTCTCCAGGTTGCGGATCAAGGCGATGAGAACCCCTGTCAGGCCCCGGTCGATCGCCCGGGGGGCGAATGGAGTCACCGACAGCGCCTCCACGTGCCGGTACACCGTGGCGTGAAACTGACCGAACGTCTCGTAATGCGAAAGATCGCGGGGGCGTGCCCAGTTGTAGACGGTGAAGACCAGGCCCGGCGACGCGCGGCCGACCCGGCTGGTCGCCTGGATGTACTCGGCGGTGGACTTCGGCTGGTTCGCCACGACCATGACGCCGAGCCGCGACACGTCCACCCCGACGGCGATCATGTTCGTGGCCAGCAGTACGTCGATCGGCCGTCGCTCACCCCGGACGCGATCCCCGGTGAAGGTGACGCCGAGACCGTCGAGGATCTCCGGGATCTCCCCGGAGGAGAGCCGCGAGGTCAGCTCACGCAGCATCGGGTCGTAGCGACGGGCGAGCCCGCGTTCGTCGGCCCGGGAGAGCCGGGTGGAGATGTCGTCCTCCACGAGACGGCGCATGCCGCCCAGGTCGCGCAGGCTGTTGAAGTAGCCCACCAGGGTCATGTAGGGGTCGGTGACCTCGTTCCGGCCGTACTTCTCGTGGAGCTTCTGCGCTCCGCCGAGCACCGCGACGTACATCCGGATGAGCGTCGACTTGATCCGCACTCCGTGCGCGCAGACGCCGACGTACCGGCGCCCCGGCCGCAGCGACCGGTCTCGTTGCCGGGAGAAGAAGCTGTCAGCGGCGTTCAGCCCTTGTGGGGGGAACACCTCCGTCCTGCGGTGGAACAGTGAGCCGATCTGCCGTGAGGCCCGGCGCACGGTCGCGGTCGACGCGATGACCTTCGGCCGGACCTGCTCACCGGGCTTGCCCTCCCAGGAGGCGAGCAGGTCCACGGCCGTCTCGTACAGGCCGGTGAGCGACCCCAGCGGACCGGAGATCAGGTGCAGCTCGTCCTGGACGATGAGATCGGGGGGGCGCAGTGGCGCGGCCGGAGCGATCTTGGCCGGGCGAGCCGCACCCTTCGCCACGTGCCCGGTACGGCCGTCGCAGACCGACGCGGCGAGGTCGTCGGTGAGGTATCCGTGCCGTTCGCATCTCAAGGTGGCCCGCCCGAACAGGGTGGCCGTCTCACCCTTCCAGGCGAGCTGCGCGAACTTGTCCACAGTGCCGATCACCAAGGAGGGGAGCAGACGGTAGATCTCCTCGTCGACCACCAGGACCGGCAGGCCCTCGTTCTGGCTCGCCCACCCGCTGAACGGGCAGAACACGTCCGGGCAGTGGACCAGAGTCCGGGCGTGGACGGTGTCGACGACGATGTCCCGCCCGGGCTGGATCTTCGTGCCGCACCAGGGACACGAGGTGAGCTGATGCGGGGACCCCACCGCCTTACGCGGCGCTCCTCGGCCTCCGCGCAGCTCGGCCACCGCGTCGGCGGCCTTCTCGGTCGTGTTGGGCGTGACCCGCCCGCCCACCCACAGGCCGATGCGGAACGGGGTGTGCCCCCACACCGCCTCGTCGGCGCGGCGCAGCGTCTCACAGGCGCAGATGAGCGCCGTCGCCCGCTGGAACTGCTGGATGGTGAGCAGCCGGAGCGTGTAACGCATCAGAACGGCCACGCCATCGCCGGCGTCCAGCCCGCCGAGCGAGGGCTGGAGCCGCCGCACGGCGAGAGTGAACGCGGTCAAGCCCAGATACGCCTCGGTCTTACCGCCTCCGGTGGGGAACCACAGCAGGTCGGCGATCGCCTTCTCGGGGTCGTCGGACCGCTCGGGGTGCAGGGGGTCGGCCAGCGCCGGCAGGTTCAGCAGCAGGAACGCGAGCTGGAAGGGCCGCCAGCTTCGATTGACCGGTGTGTCGGCCTCCTCGACCGCCTGCTCCAGCGAGAGCCGGTCGTCCGCACGCCGGCTCTCCGCGGCCAGGGTGTGGACACGCTGCAGGTGCATCGCCTCGTTGGCGAAGGCGAACGCCCGCCGCGCGAGCGTGTTCTCGCCCAGGAGTCGCAGGCCGCGCTCGATGCGGTCGGCCGCCCGGCGCGCCGCCTTCAACGCCTCGCGCGCCTCCCCGCGGTAGCCGTCCAGGCGGCGTTCCGGATCGTCGACCGACCGCTCGGCTCGGTCGATCCACGCACGGTAACCGGAGACCAGCGGAGTGAGCCCCGCGATCAACTCCCGCACCTCGTCCCCCGGACGGCCGGCCAGCTCGGCGAGGGTGCTCATGTCCAGCACGAGGTCGGCCAGCTCCGGCAGGTCGGGGTCCTTCCCGGCATCGGGCACGTCGGTGTAGGGGATCTCGTGCTCCGGCACGGCCGCGGTGCGGATCTCGACCGCCCGCATCGGATCCGCCGGCGTCGGCACGGTCTCCACGGCGACGCCGTGCCCGACCGCGAACTCCGGTACCAAGCGGTACGCCATGGCCAGCCGTCGCTGCTCGGCCCGGTCGGCGGCGTCCCCGCCGGACTCCCGCTCCGGCCTCGGGAGGAACACCGGTGCGCCGTCCGCCCCGGTGGCCGACAGCCGAACCTGGAAGATCCACCGCTCGGCCCGGCGCGTCCTGGGCCACGCCTGGGTGTTGACCAGGAAAAGGGAGACCAGCCACCCGCCATCGTGCCGGCGTGCCCTGCCCTCGACCACGATCTCGGGCTGGTCGTCGTTCAGCTTCTGACGGCCGAGCTTGCCTTCACGCAGCGGCACCCCGACGGTGCCCGACATCGGGACCCGCCGCCACACCATGCGGCCGGTCTCCTCGCTGTGGGTGCGCTCGTACCGTGCCCAGCGCCCGGTGACGACGAGCCGGTCGGCGTCTCCGGCCACGAAACAGGTGAAGCCGAGCGCCGAGGGAGCCATGCTCGGCACATTGGGCGCCGAGGGCTCGGGGTCGCCCTCGCCCGAGTCGATCGGCTCGGAACCGGCGAGATCATCGAGCTCCTCGGGCGCGACGGGGGTGCCGGTCGGCGCCAGCCGGCCGAGGAGATAGCGATCGGCCGGATCTTCGTCGAACTCCTCCGGTTCGTCGTCGTACGGGCCGTGCAGGTCATCGAGGACGAGTTTCTGCAGCTCATCCCGGATAGCCGCCGCATCCGGCACCGCTAGGACCGAATTCCCCGCCGATGGCTGTATCACAGGCACGACTTTAGGCGTCCGGCCTGACATTCCGCCCGAGAACCACGTCAGGCTCTGTCCCTGCCGTCGGTTTATGTGGGACTCCCTGTTATCACGTTATGTGGGACTCCCTGTGATCACGCGGCGGCCGCTGTACGCTGAACCTGTCGGCACGCGAGGACAAGGGGGTCATCATGAGCGAGAGCCAGCCTGACCACCCGATATACCCGCCGGTGCGTCCCAAGACCTCCCCAGAGGAACTGGTCAGGGCCAAGGGCGCCCGACCGATCACATCCCTCGATGACCTCACAGCACCGGACGTCTTTCAGACGGACAAAGAGCTGGAGGAGTTCTTGACCTTCACATACGCCGAACGCCACGCACATCTCAGCTGATCTTGCAGATGCACACACCCCCCGTCATCCTCGACACCGATGTCTCCTCTCTGATCATCAAGAAGCGCCTCGCCGGATACCGGATGGACCATGGGCCAGGGTGAGCGCACCACGGCCCACATCGGCTCCGAAGGTCTCGCTGAGACGGCTCATGCTCCATTGCGCACGCCATCGACCAACGGCGCCGTGGGGGTCGCCCTGCCGTGTTCCCTGTCGTGACCCGAGAGGACGAACCAAAGGACGTGGTGGGGGCGGTCCTCGGTGAAGCCCCAGCGGGTGGACAGGACGCGGATCAGGCGGATTCCACGGCCGGAGGATGTCAGGTCGTCCTCGGGGTGCCCGGGAATGTTCGGGATGGTCTCGGCGCCTCCATCGGTGACCGCGATCCGCACGTCGCCGTTCTCCTCGATCGTCGCGGCGACGCCGATCGTGGCGGAATCGGTGTGCAGCAGGGAGTTGGTGGCGGCCTCCGAGAGCAGCAGGACCGCGTCGTCGCGGCGGGGATGGCCGTCCAGGATCTTGCCCAGCCAGCGCCGGGCCTCGGCCACCGATGTGCCGGTGGCCGGAAAGGCGGCGGTCTCGGTTCGTGGCGCGGGGGTGCTCATCGCGTCGGGTGTCCTTGAGTGGGAGGTGCGGCGAAATGACAGGGCGGACGGCGCGCCGGGCAGGAGCTTCTGAGGGGCGCCGATGTGACACCGGGAGACCTTCGATATCCGGCGTGCCGGATGCCGGGCAGCGCCGTGGGAACGTGGCGGGGACCGCTCAGGCGGCCGGTGCGACCGTGGCGTGCGGCCGGGTGCCGAGCACCCACTCCTGCTCGGCGTGGCGCATCTCGGTGAGAAGGTCCTGAGCGGTGCGGGCCTCCACCACCAGCGGCTCCGGGGTCGGGTACAGCGCGAGGGCGTAGAAGCGGCGGCTCCACGGCCCGTACATGATCGTCCAGGCCGGCTCCATCCGGTCCAGCAGGACGGCGGCGGCACGGTCGGCCAGGTCGGGCTCGCCATGACCGGCGCGTTCGACTTCGACGTACGGCCGCCCGAGGGCGTGCCGGCCGATCCGCTTGCCGCCACCGCGCCCGAACAGGCGCCGTAGACCTCTACGCTTCACCACAGGTCAGGACCTGCTTTCCTGATCAGGGGCCCGCGTGGCGCTGCTATCGCCCGCGGGTCCCGCCATTTCACGGCTACTGGCTGTAGCGGTGTCATCGTGAACGGTGACCGGAGGGGGTGGAAGGGCAACGGCGTGGTCAGGTGTGGTCGCGTGCCGAGACCACGGGGCATGCGTTCACGAGTGCATGCTCTGGGTAATCTCATGGTAACTTTCCGCCATGCCCGCTGCTCCGCACGAGGCACTGCACCGGATCTTCCAGCGACGCACCGAGCTGCTCTCTCGCGTCCTGCGCAACGAGCTGGGCATGCCCCTCCCCGACCCGGTCAAGGTCGAGATCATGAACGTCGACCTCACCGACCTGGAACCCGTCTCCCGCTGGGTCGACACCCTGCTGATGCTGCACTTTCCCGATCGGCGGCTGATCGTCGCCGTTGAATCCCAGACCAAGAAATCAGAGGAGAAGCGCCGCCGATGGGCGCGCTACCTGGCCCAACTGCACGACACCTACGAGTGCGACGTCCTGTTGATCGTCACCTGCCGCAGCGCCGCCACCGCGCGCTGGGCCGAAGAGCCCTACACGGTCGGGCTGCCCGAGTGGCACGCTCTGACCGTCCGCCCCCTGGTACTCGGCCCCGGCAACGTCCCCGCTGTCGTCGACGTGAACCAGGCGGCCGAGGACATCCACTTCGCCATCCTGTCAGCGGTCGTACACGCAAGGTCACGACAGGCGAATGCGATACTCGATGTATTGTCCGACGCACTCCGCGACATCGACAAGAAAGAGGCCGCCGGCCTGGCCGAGTTCACCGAGTTGGGGCTCGGCAAGGGACACGCGCGCGATCTATGGAGGACGCTGATGGCCACCAAGCCCTACCCCTACATCTCCGAGCTCCGTGCCAAGGGCCGCGAGGAGGGCCGCAAGGAGGGCCTGGCCGAAGGTGAGGCCAAATCCGTTCTGCTGGTGCTGGAGGGGCGCGGTCTGGTCATCAGCGAAGAGCAGCGTGAGCGCATCGCGTCGTGTGCCGACTCGGGCCGGCTCGAGACGTGGCTTCGTCGCGCAGGTGTGGTCGCGACCGTCGAGGAGTTGCTCGCCTGATGGCCGACGAGATCTTCCTCCACCCTGTCTCCTTGTCCCGGGAATGGGGCCGCGCCGAAGGCATGGCCGGGGCCACCTTCAGGGTGCTGAAGTCCCGCAAGGTGGCCCTCGCCGAATAACGGCCTCCCCGCGTGACGGCGGAAGCCGCCGACGCGACCGCCTCGGCGTCGTCGGCGGCTCGCGTTTCCGGCTGGGGCGCGGTACGCGTATCAGCGGTGATTTCGTGATTTCCCGTGACTACGCATTGAAGTGATGCGATCATTGACAGTGATCGAATAATGGAAGGGTGATGGCGTGGTCATGCGTGGTCACGCCGAAGTCCACGATCGTGAGGGGCGTCATGAGCGCAGTCGACCCGCATGCCTCCCCCTGGCATCTGTTCGGTGCGGTGATGCGCCACTGCCGCGAGAGCAGGCCGAATCTCGGGCTGCGCCGGGCGGCCACGCAGATGTACACCGACTTCTCCAACCTCGCCAAGTGGGAGCGCGGCGAACGCGTTCCCCCGCCGGACATGGTTCCGCGTCTTGATCAGGTGTACGGGGCACACGGCATTCTCATGGCGCTGTACGCCACGCTGGAGCGTCTCGGCGCCGCCGAGTCGGAGCAGCGGAATGCGGGTAGGTATCGCGGAAACTCCGCATATTGCAATGGAGATGACGACATGGAACGCCGTGCCGCCCTCCAGTTCCTCGCCGGCCTCGGCACGCTGGGCACCCTGGGCGTCTCCAGCGAATCCCTGCGCCAGTTGCTCGACATCTCGCTGGGGCGGGAGCACCGAAGTCTCGAAGACTGGGACCTGGCCTGCGCCGACCACCTGCACGCGATGCGCACCCGTCCCCCGGCCCAGGTCGCCACCGACCTGATTATCGACCTCTACGCGCTCCGCCGCCAACTGGCCACCGCCCCCCCGGCCGACCAGATCGAACTACAACGCAGCATGGCCGTGCTCTCGTCCCTGCACGCCATTGTCCTGACCTATTTGGACGATCACGGCGGGGCCATGCGCTGGTGGTACACCGCACGGCAGGCCGCAGACACCTCCGGTGACCTGGCTCTCCGCCTACTGGTCAGGTGCGAGGAGGCCGGGCATGGGTTGTACGGCCAGCGATCCCCTCAGGCAGTACTCGAGTTGGTGCGTCGTGGCCAGCAACTCACTCGCGAGCCGAATGTCGACCTGATGACCACTGAGGCCAAGGCCCTGTCCATGCTCGGCAGACACGAGCAGGCGCTCGACACGTTGCACACCCTGTACAAGATCGCGGACAAGGGTGTTGCCCCGGACTACTACGGCTTCTGGACGCCGAATCGCATCTATTTCACCGAAAGCTGGGTGTACGCCGCTGCGGGCCAGGAGTCGGCGGCGGAAACGGCCCGCTGCAACGTTCTCAAGCACAATCGGAGCTACATCCACCCCGTCAACGCTGATCTCCATCGGGCGCTGTGCACAGTTGTCCAAGGTGGAGTGGATGAAGGGATGCACCGGGCAGCGACGACGATCGACGCACTCAAACCTAGTCAACGAATCCGTCATATCATCGAGACCGGTCACATCGTGCTCCGCGCTGTGCCTCATGACCAGCAGGACCGTTCCTCCGTCGCCGAGTTTCGCAAGGTCCTGGCCCTCGAACCCGTCCGAAGTCACTGAAGAGAGGCGGTCTACCGGCGCGTGCCTGTTCAGGGGAGTGGAGAGGACGTCATGCCCCGGAATGTCGCGCCGTGACCGACTTCCGCGCTTCTTCCCCGACTTCCGCCGTGTCCACGCCGGAGATACGGGCATTCAAGAAGTAAGGGCCGTGTGCTGCCGCGTGTGTATGAGTGGTTGCAGAATGTCCGATCTACATGGAATTCTGACACCTTGTGGCTACGGGGCAGACGGCGGATTTGGAGGCTGCTTTATCGAGGGTGATTCGGCTGGCCGACGAGCATGCCACGGCGCTGGATTCCCCGATGCGGTGCATGGCGGCCTCCGCGTGGGTGGGCGGGGGAGCGCCTGCGTTCTCCAGGGCCTTGAGCGAGCAGCGTACGGCGATGCAACGAGCCTTCCAGGAAGCGGCCCAGCAGATCGCGGCCCGCATCCGGCAACTGGGCGGCCAGGCGCCTCAAGCGCCATCGTTCACCACCTCGGTGAACGTGATGACGGCGGTGCGAACCGGCTTCTCCGGGATGGACGTCGCCGCCATGGAGGGGCTGGTCACCTCGTTGCAGCGGGCCGGGCAGGACTTACCCGAGGCAGGTCATCGGCTGTCGGTAGAGCTTTCGGCGTTATGCATGCCCGCGTCATTGGGCAAGGAAGTCGCCGGTGCCGGCGAGTGGGCACAGGAGCAGGTCGGTGACCTGCGGCGACGCCTGTCGATGATCCAGCAGGAGCACGGCACTGGGCCGGCCACCAAGGCGATGGCGGGGTTCGGACTGTTCGGTGGGTACGCACCCGACCCCGGCGAGGTGAGCAAGCTGACGGCCGCGGCCGATAACGGCGACGCAGCGGCGCTCAAGGCCCTGGTGGCCCTCCAGAACACCGGCAAGGACGCGACTCTGGCCAACCGGCTCAGCGCATGGTGGCACCAACTGGGCAAGCCGGCCCAGGAGCGTCTGATCAACCAGTCTCCCCAGTTGATCGGCAGCCTGAACGGCCTCCCCGCCGCCGCCCGCGACCAGGCCAACCGCAACTACCTCCGAGCGGAAAAGACCTGGCTCGGCTCGGAGTTGGCACGACTTCGCGCGCTGCCCTCCTCGGATGAGGTCAGAAAGGCGATTGAGGAAGCCGAAGTGAAGATGCGCCAACTCGCCTCCGTCGAACGGGGCTTGGCGCAAGGAGGGCGGAACGGTCTCCCCTCGGCGTACCTCATGCAGGTGGAGCTTGGCGGCCTGGGTAAGACCGCGATTTCCTTCGGCGATCCAGACGAGGCTGACAGGGTCGTTGCCTATGTGCCCGGCACCGGTACGAGACTGGAGAAGTTCGACGGCGACGTCCAGCGCGCCTCAGATATGTGGGCACAAGCGAATTTCCTCGCTCCCGGGACGAAGGTCGCCTCGATCGCCTGGCTGGGGTACGCGGCTCCGCAGTGGGGGGACGCGGGGCCGGCGCACACGCCTGCCACGCTCGACGACGCTCTTGCCGGGGCTCCGGCGCTGGCCAGCTTCGCCGACGGCGTGCATGCCGCTCACCGGGCCGCCTCCGACGCTCGGTTCACCGTGCTTGGGCACAGCTACGGGTCCACGGTGACCGGGGTCGCCGCCCAAATGCGCCCGAAGTCCTTCGCGGATCAACTGATCTTCGTGGGTAGCCCCGGGGTCGTCGCCATGCACGCCAAGGATCTGGGAGTTGATTCGGTCTGGGTGGGGGAGGCCCCCAACGACCCAGTGGGCGACATCGGCTCTTTTGGGCCTCTGCAGCCGGTGACGCCCGACGCGCAGGGCGTACTGAAAGAATTGGCGAAGGACATCTGGAAGGGTTTCGTGAAGGGCGAAGGGCCGTTCGGCGCCGACCCCAGTCGCAGCGAGTTCGGCGCGAAGCGCTTCTACGTACCCGACTCCGGGGACTCAATTGGCAGTTTCGCAGGCCACTCCAGCTACTGGGGCGACAATGAAAGAGGCTGGGATCGAAGGTCGATCTCGTTGCGGAACATCGGATACCTGATCAACGGTCAGTATGACGAGTTGGTTCCTTTTCCTGAACCTCCTGAGAGCCCCGCGCCCCCACGTCCAACGGCGCCGCCATCAGTAGTAGCAGAGCCGAAGTCGGCAGAGGAACCGACCTTCCACCAAGTACCCTCTCCCCGGCCGGCTGGAGGATAGATGCCCCGCTTCCTCGCTGGGTTGGTTGCCATTGCGGTATTGACGGCTGCGTGCGGTCATGGAGGCACTGTGGAAAAACCAACTATGACCGAAGCTCAGGCTCTGGCTCGTGTCGAGCAGCTCATCAACGAGACCGTTTCAGCGCTGACGCCGAAACCTCGTTTGGAGATTGATCCCACCAGTCTGCGGAACGGGCCCTGCGGGAATTCGGCCAGTGGTGGTTCAAAGGGTCGCATCATTGTCGGCCGCAACTACTACCTCCGCGGGATTCCGGAAGACCAGATCAACGCGGTAGCGCTACAGGTCAGGGAATACTGGAAACAGCGGGGTTACGTCATCGAGGGCGTATCCAAGACCGGGAAGACCATAGCCGCTCGTTCCACGCCGGACGATTTCCTGTTGGCGCTCGATGCTGTCGGCGATGACGAGCTCGGCCTGGGGGTGTCGTCAATATGCGTATGGCCGAATGGAACTCCAGAGCCTTCCTCGAATCCGTGATGCCATATTGCGAGGAGTACGTGGAAAGTCTCAGAAGAGAGTGTCCGGCGGTTGGAAGAGGGTGCCGCCGAAGGAATCGGTCACCGCTTGGGCGGGTGCAGGCTGGGTAGTGGCAGGCTTGACTCGTTTGCCCTTGGTCGACTTCCTGCCCGAGTGCAGGCCAGCTTTCTCCTCCTGCGCATAACGGTAGAAGTTTAGCGCTAGGAGCTTGTCCAGCACATCAAGGCGCGCCTGCGGACTGATTGTCCAGCGCACACCTTGGCCGTGATCGTAAAACGCGTGAGCGAGGTCGATCTCCGACCAGGCGGGCAATGAGGAATTCGCCTTCCTAGCCTCGTACTCGCTGATAGGAGGCTCACGCTCTTCATCGAGTGCGTACGCCTCCCGCACCGCTTCGTCGATCTCGACATGGAGTTCGCGAATCCGGTCGACTCCCGGGTCGGATTCAGATGGGTCGTTCACTAGATTATATAGAGCAGTCAACCCTAGTCCGCGCTCCATCATCAGCCCGCTTCGAAAGGTGTGAAGTACCTCCCCGCTCATGGCCATTCGTTTTGTTGGAGTCGGCTGAGGGAACGTTTCGAATCCATCCGACGGAGTATATCGGGTATCGCTTCGCATCGTTGACTGGCCCTTTGTGGTCCACCAGGTGAAGTGGAATGCGCTCGACAGTAGTGCGAGGTCTGCATTTTTGTCGGTGACGAACACCCCTAGCATGTGTGAGAACACCTGGCCGGCCCGGGAAAACGTCGGCAATCCGGTCTTGCTAACTAGTGCGATTACTAGTACCCGATCCAGGCTTGCAATAGCCTCCAGCATTGCCCTTTGTTTTTCGGCATATTGCCACCAATAGTCACGGTATACCTTTCGGTTGCTCTGCTCCCGGAATGGTTTGACTTTGCGGTCCACGATGGCGAAAGGTTCCGGATAATCCCTAGCCTTCTCGATGGGCCAGTCATGGAAATTGATCACCCAGCGGCGACCAGAGCAGTCCGGGCGTGAGTTGAGGTCCTCTCCATTGAGGTATGGGAATAGAACCTCTGCATTGCGTGGATCCTTTTCGATCAGTGCCCTGGCTTCTTCGGGAGTCATCATGAAGCCGAGGCCGAGAACGTAGGAGCCGATGAACGAGTGGCCGGCGTTGGCGGCGAGCCGATGGGGATTACCGTCCAAGCGACCTTCGGGATCGAGGGAAGAAGTGATGGCAGGCACCTCGCTGCCGTCCCGGATCCGCTTCTCTCGCTCCCCTGGGCGTCCTGCCCAGACCAAGGAAACCTCCAGAGAAGCTGTACCAGGCCAGGGCTGCGACTTTACGGTGCGGTAGACCTGCCAGCGGCGTGCGTACACCTCATCAAGCCCGACTTCACGCGTGTCACCTTGCGAGATCGTGTTCGTGGCGATAAGGCCGACCCGGCCGCTCGGTGCCACCGACAGATTACGGAGCAGGAAGTATGAGCATAGGTCGGCGCTGCCACGCTTTCCTCCGGCGACATGCTTGACAAGGTGTTCACGCAAGTCCTCACCGATCGAGCTGGTCAGTCGTTTGCCACCGATGAAGGGTGGGTTGCCCATCACAGCGTCGAAGCCGCCCTTGCGCATGACCTCGGGGAACTCCAGGGGCCAGTGCAGGGGGCGGATCGGCGCAGGGCGGCAGTTTCCTTTAAGCCAGGAGGTGATGGTTGTGCGGGCCGTTTGCTCTTTGGTGGTGTCGCCGTGCAGGGCGGCCGTGACCTCGTCGGCGATTGAGGTGAGGCGGGTGTCGAAGGCGTCCTCGCTCTTTCCCGCGGTGGAGAGGGCGGCGCCGGCTACCGCGTCGGCGGCGAGGCGGAGGCGGGCGGTGAGGCCGTCGGCGCGGGCGAGCAGGGTGGCCTTCTCTTCGGCCTCACGGGGGTCGTTGACCGTGGTGGCCTCGATGCGTTCGCGGAGCTCGGTCGCCTCGGTGAGGATGGACGAGGCCAGCTTGTCGATCTCTCCGGCGAGCCGGTTGTTCAGGGCCTGGCCGCGCTCGGGGTCGAGGTGGAAGGCCACGACCTGAGACTCGGATACCAGGCCGACCAACGAGTCTCCGCAGCGCAGGGCGTGGTCGAGGAAGCCGAACGGCTTGTCCTTGGCCAGGGTGACCAGCCACAACGAGAGCTTGGCCAGCTCGACGGCCATTTCGTCGCGGTCGACGCCATAGACGCACCGGGCGGCGACCAGGCGCAGGGCGTGCAGGTGGAGCGAATCGCGGTCGTAGTCGGCCCCGACCGCGACCGCCACCTCACGCGGCAGGCCGTCGCGTTCCCACGCGTCCAGGACACGGTCGGCGAGGTAGCGGCAGGCGGAGACCAGGAAGGCACCGGAGCCCATCGCAGGGTCGACGACCTTGAGTTTGAGCAGTTCCTCCCACGACTTGGCCTGCCACACCCCCGGCTCGACGCCCTCGGCGGGGCCGGGGGAGTAGACCAGCGGCGCGAGGGTGTGTTCGACGACCTCCTCGGCGAGCGGCCGGGGGGTGTAGTGGGTCCCGGTGGCGCGGCGGTCGCCGACCTGGGTGAAGAGCACCGAGCCCTTCGGGAACACGGTGGGGATGCCGCGCAGGTCCCGGCGGAGCAGGCCGAGGAACGGGCGGACGCGCGCCGCCAGTTCGGCGTTGTTGTCGCAGGCCGAGCCCAGATCGCCGATCTCGCTCGTCGTTGGTCGGTAGGCGAAGGCCTTGCGCAATTGGGTCTGGCTCGCGCCGCAGACCTTCTTCAGCCACTCGGCGAACGACTCCTCGCCCTTGGCGTGCTCGGCTTCGAGAAGGCTCAGGGAGATCTCCGGCTCCAGCCCGCCGATCAGCCCGGCGTACGGCTCGTCGACCTTCTTGCAGGAGTACTCCAGCAGGCCCTCGTACACGTGCCCGATCTGCTCGACGCCGACGCCCTTGTAGGAGAGCCGCTCCGGCGTCCTGCCGCGCTGCTTCGGCTTGAGCAGCAGGAGCGCGTCGAGAATCCGGTGGATCACCCGGTCGGTCACCTTCAGCGCCGGCAGCCACGGGTAGGTGGCCGGGTCGAACAGCGAGCCGCCGTAGGCGGGGATGCGCAGGTCGGGGTGGTCGCAGCCACGGTGGACGGCGGTGAACAGGGCGAGCAGGCGCGGCCAGGCGGCCGGACTGCGGTCGGCGATCTCGTCTCCGTGCAGCTGGTGCACCTCGTCAAGCTGGGTGTAGAGGCTGGAGACCGCGTAGCCGGCCGAGTAGACCGGATCGAGTACGGGCAACAGCCGCTGCTCCTCGGCGTACAGCAGGAAGACCAGCCGCATCATGACGGTGAGCGTGGCCCGGTAGATCTCCCGTTCCGGGACCTTGGCGAGCAGCGCGCCGCCGGACTCGCGGTCGAGCCGGGCGAACTCGCCGACGAGCAGCTCCACGGCCTGCCGCACCTGGTCACCGAGTGTGTCGGTGACCTGCGTCTGCGCGTTCGCCGTACGCTCGAAGAGCTCGGCGAGCGAGGCCGACGGGGTGCCGTCCGCCTGGGCCGGCGGGGGCAGCAACCGGGAGGCGCCGAGCAGGGAGGCGAAGGCCCGCAGCAGCGCGGGTTCCTCCAACCACAGGTCGGCGTCGAAGATCGCGGTGCTCGTCGGGCCGCCCTGCTTGGCATGAACGAGCACCCAGAACCGGCCGTCGGTGAGCAGGGCCAGCGGCACGCCCCGGCGGCGGCAGAGCATGGCGGCCTGCTCGACCATGGAGGGCTGGTCGCGGGTCGCCCGGGTCAGCGGCTCATCCCAGCGGCGACGGTAGACCAGCAGCCGCTCGGCGCGACCGGACGCGGGGGCGGGGCCGTAGACGACGGCGTCGGGGCGGGCCTGGTCGCCGCCCCAGGAGCGCAGCTCGTCCGGAAGCCGGCCATCGGCGGCCAATACCCCGGCGGGCCAGCGCAGCAACTCGGTGAAGATCAGGTCCACCCAGGCGGGGCGCAGCAGGTCCGGTGCCGCCTGCACCTCCAGCCAGGCCTGACGCAGCCGGGCGGTCGTCTCGGCCGGGACGACGTCCAGGCCCTGCTCCATGACGTCGGAGAGTGCGCTGACGGCCAGGAACGGGCCGTCGGGCCGTAGCAGCCGTAGCCAGTCGGCGTGCTGGTCGGCCACTGACACGACCGGGGACCGTCGGACGCCGCGCCCTGACATGGTGGCCGTGCGCGTGCTCGTCCGGGGGCTCACCGCTCACCTCGGGCGGCGGCGTGGGCGAGCGCGGCGGGGACGAGGAAGGTCACGGACACGGGGAAGGAACGCTCCTTCGGGTCGGCGTAGCGGCGGCGCAGCGCCTCGGTCTCGGCGACACGCTGGGCGGGGATCGCGCGCAGCCGCTCCTGCAGCGCTTCGTGGTCCTTGCGGAGCTGTTCGCGCTGCTCCTTCTGCTCGTCCTCGAAGAGGCTGGGCTGCTGCCAGCGCGTGGTCTCGGCGAGCGCGGCCTCGATCGAGCGCTTGAGCTCGTCGAGCACGGCTTCGATCGCGGTGACCTCCTCCTCGCAGCGTTTGTCGAGCAAGGCGCGGATGCTCCGTTTGCGCTGTTCGGCCCGGTTGGCCAGGCGTCTGCGCAAGGGCTCTGCGAGGACGGGCCGCCAGAGTCCGGTGAGCTGGTCGCGCATCCGCGGTGGTATGGGCTGTTCGGAGGCCGCCGCCAGCCATTGGTCGATCTCAGCCTCCCGGGTGGGGACGAGCTTGCCCGCGTCGATGAGTCCTCCGGCGTACACGATCTCTTCGTGCAGGCGGGTCCCGGCCGAGCCGGTGATGACGACGCGGCCGTGCGCGACGACGGCGGGGACGCGGAGCACGTCGCCCGGCACGACGCGGGCGGTGACCCTCGACAGCTTGGAGCCGCCGCTGTCGTGGCCTGGGGCAGGCGCGGTGGTGTGCCCGTTCTCCCGCGCCGTCGCGTGTCCGTTCACCTGCCCGTTCACCGGTTGCGGAGCGGACGCGGTCGCCCGCCCGTTCGTCACCGCCGGCTCGGGTACGGACGCCGACTCGGGAGCGGGCGTGCGGCCGGCGCCGTCGGCGGCGTTGGCCCATAGTTCGGCGCGCAGCAGGCGCATGCACATCTGGACCAGGCGGTGCCCCAGGTGCAGCAGGACGATGTCACTGCGGCCCGCCACCGCCTCGGAGGCGAAGGCGACCAGGCGTTCCTGGCCGGTGAGCGGATGTAACAGCCCGTCGTTGCGGGCCTGGGCCCAGGCGCCGGGCAGTTCGGGCAGCCGGAAGCACGGCGCGGAGACGCCCTCCGGGGCCTCGGCGGGGATGAGGTCCTTGCGGTGGGCCAGGCGCAGCGCGGTACGGACAACGCGTTCCACCGTGGCGGAGGTGAGGTTCAGCTCCGTGCGGCTTTCGGAGAGCTTGCCGGCCAGGCGGGACAGCTCGCGGGCCAGGTCACGCTCCACCTTGAGCCGCGCCCGGGAGGCCTTCGCCGCGATCTCGGTGTCGGTGGCCCGCCAGTCGACGCGCCTGCCGAGCATCTTCTCCTCGACCCGGGCGGCGATGACGTCTCCGGCGCTGCCCAGGTCCTCCCTGATCTGGTCGACCTTCTTCGCCGCTATCCACAGGAAGGCGAGTTCGTCCTCCAGTGACCCTTCCATCGAGCCGGGGACGGCGTTCTCCCAGCCGCGCGGCACGAAATGCCGGATGTCCACCTGCGAGGCGGGCTGGCCGTGCCGGTCGACGCGGCCGTTGCGCTGCTCCAGACGGTTGGGGTTCCACGGGATCTCCCAGTGGAGCACGCGGTGGCAGTACCTCTGGAGGTTGATGCCCTCGCTCGCGGCGTCGGTGGCCAGCAGGACGCGCACCGGGTTGTCCGTGCCGGGGGCCTCGGTGAACTCGGTCTTGATGCGCTCGTGCTCGTCGCGGTCCTGCCCGCCGTACAGCAACTCGATGCGGTCGGCGGGGTAGCCGGCGGCCAGCATCTGCTCGTGCAGCCAGCGCTGGGTGTCGCGGTATTCGCTGAACACGATGACGCGTTCGTCGTTCCACTCGCCGCCCGGCCGGACCAGCGGGTCGAGCCAGGCGCGGAAGGCGGCGAACTTGGCGTCCGGCCGGTCCTGCGCGTCGCGGGCCCACTTCAGCAGGTCACCGAGCAGGTCGCGCTCCTCCGCGGTGAGCGGGCGCATGAGCTGCCGCGCGGCGGTGAGGGCCGCCTGGGCCGCGGTGGCGTACGCTTCGTCGTCCTCGGCGGTCACGTCGAGATCGTCGATCAGCGGCCGGAGGAGCCTCACTCCGGCGTCCCCCTCGCGCCCGGCGGCGAGCTCGGCCTCCTTGGCGAAGGCGTCCTCCTTGGCCGTCATGGTGGCCAGGTGCGTCTCGACCGTCTCGGCGAACGCCTTGGGGGAGGAGAACAGGCGCTTCTTCAGCAGGCTGACGACGAAGTCGGCCGCCACTCGCCCCGTCCCCGCCGACCGTGACCTGGCGTATCTGGTGAGCTGTTCGTGCGCGGTCGTCTCGGCGCCGGAGTAGTCGACTTCCAGATAGTCCAGGCACCGCTTGGGAAACAGGGCGGAGCCGTTCCATCGGGGCGGCAGCTCGCTCTTGAGACGGCGCACCATCGCCCTGGCGAGTTGATCCTCGGTCGGCTTCACGCCCCGGGCGAACCGCTGGTCGTCCAGCAGTTCCAGCAGCGCGGTGAAGGACTCGAGGTAGCCGTTGTGCGGGGTGGCCGACAGGAACAGCCGGTGCTCGCAGTGCGGGGCCAGCTCCCTGATCGCGGCCGTCCGAAGCGAGTCGACGGGATAGGCTCCCCGGCCGGCCGGGGAGCAGGTGTGCACCTCGTCCACCACCAGCAGGTCGAACGTCCGCGGGTAGCGCGGGACCGGGGGGAGCAGCTCACGCAGCAGCCGCATCGGCCGGGTGCGCTTGAGCCAGTCGATGCTGACGATCAGGCGCGGGTAGTGGCTCCACGGGTTGGCGTACAGGCCGCGCGAACGCCGGAGGTCCTTGAGCAGAGTGCTGTCGACGATGCGGAAGTCCAGGCCGAACTTGTCGCGCATCTCGTCGCGCCACTGCAGGGTCAGGCTGGCCGGGCAGACGATGAGCATGGTGCGGGCGCGGTGCCGGAGCATGAGCTCCTGCATGACGAGCCCGGCCTCGATCGTCTTGCCGAGGCCCACGTCGTCGGCGATGAGCAGATTGGTGCGCGGCATGGACAGCGCCCGCACCACGGGGTCGAGCTGGTATGGCTCGATCTCGATGCCGGACCGGAACGGGGCTTGCAGCGCCGTCTTGTCGGCCGACGCGATCGCTCCCCAGCGGACCGCGTCGAGGAACGCCGCGAGCGACTCGGGGGCGTCGAAGCCGTGCTCTGGGCTGGGCAGATCCTGTTGCTCGTGCACGACCGCACCGGGTTCCAGCTCCCAGATCACCCGTAACTCCTCGTCACGGGCGTCGTCCTCGACGCTGACCAGCGTCACCAGGTGCTCTGGCGCGCCGGTGGCGACATGCGGGTCGCTGCTGGCCACGCTGCTGCGGAGCACGTCGGCGACCACCCACGGACGGTTGCGTACCGTGACCAGTTGGCCCTGCGCCGGGATGCCGTCAACCGCCTGCGCCGCTGCATGGGCCATCACTGTGCGGTCTCTCCTCGTCGTCGGGGGGGTACGCGAGTCGTGAGTCTCGGATCTGGCCTTCGTGTGGTCGTCGCCCACGCCCGGCGAATAACTCCGCAAAGGCCACGCCAAAGGTCTTAATATTTCTCACGGCGTGGTGGAGGTCAACAACGTTCCAATGAGCGGTTGGAGTTTCGTTATCGAGACCGCCGGGGAGGGAAGGCCGGCATGCCGCGACTCGGGCTGGCCCGCGAGGCCCTGAGGCAATTCAGCAAACTCGACAAATCCGCCCAAAAAGCAATTTCTGATGTGGTCGCCTCGTTCACCGCCCGCGATCGCTGGGTTCTGGTGCGAGTTCCCCAAGCCCGCGACCGGCGGATACGCCTGCTTCACCTGGCGGGCCCGATGGACGGCGGCACGTATGGCGTGATGCTGTCCTCCGCGGACGACCTCTACCTGCTGCTGGCGATACTGCCCCACGGCGAGGCGGTCCGGTTCGCGGTGACCATGCGGGCCAGCGTCAACCTGGTGACCGGTGTGCTGGAGCTGCGGCACGACACCGGCCTGGAGCACTACCGGACGGCGCTGCACCACGAGGCCGAGGCCACCAGCGCCCGCCTGTTCGAGCACGTCACCGACGCGCAGCTGATCGAGCTCGGCATCGACCCCGAAATCCGCGAGCTCGTCCGGCTGCTGGTGACCCGTGACCATCTCCTCGCCCTGCAGAACCTGATCCCGCGGATGCAGTTCGAGGCGCTGCTCGCTCTCGCCTCCGGAGCCTCCTACCCACGGGCGCACGCGGAGGTCAGGGCATACGCGGCCGAGCAGATCGCCGGCCCGGTTGACCCCGCCGACCTGGCGACCGCCATGCGCCGTACCCCCTCGGACGTCGTCCTCGTGGACGACGCCGACGACTGGCGGGAGATCCTCGCCCACCCCATCGACGCGTGGCGCATCTTCCTGCACCCCGACCAGCGGGCCCTCGCCTACCGCGACGGCTTCACCGGCCCCGCACTGGTCACAGGCGGGCCTGGCACCGGAAAGACCGTGACCCTGCTGCACCGCGCGCACCACCTGGCCAAGAGGTACGCCGACGAGCCCGGCACCCCGATTCTCATCGCCACCTTCAGCCGGAACCTCGCCGGCGCTTTGCGCTCGCAGCTGAGACTGCTCATCCGTGACGACGACGTCTACGACCGCATCCGGGTCTCCACCCTGGACTCCTTCGCCTACGAGATCGTCAAACAGGCGCGCGGGTACGAGCCCGCGGTCATCGACGACAGGACCCTGCGGAGCCGCTGGGCGGCCGCCGCCAGGGCCGTCCACGCCACGTTCACGGCCCGCTTCCTCCAGGAGGAGTGGCTGCGGGTCATCCTCCCCCAGGAGATCCGGACCCTCGCGCAGTACCTCGGATGCGACCGCCCTGGTCGCGGGCGTCCGCTCTCAGTCGGGCAGCGGCACATCGTGTGGGAGGCCGTCAAACGGGTCACCGCCGAGCTGGCCGACCGTGGGGAATGGGTCCATCCCCAGTTGTGCGCGCTCGCGGCCGAAGAACTCTCCCACATGGAGCCGGCTCCGTACCGTCATGTCCTCGTGGACGAGGTACAGGATCTCCACCCCGCGCACTGGCGGCTGTTGCGGACCGCGGTGGCTCCAGGCCCTGACGATCTCTTCCTCGTCGGCGACCCGCACCAGCGCATCTACGACTACCGGGTCTCGCCGGCTTCGCTGGGCATCAACGTGCGTGGGCGCGGCCGCAAGCTCAAGATCTCGTACCGGACGACCCAGCAGATCCTCGCGTGGGCCATTCCCCGGCTCGGCGAGCACCCGGTCGCGGGGCTGGACGGGGCCGCCGACGACCTCGCGGGTCTCCATTCACCGACCAACGGTCGCAGGCCGATGGTGCGGGGCTTCACCGATCAGGAACAGGAGCTGGCCGGCCTCGTCGAGCAGATCAGATCCTGGGAGGCCGAAGGCGTCGAACTCGCCGCGATCGGGGTGGCATCCCGATCGCACGAGCTGGTCAGAGCGGCTCAGCGGGCCCTTCAGGCGGCGGCCATCGGCTCTGTGGACCTGGAGTCGGATGTGTCCTCGGACGGCCTCCGGATCGGCACCATGCACGGCATGAAAGGCAGGGAGTTCCGCTGCGTCGCCGTCATCGGTGTCCGGGCGGGGCTGGTCCCCCTGCCGGGCGCGATCACGCCGCAGGAAGAGGATCCGATGGTGCACGAGCGGGACGTGCAGCGCGAGCGGTGCCTGCTGTTCGTGGCCGGCACGCGCGCCCGTGACTCCCTGTACATCTCATACTCGGGCACGCCGAGCGCGTTTCTGGAAGAGGGCTGAATGCGTCCGGTGCGGCTTCACATCCATAACATCCGCGCCGTCCAGGACCTCAAGATCCATCTCCGGCGGTTCGGCGCTCTGATCGCCGCGAACAACGCGGGGAAGTCCACCGTCCTGGACGCCATCCGGCTGTTCTACGGCGACCTGGACTGGGAGCCGCGCAGGGATCTGCCGTGGAGACACGACGGTGGCGCGTCCTTCGTAGAGGTCGAGTACGAACTGGACGACGAGGAGGCCGAAGAGCTCACCGAGCACGCCGACGGTGCCCGCTTGACCGTGCGCCGGTACTTCGGAGACCGGCCTGGTACCGCCGGTCTCGTGGCGGAGGATCGCCGCACGGACGTCCATTACGCGATCCGGCGCGGCGAGCCGCCCCTCGCGTGGCGGTCGCCCGCCATCGGCCGATGCGTCTACGTACCCGCTGCCGCGCGTCTTTCCGACTACACCACGCTGGCCGGCTCCTCGCCACTGCGCGATATCCTGGAAGCGTCCACGTCAGGACAGCGGGTCGCGCGAGCGGTGAGCGAGGTCGAGGCGAGCCTTGGACGGCTCAAGGATGCGCTGATCGCGGAGGCCGATCCCGTCACGACCATGTCCCACCGGCTGAGCGACGTCCTCGGAGCATGGAAGCTGAAGCCGGAGATCGCCCTGGCCGAACTCACGCCTGACACGATCCTGCGTCACTACGTCGAACTGCGGCTGATCGCGGACGGTCAGGACATGCCTCTGGACGCCCAAGGCATGGGAGTGCAACGCGCGATCATTGTCGGGTTGATCCAGATCGCCGCGGAACTGCGTGGACGTGCCGGATACACCAAGGCATCCGATCTGCGATGGGTGGTGTTCGAGGAGCCCGAGCTGCACCTGCATCCCGCGCAGATCGCCGGCCTGGCACGCGACCTGCACAAGCTGGCGGCGGGTCCGGCCACCGCGGTAACGATCACCACCCACGACCCCACCATGCTCGCCTCCGCCGCCGACGGCATCGACTCTCTGGTACGGCTGTACAGGTCCGGCGGCGGCGTGGCAGCCGCCTTCCTGGCGCCCGACGACGTCGATGCGGCGCTGGATCGCGTCGATGAGCGCTCCAGATACGCCCAGGCCGCGCAACGGTGCTTCAGACAGGCGCAGCCCAGCCGATCTCGGGAGCTGCGGCAGGCCCGTCTGCTCAGCGAACTTGACGGCCAGCGCGCGGCGGCCTTCTTCGCGGACCAGGTGATCGTCGTCGAAGGGTTCAGCGACGTGGTGTTCTTCAACTGGTTGCGCTCCAAGGGCCTGCTCCAGCGGATCGGGGCCAACGTCGGAGTACTGGACGCCTTCGGCAAGTACGAACTTCACCGCGCGGCGACGACGCTCTCGATGTTCCAGATCCCGCACGTGGTCATCTGGGACGGGGATGCCCATGGCAGGACAGGAGACGATTTCGTACGGGCGGTGTGCCGGGACGAAGCCGCATGGGAGGCATTGCGGGCCGCCGCCAACGACCCTGGCTCATGCACCCTCGGCGGCATCCGGCTGGCCGGAGCCGTTGAGACCTGGCTTGGCGTGAACGCGGAAAAGAGTAACGCCTGGAAGGCCGGCAATCTACTGGCCGAGCTCAACGAACAGTTCGACCTCAGCGGATCTCTGGTCAGAGAGCGGGCCGACGCACTCGTGGCCGCGATCGCGGACCTGTTCGACGGCCGGGACATGTCTCGTCACGCCAGTGCGCCCACATTCGCCGGCTGCCTTCTCGCCCCGCCGTTTCCGGCTCCGACCAGGGATTTCGCGGCCGAACTTCGTCGGCTCCCGCTGCCTCGCTGCCGCTGCGTTCGCTGACCGCTTCGGATCCATGTCCATGCGAAGGCGCTCCGGCCGCCTGGCCGCCGGAGATCTGTCATTGATGCTAGCGATTCTAGGCGACTACAACATTCAGCCTGTTACGATCATTTACTTTACGTAGTGACGGGAATGGGGAGCATGATGCCGCTGCGTTCCTGCCCGACTCCTGAGAGAAGGCGCATGCGATGAGCAGCACCGTCCACCTTTCGATTCGCGTCCCTTGGCATGACTCTGGCTGGTCCGGCAGGGTATGCCGGGATCCGCTGGGGAACGCCTCGTGCATTCTGCTCGGGAACGTGGGCGAGCGCCGGCAGGACGACTACGAGGTCGCGAACGCGGGTAAGCCGCTGAGCGAAGTTGACGCGTCCCAGATCGCCTGTGTGGGCGAGCGCGGCACCTTCCTCAGCCCTCACCCTTACCGACTGGTCAGCGAGCACCCTTACCGCCGCTCTGCGGCGTTGAAGGGGCGGATCCAGCCGACTCCCTTGACGGTTCCCGCCTATGGCGCTCATGCGATCCCGTATTACTGGCTCCTGCGCAAGGGCATCGTCGACGTTCTGAGTGAGTTCGACGTCGACTATGACGACGAACTGGAGGAGAGGGTCGACGAGGCGCTGGGATTCAGGCCGTCGTGGATCATCCACGGCGACAACCAGCAGGCAGTGATCAAGCGGTTCTTCGACGACGTCAGCCCGCTGGAGTCGCTGGTCTTCTTCTACGTCAAGCACTCGCCCTTCGATGAAGCCCGCGCCGGCGGCCCCCTACTGGTCGGCGCCGCGCGGATCACAGAGATCCAACTGCCCGGACCGTGGAAGACGGAGGGGAGGACCGCCTTTCCGAACCACATGTGGGAGACGACCGTTCTGCACTCCCTCCGGCCCGATGGCAGCGGAGGCATCCTGCTGCCGGTGGCGGAAATGGCCGAACGGGACGCACGAGGGGAGGACGTGGTAGAGGCTCTGGCATGGGCGCCGGCAACCGGAGGACGTGAATTCTCCTACGTCACCGAGCACGTCTCGCACGACACCGCGATCGCCGCGCTGGAGCAGCTGTACGCCGCGGCCCGGCGATGCGAGAAGCTCGGAATCGACGTACCGGAATCGTCCCTGACGTGGCTGGACGATCGCATCGGCGAGCTCTGGCGCATGCGAGGCCCCGCTCCCGGCCTCGGCGCGGTCCTCGGCGCCTTGAAGTTCAAGCACAGCAAGGTACTCGCCCGGGCCATCGCGCGGCACACTCCCGAGCACGTTGATCCCTGGGACGTGCTGACCGACGCCATCGCCCACCCAGATCGCTACCCCGAGGAGGTGAGCAAGCAGATATCGGAGCCTCATCGCCGAGCTTGGCGGACGTTCAGCGAGGAGCAAGTCGCCGTCCTGCGGCTGCTTTCGCGCTTCCAGCTCACGACCGATCAGGCTTCCGCGCTTTTCCGGTCCACGACCAAGATCGATCTGGATCACGATGAGCTCCTCGCCGACCCCTATTTGGCGTATGTCTGCACAGTCGGCGAGCAGGTGCCGGTGCCCTTCGATGTGATCGACCGCGGTTGTTTTCCGCGGGCCGCCATTCGCACGCGCTTTCCCCTCGCAGATCCGAGCACGATGAGCGACGGCGGGGACTCCCGGCGGGTGCAAGCACTCTTGGTTGCGGTGCTTGAGGAGGCCGCCGCCACTGGTGACACCCTGGTCACACTGGCGCATGTCATCGAGAGGATCGAGGCACGGCGGCTGCCCGAGCCCTGTCCGATCTCCGAGGAGCTTCTCCGAGCGTACGAGTTCCACCCAGACCTGCTCCAGTACGACGTGGACTCCCCAGCCTGGCCGCCGGTGACCGGTACGAGACTCGATGACGGAACACCGGCTTTCAAGCTCACACGGCTGGAGACGACCGCGTACGTGATCAGACAGGCGGTCGATTACCAGATGGGCCGACCCCGCATCGCGGTTCCGTCCGGACTGGCGGATGAGTTGGACCAGGTGCTCGGCTCTTATGAGGCGGAGAGCGACTCCGACGCCGAGACCGAGCAGCGAGCGCGGAACGAGAAGAAGGCCGCCCTGGCCGAGCTGTACGCGGCTCCGTTGAGCGTGCTCAACGGCCGGGCGGGTACTGGCAAGACCACGCTCATCAAGGCGCTGGTCATCCGCGAGGAGGTCAGAGGCAAGGGAGTGCTGCTGCTGGCGCCGACAGGCAAGGCGCGGGTGCAGCTTCAGAACAAGGTCGGGCTCGAAGCGCATACTGTCGCTCAGTTCCTGACCAAACACAAGCGTTACCACCCCGAGACCGGCTCATATCTCATTCGTGGTGGCGAAGCGCGCAAGGCGCCGTTGTACGGAACAGTGGTGATCGACGAATCCTCGATGCTCACGGAGGACCAACTCGGCGCTCTGCTCGACGCTCTCGTGCTTCCCGATCGCCTGATCCTGGTCGGCGATCCGCGACAGCTCCCGCCGATCGGCGCGGGCCGTCCCTTCGTCGATCTGATCCAACGGCTCACCGCCGGTGCCGACGTTCCCCGATTTCCCCGGGTCGCTCCTGGATATGCCGAGCTGACCGAACTGCGTCGGCAGAAGGGGCAGATTCGCGATGATCTGATGCTCGCGGCGTGGTTTTCCGGGGACGAGGTTCCGCAGGGGTTCGAGGAGGTCTGGGAGCGGCTGCGCACCGGCGTGGAGATGGACCGCCTGGCATCTCTTGCCTGGAATGGCGTACGTCCCTTGGAAGTCGTGGACCGCGCTCTCGCTGACGGGCTGGGCGTCACCGGGCCGGCCGCCTCCGCTCGCTTCGACATCTCCTACGGGGGCAAGGAAGCCGGACAATGGGTCCAGTTCCCCAAAGGCAAGGACGGAGCCGCCGCACGTTGCGAGGAGTGGCAGATTCTGTCGCCCACCCGTGGTCACGGTTGGGGCACCGTGGAGATCAACCGGCACCTGAAGCGCGCACATCGGCAACAGGCGCTCGATGCCGCGTCGAAGTCCGACCGACTGCGCACCACGCCTCGCCCCATTGGGAGTGAGCAGATCGTGCTCGGCGACAAGGTGCTGAACAATCGCAACGGCAACCGTGACGCCTACCCGAAGGGGACTGGCCTGGACTATGTGGCGAACGGTGAGATCGGCGTGGTCGTCGGCCAGATCACCAAGCCCGGCGGCAAGCCGAGATGGACGCACATCGAGTTCTCATCCCAGGTCGGCACGACATACAGCTATCGGGGAGACGATGAAGATGACCCGACGCTGGAGCTGGCATGGGCGATCACGATTCACAAGTCGCAGGGCTCGGAATTCAAGAAGGTCTTCGTCATGCTTCCCGGCTCAGCTCGCAGGCTGTCCAGGGAGATGCTCTATACCGCGCTCACCAGGCAGCAGGATCAGGTGGTCCTCCTGCATGAGCGCTCGATCGACGAGTTGCTGGAGCTCACCGTCTCGACCAGCTCGGAAACGGCCCGCCGGCTGACCGACCTGTTCTTCCTGCCGGCCCCGAAGCCGGTCTTCTTTCCGGACGGGTCTCCAGCCGGCACACTGGATTCAAGGCTCATCCATCTCACGGGAAACGGCACCCTGGTTCGCAGTAAGAACGAGGTGATCATCGCTGAGATCCTTGACGAGCTGGTTCCCGGCTACTGGAGCTATGAGACTCCGCTTACGCTGAACGGGAAGACTTACCGGCCGGACTTCACGATCCGCGTTCCGGACGGGCGAACGCTCTACTGGGAACATCTGGGCATGATCGAGAGCCCTACGTACCGGGAGTCCTGGGAGCGCAAAGCGCTCTGGTATGAGCAAGGCGGGGTGCTTCTCCATGAGATGGGCGGCGGACCGCAAGGCTCACTCATCCTCACATCGGACAACCTGGATGGCGTGGACGTGCCGCATTGGACGGAGCTGGCGAGAAAGGCCATCGGCCCGATCGGCGTGCCGCCCGTCCTGCCCGCCAAGAGGAAGGTCAAGAAGACGCCGCCAGGGGCCCGGACGTAAGGCGGGTCGTAGGAAGCCGGCGCCCGGCAGGGAGGGAATGGCCCGGGTCAGACCGAGGTTAGTTCGCGGTCGTGGGTGGCGAGCCAGTCCTCGTCCCAGTCGAGTTCCTTGCGGAGGCAGACGGTGGTGCCGTTGCCGGGGGTGATGTAGAAGGAGATCTCGTCGACGACCGACTGCATGATGAGGATGCCGCGCCCGTGCTCGGCGTCGCCCGAGGGGTACTGCCGGGGGATGGCTCCGAGCCCGAGGCCGTTGTCGACGACGCGGAGCTCGCAGCGGCCCTGGCCGATGGCGGCGGTCACCGCGTAGCGCTTGGACGGCCCGCCGTGCCGTACGGCGTTCGCGCACGCCTCGGAGGTGGCAAGGAGCACGTCGGACACGCAGGACTCCGTCACGCCGATGCAGCGAAGGGTGTCACCCAGAACCCGCCGGACCATCGGGATGCCCATGGCATCCCGCGGCAAGGCCAACGAGAACTCAATATCCACCGGACTCCTCCGCGACGCCGAAAGCCACGTGGGGGAGGTTCCCCGGAGAATCAGGGCTAACCGCAGAATCACGCTGTTGTTATTTAGTGTTGGTCAGACGCTTGCTTTCTGATCCGACCGAATTTCCCTTTTGCGTGATCTGGTACGTCGTTGGGACCGGAGGAGGGAACTTACTCCGCCTCGACCCGCACAGAGTAGTCCTCGATGACGGTGTTGGCGAGAAGGGTCTCGGCCATCTTGCGGACCTGCGCCAGCGCCGCCTCGTCGGCCGGCCCGTCGAGCTCGACCTCGAACCTCTTGCCCTGCCGTACCTCGGTGACGCCCGAGAAGCCGAGCCGCGGGAGCGCCCGGGCGATCGCCTGCCCCTGCGGATCGAGGATCTCCGGCTTGAGCATGACGTCGACGATGACGCGTGCCACGTGTTCCTCCCGTTCGTGTCGCCAGCCCCCGCTGCGGGTCCGGCCTGGTCCGGCCTGGTCCGGCGGCACCAGCCTAACGGTGGCGGCCCCGTCGCCGGTCCCCGCCCCGGTGCCGCGCACAGGGGACCCCTGCCTGCACACTGGGGGGCCGAAGGGTGTGCGACAGGGTGTGCGACAGGGCGCATCGGGAACGGGAGAAGTGTGGAAGACGGGGTGGCCGGTCTTGCGCAATGGCCTGTGATGTCTGCCACCATGTCCCCAAACGCGCTCGTACCACCACCAGTAGGTATGAACGCGGGTCAACTGGCCGGAACCTCGGTGGCGATCCCATCGGCACGGCCCTGAGCGCACAGGAGCGGCACGTGATATCCGACGCCTCTGGTGGTGCCGAGGCACCCCCCGAGCTCGTCCAGCTTCTCACCCCCGAGGGTGAGCGCGTCGAGCATCCCCTTTATGACATCGACCTGACGCCCGAGGAGGTGCGCGGCCTCTACCGCGACCTCGTCCTGGTGCGGCGCGTCGACATGGAGGCCGTGGCACTCCAGCGGCAGGGCGAACTCGGCATCTGGGCCTCGCTGCTGGGCCAGGAGGCCGCCCAGATCGGATCGGGGCGCGCCCTGACCGACGCGGACATGGCCTTCCCGACCTACCGCGAGCACGGGGTCGCCTGGTGCCGCGGGGTCGACCCTGTGAACCTGCTGGGGCTCTTCCGCGGCGTCAACCACGGAGGCTGGGACCCCGCCGAGCACAACTTCCACCTCTACACGATCGTCATCGGCAGCCAGACTCTGCACGCCGTCGGCTACGCGATGGGCATCCAGCGCGACGGCGCCGACGCCGCGACGATCGTCTACTTCGGCGACGGGGCCACCTCCCAGGGCGACGTCAACGAGTCGTTCATCTGGGCCTCGGTGTTCAACGCTCCGGTCGTGTTCTTCTGCCAGAACAACCAGTGGGCCATCTCCGAGCCGCTGGAGAAGCAGTCGCGCATCCCCCTGTACCGCCGGGCCAGCGGGTTCGGCTTCCCCGGCATCCGCGTGGACGGCAACGACGTCTTCGCCTGCCTCGCCGTCACCCGGCAGGCGCTGAAGAACGCCCGCGAGGGCCAGGGCCCCATGCTGATCGAGGCGTTCACCTACCGCATGGGCGCCCACACCACCTCCGACGACCCGACGCGCTACCGCGTGGCAGGGGAGCTCGAGGCGTGGAAGCTCAAGGACCCCATCGAGCGCGTCAAGGCGTACCTGTTCAAGAACCAGTTCGCCGACCAGGACTTCTTCGACTCCATCGACGCCGAGGCCGCCGACCTCGGCCGGGACGTGCGCAAGCGCTGCCTGGAGATGCCCGACCCCCACCCGCTGGAGATCTTCGAGCACGTGTACAGAGAGCCGCACGCACTGCTGGCCGAGGAGCGCGAGCAGTACGCCGCGTACCTGGCGAGCTTCGAGGGAGGCGAGCGATGACCACGCTGACGCTCGCCAAGGCGATCAACGAAGGTCTGCGCACCGCCATGGAGGACGACCCCAAGGTCCTCATCATGGGCGAGGACGTCGGCAAGCTCGGCGGGGTGTTCCGCGTGACCGACGGGCTGCAGAAGGACTTCGGCGAGAGCCGCGTCATCGACACCCCGCTCGCGGAGTCCGGCATCGTCGGCACCGCCATCGGCCTCGCGCTGCGCGGCTACCGCCCGGTGTGCGAGATCCAGTTCGACGGGTTCGTCTTCCCCGCCGCCGACCAGATCATCACCCAGCTCGCCAAGATGCCGCTCCGCTCGCTCGGCAAGATCAGCCTGCCGATCGTCGTGCGCATCCCCTGCGGCGGCGGCATCGGCGCGGTGGAACACCACAGCGAGTCGCCGGAGGCGTACTTCACCCACACCGGCGGACTGCGAGTGGTGTCCTGCTCCAACCCGGTGGACGGCTACCACATGATCCAGCAGGCCATCAGGTGCGACGACCCGGTCATCTTCTTCGAGCCCAAGCGCCGCTACTGGGACAAGGCCGACGTCGACCGGGACGCGGAGCCGCTGCCGTTCGACCGCGCCCAGATCGTGCGCCCGGGCGCCGACGTGACCGTGCTGGCCTACGGCCCGATGCTGAAGACCTGCCTGGAGGCCGCCGCGGCCGTCGAGGAGGAGGGCCGCTCGCTGGAGGTCATCGACCTGCGCTCGCTCAACCCCCTGGACACCGGCCTGATCTTCGAGTCGGTGCGGCGCACCGGCCGCTGCGTGGTGGCCCACGAGGCGCCGGTCTTCTCCGGTCTCGGCGCCGAGCTGGCCGCGCGGGTGACCGAGGCGTGCTTCTACAACCTGGAGGCGCCCGTGCTGCGCGTCGGCGGCTTCTCGACGCCCTACCCGCCGTCCCGGCTGGAGGACGACTACCTGCCCGACCTGGACCGGGTGCTGGACGCCGTCGACCGTACCTTCGCCTTCTAGGAGGGGCTCACCGTGCTTCGCGAGTTCAAGCTCCCCGACGTGGGTGAAGGCCTGACCGAGGCCGAGATCGTCAAGTGGCACGTCGCCGCCGGCGACAAGGTCGAGATCAACCAGACGATCGTGGAGATCGAGACGGCCAAGGCCGTCGTCGAGCTGCCCTGCCCCTTCGAGGGCGTGGTCAGCTCCCTCATGGCCGCCGAGGGCGAGACGGTCGACGTCGGCCGCCCGATCATCGCGGTGGACGACGGCGAGGGCGGCCCCGCGCCCTCCGCCGGAGCCGCCGCGGGCACCGGCGCCCCCGCCGTCTCCGGACCCGGAACCCCCGCGGCCCCCGCCGAGGGCGGTCCGGTGCCGCGCGCGGCGGCGCTGGCCGACGACATGGTCCCCGGCCCGCCCGCCGGCGCCGGCGGAACCCCGGCCCGCCAGCCGGTGCTGGTCGGATACGGCGTCAAGCCGGGCGCCACCTCCCGCCGTCCCCGCAAGACCACCACCCCATCCCCGGGCGCCGCGTCGGCGACCTCTGGCCCGCACGCTCCGGCGCAGCCCGATCAACCCCGGCCCACCGCGGTCCAGCCCGCCGCCGCACAGCCCGCACAGGCGGCACAGTCCGCGCAGGCCGTGCGGGCGTCGGGCGGGGTGGCCGTGCTGGCCAAGCCTCCGGTGCGCAAGCTGGCCAGGGACCTCGGCGTGGACCTCGCCGCGCTCACCGGCACCGGCCCGAACGGCTCCATCACCCGGGACGACGTGCACGCCGCCGCCGAGGGCGCCGTGCCCGCCGCGGCGGCGCCGGGCGTCGCACCGTCCGCGTACGCCGGCCCGGCTCCGGCCGAACGCGAGGAGCGCATCCCGATCAAGGGCGTGCGCAAGGCCACGGCGGCCGCCATGGTCGCCTCGGCCTTCACCGCTCCGCACGTGACCGAGTGGCTCCAGGTCGACGTCACCGCCACCATGGACGCCGTGCGGCGGCTGCGCGAGATGCCCGACTTCGCCGAGGTCAGGGTCTCGCCGCTGCTGCTGGTCGCCAAGGCGCTGCTCACGGCCGTCCGGCGGTACCCGCTGATCAACTGCACCTGGACGGGGGAGGAGATCGTGGTGAAGCGCTACGTGAACCTCGGCATCGCCGCGGCCACGCAGCGCGGGCTCATCGTGCCGAACGTCAAGGAGGCGCAGGCCATGGGCCTGCCGGAACTGGCCGGCGCGCTCGGCGAGCTCACCGAGAAGGCCCGGTCGGGACGGTGCACCCCCGCCGACCTGACCGGCGGCACGATCACCATCACCAACGTGGGGGTGTTCGGCGTGGACGCGGGCACGCCCATCCTCAACCCCGGCGAGGCGGCGATCCTGGCGTTCGGCCAGGTGCGCGACCTGCCGTGGGTCGTGGACGGCCAGATCGTCCCTCGCAAGGTCACCACGCTCGCGCTGTCCTTCGACCACCGCGTCGTGGACGGCGAGATCGGCTCCTACGTCCTGCGCGACGTGGGCGCGATGCTCCAGGACCCCCTCCGCATGCTCGCCTGGAACTGACCCGAACCTGGACCGATGGTCCCCCTCCGGAGGTCCCCCCGCTTCCGGAGGGCGGCCGTGGCCGCGCGCGTGCCGCTGTCGTGGCGGCCCGCGCGCGTACCGGGCGGGGCCGGGCCGTACGCTGGCGGTCTGCCATCGCTGAAGGAGAGATCATGTTCCGGCACGTCGTGATGTTCACCTGGGTCGCGGGCGCCACCGAGGAGCAGAAGGCCGAGGTGGAGGCCGGGCTGAAGGAACTGCCGGCGGCGATCCCGGAGATCCGCCGCTACGAGGTCGGCAGGGACGCGGGCATCAACCCGGGGAACCACGAGTTCGCCGTCGTGGCCGACTTCGACTCGGTCGAGGACTACCTGGTGTACCGCGACCACCCGGTGCACCGGGCGGTCATCGCCGACGTCATCAGGCCGATCCTCGCCGGCAGGGCCGCGGTGCAGTACAGCATCTGAGCACAGCATCTCAACGGTGCCGTACGGCCCGGAGGCGGCCGTACGGCGTCGCGAGAGAGGGCGTGCTCGGGGGCCGCGCCCGAAGGTCAGATGGTGGGCGGGTGGTTCTCGCGGTGCTGCGGGACCTCGGTCTCGGAGATCTCGACGCGGCGTGACATGAGGAAGAAGCTCAGCAGCAGCCCCACGACGCCGACGATCATGAAGATCACGCCGATGATGTCGATGTGGACGGCGCTGCCGAGCACGTCGGGCTCGATCGCGAACTTCAGAATCGCCCCGATGGTCAGAAAGAAGATACTGACCCCGATGCCCATCCAGACCTCCGGGACTCGTGTTCGGTAAAGAGCGCTACGCGGCAGGTTAATACCCAGCCGCGCGCGGTAACACTACCGATCTCAGCACCCTTCCAGCACGAATTCCCCGCGCCCGCCGGGCGATCGCCGCCCCTGCGGGCCCGCGCGAGCCGTCAACGGCACGCCGTGACCCGCTGATCGTGGCCCGGAACCCGTCGGCCGGTGTGCCCAGGACGCGTCGGCCCGACGGTCCGCGACCTGCCGTCGGCCTGGCACCGGCCCCGGGTCAGAAGGCCTCTTCGGGGAGCTCCATCAGGCTCTGGTCGGTCGCGGCGAGCGTCCGGCGCTCAGCGGCCAGGCGGGGCAGCACGGTCTGGGCGAAGAAGCACGCGGCGGCCACCTTGCCGGTGTAGAACGCCTTGTCGCGGTCGGAGGCGCCGAGGGCCTTGAGCGCCACCTCGGCCTGCCGCAGGAGCAGCCAGGCGATGACCAGGTCGCCCAGGGCCAGCAGGAACCTGGTGGTGTTGAGGCCTGCCTTGTAGACCTCCTTCGGGTTCTCCAGCGACCCGATCGCCCATCCGGCCATGGTGTCGGCCATCGTCTTGACCTCGCCGGCGGCCTCGTCGAGCAGCTTGCGCTCCTCCTTGAGCCTGCCGTTGCCGGCCTCGGAGGCGGCGAACTCCCTGACCTCGGCCAGCAGCGCGCCGAGCGCGGCACCCTGGTTGCGCAGGACCTTGCGGAAGAACAGGTCCAGGCCCTGGATGGCCGTGGTGCCCTCGTACAGCGAGTCGATCTTGGCGTCCCGGATGTACTGCTCGATCGGGTAGTCCTGCAGATACCCCGAGCCGCCCAGCGTCTGCAGGGACCGGGCCAGCATCTCGTACGAGCGCTCGGAGCCGACGCCCTTGACCAGGGGGAGCAGCAGGTCGTTCATCGCCTCGGCCGCGGGGTTCGCGGTTCCCTCGAACTCGGCGATCTGGACCGCGTCCTGGAAGGTCGCCGTGTACAGCACCAGCGCGCGCAGTCCCTCGGCGTAGGACTTCTGCGTCATGAGCTCGCGGCGGACGTCCGGGTGGTGGGTGATGGTCACGCGCGGAGCGGTCTTGTCGGCCATCCTGGTCATGTCGGCGCCCTGCACCCGCTGCTTGGCGTACTCCAGCGCGTTCAGGTAACCGGTGGACAGGGTGGCGATCGCCTTGGTGCCGACCATCATGCGCGCGTGCTCGATGATCATGAACATCTGCTTGATGCCCTCGTGCACGCCGCCGATCAGGGTGCCGACGGCCGGGTGCTTCTCGCCGAAGGTCAGCTCACACGTCGTGGAGACCTTCAGGCCCATCTTGTGCTCGACGTTGGTCACGTACACGCCGTTGCGCTCGCCGAGCTCGCCGGTCTCGATGTCCACGTGGTACTTGGGCACCAGGAACATCGACAGGCCCTTGGTGCCGGGACCCGCGCCCTCGGGCCGGGCCAGCACCAGGTGGAAGATGTTCTCCGCCATGTCGTGCTCGGCGCTGGTGATGAAGCGCTTGACGCCCTCGATGTGCCAGGTGCCGTCGGGCTGCTGGACGGCCTTGGCGCGTCCGGCGCCGACGTCGGAGCCGGCGTCCGGCTCGGTCAGCACCATCGTGGCGCCCCACTGCCGCTCGATGGCCAGCATGGCGAACCGCTTCTGCTCCTCGGTGCCGATGGTGTGCAGCACGTGGGCGAAGGCGGGGCCGCTCGAGTACATCCAGATGGCCGGGTTGGAGCCCAGGATCAGGTCGGCCACCGCCCAGCTCACGCTGCGCGGCAGACCGGGGCCGCCGAGCTCCTCCGGCAGGTCGAGATTGGTCCAGCCCGCGTCCCGGAAGGTCTCGAAGGACTTCTTGAAGCGCGGAGGCATCGTCACCGTGTTGGTGGCGGGGTCGAAGACCGGCGGAGTGCGGTCGCCCTCCTCGAACGAGTCGGCGAGCACGCCGGTGGACAGCCGCTCCACCTCGGCGATCACGGTGCGCACGGTGTCCTCGTCCACCTCGGCGAACCGCCCGGTGCCAAGGATCTCGCGACGGCCGAGCACCTCGAACAGGTTGAATTCAAGGTCGCGAACGTTGCTCTTGTAGTGGCCCATGGCAGCGCGTCCCCTCGTCAAGGCATACGGGCGGTGTCCTACTGGTGAGTAACCTTACCGCATATGCTACCCGCGAGTAACCCCTAGAAAACCGGCGAACACGCGATACCTCACCTACTGCGCGCATCACCTGACCTGCGCCATCCGGACATTCGCCCCACGAACCCGCGAGCGCGTCCCCCGTCGTCGGCGCACGGCCCGGACCAGGTCGTCCGCGCCCAGCGCGGCCGCGAGACAGGCCACCGGGATCACGGGGAGCACGTACCGGTGGTCGAAGTCGAGCACCGCCACCGGGCCGGTCAGCAGGAAGACGGCCGCCGCCCACGGCAGCGCCGCGCGCCGCCGTCCGATGATCGCGCCCAGACCGCCGACCAGGAGGAGCAACGCGATCACCGGGCCGCGCACGTACGCCGGGTACTGATAGGCCACCAGCGCCCCCGCCCACGGCTCGGCCGAGCGCAGCCCCCGGATGGCCGGGTCGTACTCCTGACGGACCTTCGCCACCAGCGGCTGGTCCGGCAGCGCCCACTCGCCCCGCGCGAAGCCGAAGGCCGGCGTGACCCGCGCCGGATGCCGCACCGGCGTCCAGGCGAAGGTCAGCGCGGTGTCCCGCGCCACGTCGGCGAGGTAGTCCAGCGGCTGCGCCATGATGGCCCGCAGGGCGAAGGAGCGCGCCAGGTCGTTGTTACCGTCCCGCCCGCCCGGCAGCCGGTTGAGCGAGGCCGCGGGGTCCCACACGTACTCCGAGGCCGCGTCCTGGCGTGCCCCGTTGGGGCACAGGCCCCGCTCGGCGGCGGGCGGCCTGATCACCGCGCAGTCGGCGAAGGTCATGGTGCGCGCCCACAGCACCACCCCGTCCCCGCCGGTCAGCGCGAACCTCCCGTTGACCTGGGCGTTCCAGCCCGCGTACGCGACCAGCGGCAGTGCTCCCGCCAGCGCCGCGGCGGCCAGACGGCGCACGCCGGCCCGCCGCACGGCCAGGTACAACAGGACGAGGACGAGCAGAGGAAGGGCGATCGTCCTGGTCAGCGCGGCCATGGCCAGCAGCGCCCCGGCCGCCGCGCAGGCCCGCACGGTCGGCCTCGGCGACCACCCGAGCACGGCCAGTGCCGCGACGACGAGGAAGATGAACAGGGTGTCCGACAGCACGGCGTGCTCCAGACGCAGGAACGACGCGTCGAACAATCCGGGCGCGGCGGCCAGGCACGCCCCCCAGGCGGGCAGCCCCCGCCGGCGCAGCACCGCGTAGATCAGCACCCCGATGCCGAGCCCCATCGCGTGCTGGACGCCGGCCACCAGGGCCACGCTGTGGAACGGCCGCAGCAGCCACAGCAGCAACGGATACCCGCTCGGGTGAAATCCCAGCGACGGCCGCGGATGCGACGCCACGTCCAGGTAGCTGAACGAGTCATACCAGTACAACTGCGCCGGCCGATACCCGAGCATCGTCACTCCCCGCAACACCGCCGCGAGCCCCAGCACGACGGTGAAGCATCGGTGCGCGCGGAAGGTGTGCCGGGTTCGGCGGAGGACTGCGGAGGGTGCTGTACGGGAGAGAGGTGGCATCGCGGGTCCGCTTCGTTTTCGGGCATGCCGACGACATCTCGTGTCGTTTCATGCACGGTGAGTAGGCGATCGCGGGCATGGCCGTGCCCGGCGGCGGTGGGAGTCAGGTCAGATCTGGAGGTTCCAGGCGCTCATGCCACCCGCCGCCCGGCCCTGGTGAGGTGGCGAGCCAAAGGCGGCCACCCCGGTGGGCGACCGTCGATCAGGAACCATCGGGGCAGTAGTTCTCCACGGTGATCGCCGGGTTCGGATGCGGAGCCGCGTCGACCAGCAGCAGCGCCGTACCCGGCTTGCTCATCACGCCGTCGTGGACGTGCCACCAGTCCGGCGCCGACGGGACCAGGCCGTGATAGGTCGCGAACTCCACGTGCGGCACCCCCCGCTCCTTGAGCATCCGCACGACGGCCTGGACGCGCTCGTTGGCGAACGGAACGCAGTGGAGCGGCTCGCCGTCGGCGGCCAGCGTCGATCTCCCCTTGTACTGCTCCCCAGGGCGTGCCCGGCGACCGAGCAGGATGCTCGCCCTGCCCTTGTAGCCGACCGGCACCTTGAGCCCGATCTGGCACTCACGCGAGCGACGCGGGAAGCCGCAGCCCGGGGTTTCCAGGGCGGTGATCTCGTTGCTGAAGGTCATGATCACCCCTTCCATGCTCGGGGTGACGGGTTCCAGCACCAGCCTGATGTTCAGATGAACGGCCCTGAACTCCCTCTCATAGCGCTTCGGGTCGGCGAACAGGTCCTTCACCGTGATGATGTAGTCGCCCTCCTGCCGCGTGATCTCCAGCGCGGCGGAGGCGGGCCGGGGTCCGAGACCGGCCGCGTCCGGCAGGAACCAGCTCGCCAGCACGATCGCGGCGGCCAGGGGCGCGAGCACGCGCAGGCGGCGATGCCACCCCGGGCGTCCTCGCACCGGCGCCCCGGCCCTGGCGTCCGGCTCGTACGCCGCGCCGGACGTGATCTCGTTCAGCAACTCCCGTGCGCCCGGGGTCATCCCGGGGCCGGGGTCGGGGGCGATGGAGGCGACGAGCCGGTCGATGTGGCCGTTCATGATTGCCCCTTCAGCAGCGCGACCGCGCGCGGGCCGTACGCGACCAGGTCGAGGTCCGCGGCGTCCAGCTCTCGGGCGAGCCGTTTGCGGGCGCGGTGCAGGCGCAGGCGCACGGCACCGCGCGAGCAGCCCAGCACCGTGGCGATCTGCGCGGTGTCCAGCCCTTCCCAGCTCACCAGCGAGAGCAGTTCTCTGTCGTCCGGGCTGAGCCGGCGGAACACCTCGCGGATCGTGCCGACGTCCCGGTACGGCTCGTCCTGCTCCCAGGTGGCCAGCTCGTCGCGCAGGCGCGTGGCCAGCGCGGTGCGCCGCAGTTCGCCGCGGCGCTGGTTGGCGAGGACGAGCCGCGCGACCCCGTACAGCCAAAGTCGCGCCTGCTCGCCTTCGGGGATGTCGCCCACCCGGCGCCAGGCGGTGGTGAAGGTCTCCGAGAGCGCGTCGGCGGCGTCGTCGGGGGACTGGGTGCGCCGCCGGACGTACCCGAGGAGGTCCGCGTAGTGCGCCATGTAGATCTCCTCGAAGCGCTGCCTGGGATCGGGTGGTCCCACGTCGCCGTCCTTCCCGATGGGGGCTGCTCCTCTGGGCCAAGCCGGAGGAGCCACTCGTCACCACACATGTCCGGCTATCGGCAAACGTTTCACCCAATGTGGAGAAGAGAAATGCGTCTGGTGGGCATCCGCGCGCCGACAACGCCGAACGGGCCGCCACTGAGTGACGGCCCGGGATATGAGGCGGTTCTGGAACGAGCTCCGTGGTGGAACAGGCTTCGAGGTGGGACGGAGTCCGTGGTGGAACGGGCTCCGGGGACAGACGGGGGCTGAGGCGGAACGGGCTCCGGGGTGGACGGAGTCCGAGGTGAGAGGAGGCTGAGGCGGATGCGGAAAGCGGGTCAGCGGGCCGACTGGGCTCTTCCCCTGAGCGACATGGTGCCCACGGCCGCGATCAGATAGACGAGGGCGCCGCCCCACAGCGCGTCCCAGGCGGCGCCGAACACGCCCTCCTGGTCGAAGACGAGCTGCACCGGGTACATCAGCACGGCCGCCGCGATGCCGGGGTAGAGCGCGAACCGCCACGGGTGCCGCAGCGACCAGAGCCTGGCCTGCCGGGTCACCCGGTCGCCGACGTTCGGCTTGCCGACCGCGCCGATGGCCGCGACCACGCTGAACAGGTTGATGCCGAGGCACAGGGCCCACGTCAGGTCGGCGGGGCCGGGGAAGATGACCCCCATGAGAAAGCTGATCGCCGCGCTCGCACCACCGGTGATCGCCGCGGCCTTCCACGGCGCGCCCCGCAGGGCCGCGCCGGCGAGCGACATCTCGTCGCGTCGAGTCAGTTCGTTCATGTTCACAGATTGCCCCGCGCGGCCGCCCGGGCACATCGGGGACGAACCCTGAACCGCCCCTGACACCGCCTGCGACCACTTATGTGATGGTTTCGGGAGATTCGATACCCTGTGGCCATGTCTGTGATCTTTCGTGCCGCTCGCCAGGCAGATGTCCCCTTGATCGTGGCGATGCTCGCCGACGACCCGATCGCGGCGACGCGGGAGGGCGATCCGTCGGACGAGGTCTACCTCGACGCTTTCCAGGCCATCGACGCCGACCCGCGGCAGGAGCTGATCGTCGCCGAGACCGGCGGCCAGGTGGCGGGCACCATGCAGATCACCTACATCCCGGGACTGTCCCGTAGGGGCGCGGAGCGAGCGCTGATCGAGGCCGTCAGGGTGGGCGCGGCCATGCGCGGCCAGGGCCTCGGCCGCGCGATGATCCTTTGGGCCGTCGACCGGGCTCGCGACCGCGGCTGCCGGATGGTGCAGCTCACCAGCGACAAGGCCCGCGCCGACGCCCACCGCTTCTACACCTCGCTCGGCTTCGTCGACTCCCACGTGGGTTTCAAACTCGCCCTGTGACCGGCGGCGTCGCACGGCCCGCCCGTCCCAGGACAGGGCCCGTCGGGACGCCAAGAGCCGCGCGGACGCGAGGAGCCGTCCGGACGCCAAAGCCCGCGCGGACGCCGGGGCCGCGCGGCGTCAGGGCAGTGGAGCGATCTCCACGAGGTTGTCGTGGTAGACGGCGCCCCTGCCCATGTCGGCGTCCCGCTCGTCGACCAGGACGTTCACGTTGACCCCGCCCGGGCTGAGCTTGGGCCAGTTGCCCTTGGTGGTCGCGACGACCCCTTGGGCCACCCGGTCGCTGACGCGCAGCTCAAGCGTCATCTCGCCGTTGCCGTTGAACACCCGTACGCGCTGCCCGTCGCTCAGCCCGCGCTCGGCGGCGTCCTTGCCGTTGACCAGGATCTCCGGGGTGCCGGCGCGGCGCGCCAGCTCCGGGTTGTTGCCGAACACCGTGTTGAGGAAGGTGTGCGCCGCCGGGGTGACCATCGCCAGCTTGTACGGCCCGTCGGTGACCGCCGACAGGGGCGCGACGTACCCCTCGCCCTCAGGCGGGAACTCCAGCTTCCCCGAGGCGGTCGGGAAACCGTCAGTGAACGGCAGGAACGGGTCGGGGTAGTTCAGGCGGGCCCATCCGTCCCGGCGGAGCCGCTCGACGGTGATCCCCTCCAGCGCTGGATGGCCGCCCGACAGCAGTTGCTCGGCGATCTCAAGGTCGGAGTCGTACAAGGAGGGCTCGGTCAGCCCCAGGCGGCGGCCCAGCCGGCGGAAGGTCTCGGTCGTCGACAGGCACTCGCCGGGCGGGGCCACCGCGGGCTCGTTCCACATCAGGTACATGTGGCCGTACCCGGCGTGCAGGTCGAAGTGCTCGATCTGCATGGTCGCCGGCAGGACGATGTCGGCGTAGTCGACGGTGTCGGTCGGGAACTGCTCCATCACCACCGTGAACAGGTCTTCGCGCGACAGGCCCGCGCGCACGCGGTTCTGGTCGGAGGTGCTGCCCATCGGGTTGGCGGCGTAGACCCACAGGCACTTCACCGGGTGGGCGGTGTCCTCCAGCCCCTCGGCGAGCCGGGTCATCGTCAGCGTCCTGACCGGTCCGGGGAGCAGGTCGGGGCGGACGTCGGCCTGGATGGGGACGTGCCCGCTGGTGGAGTAGGCGACGCCGCCGCCCAGGTGCCGCCAGTCGCCGGTCACGCCCGGGATGGCGGCGATCGTCCGCATGGCGGTGCCGCCGCCCTGGTGGCGTTGGATGCCCATCGTGGCCCGGATGCCGGTCGGCCGGGTGTGCGCGAGCCGTACGCCGAGCGCGCGGATGTCCTTCTCGGGGATGCCGGTGATCTCGGCCGCCACCCTGGGCGGATATTTCTGGATCTCTCGTTCGAAGTCCGGCCAGCCGTGCGTGTGGTTCTCCAGGAACTCCCGGTCCTCGGCGCCCTCGTCGAGCACGACGTGCAGCAACGCGAGCGCGAGCGCGGCGTCGGTGCCCGGCCGGATCGCCAGGTGCTCGTCGGCCTGGTCCGCGGTGCGCGTCCTGATCGGGTCGATCGTCACCACGTGCGCGCCCGCCGCCCGCGCCTGCTGGATGAACTTCCACAGGTGATGGCCGCTGGTCAGCGTGTTCGTCCCCCACAGCAGGATCAGCCTGGAGTGGGCGAACGACTCCGGGTCCATGCCGCCCGGCGTCCCGTTCGTCCGCGCGAGCCCGAGGTTGCCGGCCCTGGAGCAGATGTTCAGGTCGTGGTACGACGCCCCCAGCGCGTTCCAGAGCCGCCGCCCGGCCTGGCCCGTCTCGCCCTGGATGTACCCGAGCGTCCCGGTGCCCTGGTACGGCCAGATCGCCTCGCCGCCGTACTCGTCGATGATCGAGGTGAGCCGCTCCGCGATCTCGTCCAGCGCCTCGTCCCAGCTGATGCGCTCGAAGCGCCCCGACCCCTTCGGCCCGACCCGGCGCATCGGGTGGAGGATCCGGTCGTCCGCCTTGGCGTGCTCCAGATAGCGGTTGACCTTCACGCACAGCGCGCCGCGCGTGTACGGCTGGTCGTGGTTGCCGCGCAGGCGCACCGCTTCGCCGTCCTTCACCGTCACGACCCACGAGCAGGTGTCGGGGCAGTCGAGGGGGCACGCGCCAAGGACATTCAGCTCACGACTCATGGACAGAACGGTACATAGAGACTGCAAGACGGGGAGGTACCCGGGGGTGAGGGTATTGGTACGAACCTGACATCCGCCCCAGGTAGTGCGATCAGCCCATACTTACGGGCGATGCGCGAAGGGCCCTCCTACCGTCACCATTGAGGACGCCCCATGTGACTGATCCCCCACGGCCGGACGCGCCGTAGAGTGTCAGCGAATGGCCGGGGTGCACCGGTTCGCCGACGACGCCGAGGCGTGAGCCGACGGGGTCGCCCGAACGCCGGTGAGCTTCTGCCCTTCAGCAGGTGAACAGACCCTAGGGAAAGATCATATGCCCCGAGACGTGCGCAGACGCCAGCGGTGACCGACATCAGGGAGCGCGACGAGGCAGAGGAGGCGGCGGAGGAGAGCATCTCCGTCGCCGGGTCCTCCATGACACCGAACGGCCCGCGCACTCCTGGCCACCCCACGGGCGTCTCCACCGCACGGGATGACGCGCCGGATGACGACGCACCGCATGACGCGCTGGGTGACGCGCCTGAAATCGCCGTCGCGGTCACGGCGAAGGGTCCCCGCCCCATCCCTGGCGAGCCGATCGTGCCCGTCGTCGAGCCGCTGCTGCCCCAGCGCATCCGCAGGCCGTCCGACGCCCTGCGCTTCTTCGTCACCCTCCTCGCGCTGGCCGCGGCCGTCCTGCTCGCCCTCGTCGCCAAGCAGACGCTCAACGGCCTCGAGGCCGACGTCACCGACGGCACCAGCAGGGCACCAGACCTGCTCATCGGCATCGCCAGCTTCCTCGCCGGCACCGCCGTCCTCGCCGTGCCCGCCGCGTTCGCCGTCGAGCGGGTCTTCCACCGCGACGGGCTGCGCGTGGCCGAGGGCCTGATCGCGGCGATCATCGGCATGCTCGTCTCCTTCGTCCTCGGCGAGTGGCTGGCCGTGGCCGGCCCCGGCGACCTGCGCGTCCTGCTCACCGGCAACCGCGACGTGGAGCCGCTCAACACCCTGCTCACCTCGGTCGTCGCCTACGTCACCGCCGTGCGCATCTCCCGTCGCCCCACCTGGCGGGCCATGATGTGGATGGCGATCGCCCTCGACGTGTTCGCCCTGTTCACCAGCGCGGACGCCACCGCGCTCGGCGTCTTCGTCACCTACCTGGTCGGCCTGGCCGTCGGGTACGCCACCCTGTACGTCGTCGGCAGCCCCAACACCCGGCCGCCCGGCAGCGCCGTCATGTCCACCCTGCGCCGGCTCGGGTTCGCCCCCGCCAAGGCCAGGCGCATGGCCGACGACGCCCAGGGCAGCCGCCGCTACGCCGTGACCATGGCCGACGGGCGCCGGTTCGACATCACCGTCCTCGACCGCGACCGGCAGGTCGCCGGGCTCGTGTACCGCCTGTGGCGCGGCATCCGGCTCAGCTCCGAGACCCGCCGCAGGGCCATCCGCTCGCTGCGCGCCGAGCTCGAACGCGAGGCGCTGATGGCGTACGCCGCCCAGGCGGCCGGCGTGAACACCCCGCGACTGGTCGGCACCAGCGAGATCGGCACCGACGCCGCGCTCCTGGCGTACGAGCACCTCAGCACCCGCGCGCTCGACGACGTGCCCGACGACGAGCTGGACGACGAGCTGCTCGTCCGGATCTGGAAGCAGGTCGACCTGCTCCAGGCGCAGCGCCTGGCCCACCGGCACCTGACCGGCGAGAGCATCCACGTCGACGGCGACGGCGAGGTGGTGCTGACCGACGCCCGCAGCGGCGAGATCGCGGCCGGCGACCTGCTGCTGCGCCTGGACGTCACCCAGTTGCTCACCTACCTCGCGCTGCGGGTCGGGCCAGAGCGCTCGGTCATGTGCGCCGCCCAGGTCATCCCCAAGCGGGCGCTCGCCGGGGCGCTGCCGCTGCTCCAGCGCATCGCCCTCACCCGCAGCACGCGCGCCCAGGTCGGCAGGAACAAGGGCCTGCTGCCCGCGCTGCGCGAGCACATCCTCGCCCTCACCCCCCAGGTGGAGGTCGAGGAGGTGCGCCTGGAGCGCTTCCAGCCGCGCACGCTCGTCACGATCATCGCGAGCGCGCTGGCCGCGTACTTCCTGCTCTCGCAGCTCAGCCGGGTCAACCTCACCGAGGTGATCACCACGGCCGAGTGGGGCTGGGGCGGGGTCGCGCTGGCCGCGGCCGGCCTGAGCTACGTCGCGGCCGCGCTCATGGTGCGCGGCTTCGTCCCCGAGAAACTCCCTCTCGGGCAGACGGTGCTCGCCCAGTTCGCCGCCTCGTTCGTCAAGCTCGTCGCGCCCGCCGCCGTCGGCGCGGTGGCCATCAACTCGCGCTTCCTGCAGAAGCGCGGCATCGCGCCCGGCCTCGCCGTGGCCAGCGTGGGCGCCTCCCAGCTCGTGGGGCTCGGCTGCCACATCCTGCTGCTCCTGCTGTTCGGCTACCTCACCGGCATCAAGGCCGCGCCGTCGGTCAGCCCCTCGCGCGGGCTGGTCATCGCCTTGCTGTCCGGCGCCGTGCTCGTGCTGATCGTCCTCGCCGTGCCGCCGCTGCGGCGCCTGATCACCGGGCGCATCCGGTCGCTGTTCTCCGGAGTCATGCCCCGCCTGCTGGACGTGCTCCAGTCGCCGCGCAAGATCGTGGAAGGACTGAGCGGCACGCTGCTGCTGACGCTCACGTTCATCATCTGTCTCGCCGCCTGCGTGCGGGCCTTCGGCGGTTCGCTGAGCTTCGCGGCCGTGGCCATCGTCGTGCTGGCCGGCACGGCCATCGGCTCCGCCGCCCCCACGCCCGGCGGGCTCGGGGCGGTCGAGGGGGCGCTCTACGTCGGCCTGACGCTGTCCGGGCTGCCGCCCACGGTGGCGACGTCCGCCGTACTGCTCTACCGGCTGCTCACCTTCTGGCTGCCGGTGCTGCCGGGGTGGGCGTCCTTCGCCTGGCTCCAGCGGCACGACGGCCTGTGACCACCGGCTCGTGACCGCGGGTCCCACATGGGGACCGCGGGTCCCACCTGGGATCCGACATGGGGATCCGGCATATGGAACAGGCCCGGTCCCCTGTGCCGGGGCCGGGCCTGTCGGGTGTCGGGTACCGCGGGTCAGATGATGCGCTCTCCCGGCTGGGGGATCTCCTTCTCGATCGCCGCGAGCTCCTCGGCGGAGAAGTCCAGGCGGTCGACGGCCGCGACGTTGTCCTCAAGCTGCCGGACGCCGCTCGCGCCGATCAGCACCGACGTCACCCGCTGGTCGCGCAGCGCCCACGCCAGCGCCATCTGGGCGAGCGACTGGCCGCGGCCCGCCGCGATGTCGTTCAGGGCGCGGACCCGCCGGAGCAGGTCGTCGGTGAGCTGGCTCGGCCGCAGGAACCGCTCCTGCGAGGCGCGCGACCCCTCAGGGACGCCCTGCAGGTACCTGTCGGTCAGCATGCCCTGCGCCAGCGGCGAGAACGGGATGCAGCCCACGCCCTCGGCCTCCAGGGTGTCCAGCAGGTCCTGCTCGATCCAGCGGTCCAGCATGGAGTAGCGCGGCTGATGGATGAGCAGCGGGGTGCCCATCTCCCGCAGGATGCGGGCCGCCTCCCTGGTCTGCTCGGCCGTGTAGTTGGAGATGCCCGCGTACAGGGCGCGCCCCGATCGCACGGCCGTGTCCAGCGCCCCCATCGTCTCTTCCAGCGGGGTTTCGGGATCGGGGCGGTGGCTGTAGAAGATGTCGACGTAGTCGAGCCCCATGCGTGACAGCGACTGGTCGAGGCTGGCCAGCATGTACTTGCGCGAGCCCCACTCGCCGTAGGGGCCGGGCCACATGTCGTACCCCGCCTTGGTGGAGATGATCAGCTCGTCGCGGTACGGCCGGAAGTCCTGGGCGAAGATGTGCCCGAAGTTGGCCTCGGCCGAGCCGTACGGCGGGCCGTAGTTGTTGGCGAGGTCGAAGTGGGTCACGCCCAGGTCGAAGGCTCTGCGCAGCGTCGCCCTCTGGGTGTCGAACGGCTTGTCGTCGCCGAAGTTGTGCCACAGGCCGAGCGAGACCGCGGGAAGCTTCAGGCCGCTCTTGCCCGACCGGTTGTACGGCTGGCGTTCGTAGCGGTCGCTGGTCGCCGAATAGGTCACTGCGTCTCCCCTGTCTCTTCGAGCTTCCGCGAGGCGGCCCGGTCGATGATCCACGAAAGGGTGAAGGCCTCCTCGCGCCATGCGTCGTACCGTCCGCTTCGACCGCCGTGGCCGGCGCCCATCTCGGTCTTGAGCAGGAACGGCCCGCCCTTCGCGGTGGCGCGGAGCCTGGCGATCCACTTCGCCGGCTCGTGGTAGAGCACACGGGTGTCATTGAGGCTGGTCAACGCAAGTATGGGAGGGTACACCCGGTCGTCGATGTTCTCGTAAGGGGTGTACGACTTCATGTACTCGTAGACGTCGGCGTTGTGCAGCGGGTCGCCCCACTCGTCCCATTCGATGACGGTGAGCGGCAGCGACGGGTCGAGGATCGTGTTCAGGGCGTCGACGAACGGCACCTCCGCCACGACGCCGGCGAACACCTCAGGGGCGAGGTTGGCCACCGCCCCCATCAGCAGGCCGCCGGCCGAACCGCCCCTGGCGATGATGTCGCTCGACCAGCCGGACTTCTTCAGATGCCGCGCCGCGGCCACGAAGTCGCTGAAGGTGTTCTTCTTCTGGGCCAGCTTGCCGTGCTCGTACCACTTGCGGCCCATCTCGCCGCCGCCCCGGACATGCGCGATCGCGAAGACGATGCCGCGGTCGAGCAGGCTGAGCCGCGCCACGGAGAACGAGGGGTCGATCGAGGTCTCGTAACTGCCGTATCCGTACAGCACGGTGGGGGCGGGGCGCTCGGTGCCCTTCTTCATGACGATCGAGATCGGAATGCGCGTGCCGTCGTCGGCGGTCGCCCATCCCCGGAACTGCTCGTAGTCGCCCGGCTCGTACCCGCCCAGCACCGGACGGCGCTTCAGCAGGATCAGCTGGTGCTCGGTGAGGTCGTAGTCGTACACCGAGGGGGGCGTGACCATCGAGGTGTAGGCCAGGCGCAGCCGCTTGGTGTGGAACTCGGGGTTCCCGGCCGGCTCGGCGGAGTGGATCGGCTCGGGGAAGGAGATCTCGTACGGATCGCCGTCCGCGGGCAGCACCCGGATGCCGGTGAGGCCGTCGCGGCGGAAGTGCACGACCGTGTGGTCGCTGAACGCGTCGACGTCGAGCAGCCGGGTGTCGTCGCGGTGCGGGATGAACGGCGTCCACGCGGCCGGGTCGTCCACCGGCGCGCTCGCGATCTCGAAGTTCTGCGCGTCCTCGTTGTGCAGGATGAGGAAGTGGTCCCCCGCGTGGTCGATGGAGTACTCCACACCGGTCTTGCGAGGGCGGACGACCCTGAACTCCCCGGTGGGGTACTCGGCGTCCAGGACGCGGACCTCGCTGGTGATCTTGCTCCCGGCGCTCAGTACGAGGTAGCGCTCGCTGCGGGTGAGGCCGACGCCGACCCAGAACCGCTCGTCGGCCTCCTCATAGACGAGCACGTCGTCCTCGGCGCGCGTGCCGAGGATGTGCCGGTACACGCGGTACGGCCGCCACGCCTCGTCGATGGTCGTGTAGAAGAACGCCGAGCCGTCCGCGGACCAGGCGCCCCCGTAGAAGATGCCCGGGATCTCGTCACCCAGCATCTCGCCGGACTCGAGCCGCTTGAAGCGCAGGGTGAAGCGCTCGTTGCCGCTGAAGTCGGTGGAGTACGCGAGCACGGTGCCGTCCGGGGAGATGGCCGAGGTGCCGACGGCGAAGAACGGGCTGTCGCCGGCCAGCTCGTTGCCGTCGAGGATCACCTGCTCACCCGGGAGCGGCTCGCCCGGCTTGAGCTCGGGAGGCGTGTCGCCGGTGGCCTCGAGCCGGCACTGGATCCCGTACTGCTTGCCCTCCGCGGTGCGGGAGTAGTACCACCAGCCGCCCTTGCGCGTGGGGACCGACAGATCGGTCTCAAGGGTGCGGCCCTTGATCTCCTGGAAGATCTGGTCCTGCAGGTCGCGCAGGTGCTCGGTGCTGGCCTTGGTGAAGGCGTTCTCAGCCTCGAGGTAGGCGACCGTGTCGGGATCTTCTTTGTTGGCCATCCATGCGTACTCGTCGATCACGGTGTCGCCGTGATGAGTGCGTTCGGCCGGGACCTTCTTCGCCACGGGAGGCATGTCGCTGCTCACGTCGCCGAGTCTATGGCGCGGTCTCGTCCGGCCCACTGGCCTGACGCGTGTCCATGACGGCGAAGTGTGCGCCGACACTCCCGAAGGCTGCTAATCTTTCAGTCGTCGGCATCGCCCGGCACAACCCCACACCACCGCACAGCGGCTCGGCGTGGGCGCGTGCACGTGGCGGCCGGTACCCCACGAACTTCACCGGTCTGACCGGGCGGTTTGCACCGCTCGATCCGATCGGGTAAGTTAGAGGGGTTGCCCTGGAGACGGGGCGGCCTGAATGCTAGATGGTTCGGGTGGTTGGAAGTCAAGTGCGGGTAACACCGCGATTTGGCTCTGATC
>NZ_JBVJHR010000025.1:5376-146297 GCF_055586705.1 Sphaerisporangium sp. NPDC049457 | reverse complement strand
GTGTAGTTGCCGTCGCCGAGTTTGCCGGAGGCGATCGCGGTGCCGAAGTACCGGCCGCTCTGCGCCGCCGCCGCACCAAGCGTGCTCTCGGCGGCGCCGGCGGGACCGGGCGCTATGAGCACGGTGGTCAGACCGAGGACGCCCAGAGCGCCGGCGATGAGCGCCTGGCGGAAACCGCCGGCGCGGCGGACCCCAGGTGGGGCCGAGTCGTTCATGCCCATGCGTGAACTCCAGAAATGCATAAGGGGAACGGAGAGAATGCGGACTCATCCGCGGACTCGACGTCGCGTCCTTAACGGAGACGCACACCACAGGACGTCGCAGCCAGGGCCCATGCGAAACGCGCCACCGACTGACAAGGGCAACCTGGGTGCTCAGTCTGGAAACACATCTGAAACGTGTCAAGCCCCTCTTGAAACTTTCGGATGTGCCAGAAGGCTATGTCCGAGGTAGCCCGTGTGGTGCCGAGGAAATGACGGTGAAAGTTTCGGGACACGGCTCGCGGAAATGGCGGCGATGGTCGTTGCATCGCGCCCGTTTCCTGGCGGACGTGGGCGGATGGCGCGCGCACCGCCCGGCGGATGACCGTCGGCCCGCGGGCTCCGTCGAGCCATGTGACAGATCCTTGACCGAGCGGACCTGATTGTGTTTACTCCCAGCAACGCCACCGAACGTCCTCAGATGTGGGAGGGAGTCCGTCAGAACAACTTGCTGACGTTCGCACATTCGTCGTCGCGTGGACGTCCGTCGTCGTCGACAAGAGTGCCGTGAGACCTTTGGGCCGACACCACGTTCGCTGGTCTCACCCGCACCGCACCCTCGCCTGCGCGTGGGCCGTCGGACGCGCGGGCGGAGGCGAGGAGCCGGCCGCCTCGGCGCGGCCGTCGCGCCTTTACGCCGTCGCGCCGTCATGCACCGGACGGATTCGTTCGGACCAGTGGGCCGGCGCCGGGCCCTATGCGTCCTGTGCGCCGGGTCCCTATGCGTGATGTGCGGCCAGGCCGATGACGAGCCACATGAACAGGGTGCCGGCGATCGTGGCCAGCAGGGTGGCCTGCGTGGGGTGGTCGGTGGTGTGGGCCTCGGGGAGGATGTCGGAAGTCGCCAAGTAGAGCAGGAAGCCGGCGAAGAAGCCCAGGTAGCCGGCGAGCACGGGCTCGGGGATGTCGACCAGGAAGGTCAGCGCGGCGCCGAGCACGGGGGCGACGGCGTCGAGGAGGACGAGGATCACGGCGCGACGGCGGGCGTTGCCGTACAGGGTCGTCAGAGTGAAGGTGTTGAAGCCGTCGGTGAAGTCGTGCGCGATGACGGCGACGGCCACCACCAGGCCCAGTTCCCCGCCCGACTGGAAGGCCGCGCCGATCGCCGTGCCGTCGATGAAACTGTGGACGACCAGCGCCGACCCTGCGCCGAGGCCGACGGCGGAGTGCCGGTGGCTGTGGCTGGCGTAGTGACCGTCCTGGACGTCGTGGACGGCGATCGACCGTTCGAGCACGTGGATGGCGAGGAAGCCCGCCGCCAGCGCGAGCACCGGGACGGGGACGCCGAGAAGCCGATGGGGTGACAGTTCCAGGCTTTCCGGAATGAGGTCGAAGGCCACCACGCCGAGCATCACGCCGGCGGCCGCGCCGAGCACGATGTGCCTCCGGTCGCGGACGCGTTGCGCGACGAGTCCGCCCAGCAGGGTTGTGACGAAGGCGGCGAAGGCCAGCGCGATGGGCATGGGGTAACCGTAGACAACCTGGGATGGGAGAGCGGACGGGGGACATGCACGACCGCGGGGGCTGGTGCCCGCGGGGGACCGGGGCTGGAGTCACGTGCCGGTGCCGAGGACGCGTGCCGATTGTGGTGCCAAAGCCCCCAACCCTGCGTCCTGAGCCCCGAGCTTCCACGAACGGGGTCGTGAGTGTGGGGCGGTGGGGAAATGGGACGAAGAGGTCATCTGGCGGGGAAGGGGAGGACTATGCTGGCGTGCCATGTTCGTCGGCACGTCAGCTCCTGAGGTCCCCCTGTACGGCGGTGATGTGACGGAGGGCGTCGTGCGCGTGGGCGACACCGTCCGGCGGCCGATGCGCGCGTCCAGCCCGGCCGTGCACGCCATGCTGCGGCATCTGGAGGCGGTGGGCTTCGACGGGGTGCCCCGGGTATACGGGGTCGACGACCGGGGACGGGAGATCCTCTCCTTCGTTCCGGGCGAGGCGGCGACGCGTCCGTTGCAGGGGTACGTGGTGAGCGATGACGTGCTGGTGCGGCTCGCGGTGCTGGTTCGCCGGTTCCATGATGCCGTGGAAGGGTTCGTCCCCCCGCGGGGAGCCGTGTGGGTCGACGGGGCGCGGGACGACGCGTCGCCCGAACTGGTTGGGCATTGCGACATAACCCCGGAAAACGTGATATTTCGCGATCAAAGGCCGTGGGCGCTGATCGACTTCGACATGGCGCGCCCGACGACCCGGCTCTTCGACGTGGCCACCACGCTGCGCCACTGGGCGCCCATCGCCGACCCCGTCGACCGCGACCCGCTGCAGCGGCGCCTGAACGCGGGCCCGCGCCTGCGGTTGTTCTGCGACGCCTACGGCTTCTCCGCGCGTGATCGGCGCCGGTTGCTGGAGGTGAGCAGGCTCCGCTTCGGCCGCTCGTACGTCGCGATGCGCTCGCGGGCGGAGCGGGAGGGCGGTGGCTGGGCCCGCATGTGGCGGGAGGGCGCGGGGGAGCGCATCCGCAGGGCGGCGGCCTGGCTGGACGCGAACTGGGACGATCTGCATGCCCATCTGGTCTAGGCGGGGATCCGCGCAGGTCTGGCCTGACGCGCGTTCGGCAGCCGGGTCGACGGTGGTGCGGAACGTGCGTTCGGCAGGTGAGGTGACGGGCGTGCGGGCGGTGCGTTCGGCAGGTGGGGCGATGGGCGTGCGGGCTGTGCGTTCGGGGGGTGCGGTGTCTGGGGGGTCGTGGCGGGACAGGGCTGTGGGGTTGGCGGCCGGGGTCGTGCTGGACGCCGTGTTCGCCGATCCGCGCAGTGGTGCGCATCCGGTGGCCGTGTTCGGCCGGGCCGCGGCGGCCGTGGAGCGGCGGCTGTACGACAAGACGCGCGGCAGGGGCGTCGCCCACGTGGCCGTGTGCGTCGGCGCCGTGACGGTCCTGGCGACGGCGGCCGGACGGCTGACCCGGCGGCCGCCGGCGGCGCGCGTGGCGCTCACCGCGGTGGCCACCTGGTCGGTGCTCGGCGGCACCACCCTGGGCAGGGAGGGGGCGTACATGGCGCGTGCCCTGGAGTCGGACGACATCGCCGCCGCGCGGGCGAGGCTGCCGCACCTGTGCGGCCGTGATCCGTCCGAACTGTCCGCCGACGGGCTCGCCCGCGCCACGGTCGAGTCGATCGCGGAGAACACCTCCGACGCCGTGGTCGCTCCGCTGTTCTGGGGGGCGGTGGCCGGGGTGCCCGGGCTCCTGGCGTACCGGGCTGTCAACACGCTGGACGCGATGGTCGGCCACCGGTCAGTCCGTTATGAGCAGTTCGGCTGGGCGGCGGCGCGGTTGGACGACGTGGCCAACTATGTACCGGCACGAATCACCGGGCTGCTGGCCTGCGCGCTGGCGCCTCTGGTCGGCGGTTCACCCGGGAAGGCGGCGGCGGTGCTGCGCAGGGACGGCCGCCGGCATCCGAGCCCGAACTCCGGCCGGTGCGAGGCGGCGTTCGCCGGAGCGCTCGGCGTGCGCCTTGGGGGGCGCAACGTCTACGGCGGCAGGGTGGAGCACCGTCCCGAACTGGGCGACGGGCGCGATCCAGCGGTGGGTGACATCGCCAGGTCGGTGCGGCTGGCGCGCGCGGTGAACCTGGCCGCGGCGGGGCTCGCCATCGGAGCGGCACGGGCTCTGGGACGGCGTCGCCCGCACTGATCTTTTCCTGGGTCCGGGTCCGGGTCCGGCTCAGTAGTGGTGTGTCCGTCCACGGGTCAACTCCGGCCGGCTCGCGAACGAGGTGCGCCGGTCGCGGCGCGCCGGTCGTCGCTCTCCGGTCGCCAGCTCGTCGGTCGCCGTCGTCGCTCGCTGGCCGCCCACTAGTGGGTCGCCGTCGTGGGTCCCCGGACGTCGGTCGGTTCAGGGCCAGAGTGTGCGGGTGCGCAGCCAGTCCAGGGCGGCTTGGCCCTGGGCGTGCTGGAAGGCGCGCAGGGTGGGCAGGCCCGGTGGCGCGGGCAGGCGGGACTGGCAGGCGAAGTAGCCGGCGAACGCGGCCAGGACGACGGTCAGCGCGGCGGGGTCGGCCTCGCGGGCGGCGCGATGCCCGGCGAGCACCTCCTCCGGCGGCGGCCCGCCCTGCATCCGCACGCTGGGCAGCATCGCGACCACGTCGAACCATCGCGGGCCGCGGAACGCGTGCGCCCAGTCGACGACGAAGACCTCGTCATCGGTCAGCAGCAGGTTGTCGGCCCGGATGTCGCCGTGGACGAGGGTGTCGCCCTCCGTCGCGGCGGGCCATCGGCTCTCCAGCTCCGCGAGTTCGTCCAGGTGCGCGACCACCCAGGGGCTCAGGCCGGCGAGATCGTCCTCGCCCGCGTCGCGGGCGGCGGCCAGGGTGCGCCAGTCATCGAACATGCCGGTGAGCCGCTCGTAGGCGGACGGGACGGCGATCGGGCACGGCGTCAGCCGCGTGGCCATGTCGTCCAGCGTGTCCAGGACCCGTGACAGTTCGCCGGCCTGCCACGGCTGGGCCGGCTGGCGGCCGTCGATGTCCTGGAAGAGCAGCGCCACCCACCCGTCGAGGTCGAAGGAGGCGAGCAGCCGCGGCGCCGGAACCTGCGGGGGAAACAGCGCGGCGACGCGGGCCTCCGACCGGTGGATGCCCGGGCTGTACGGGTTGGGCGTCGGGCCTACGGCCTTGACGAAGGCGCGGCGGCCGTCCTGGAAGAGCAGGCGCGCGGCGACGCCGGGGGAGAACCCGCCGTTCTGCGTCACGGCCCGCGTCACCTTCGCCCCCATGTGGGACTCGATGGCGTCGCGCAACTCGTCCGGCACGTCCTGCCAGGGACGTCGCACACCCGTCGCCGGGACGACTGTCATTCCGCTCGCCTCCCTTGAGTGTTTCCCACGCATGACGATCGCGCGCGTTTGACCGGTCTCGGTCGACGGTGATGCAGCCGTCGCAACCGCCGGTGACGAAGACCATCAAAGTGCAGAGGCCCAGGTGACGGCCACTGGATTAATCTCGCGGCACCGCGGATTCCAGCGTCGTGATCGGCACTGGCATCCTTGATTCGTGCCAAAAGGGACGTTGCTGGTCGCGGGGACGACGTCGGACGCGGGCAAGAGCGTCGTCACGGCGGGCATCTGCCGCTGGCTGGCCCGCCGCGGCGTGCGGGTGGCGCCGTTCAAGGCGCAGAACATGTCGCTCAACTCGTTCGTGACCGCCGACGGCGCCGAGATCGGCCGGGCGCAGGTCGCCCAGGCGCAGGCGGCCGGCGTGGAGCCGACGGCCGACATGAACCCCATCTTGCTCAAGCCGGGCAGCGACCGGCGCAGCCAGGTCGTCGTGCTCGGCAAGCCGCTCGCCGACGTCGACGCGATGGAGTACGGCGCCTACAAAGACCATCTCAAGCAGGTCGCGCTGGAGTCCTACAACCGGCTGCGGGCGTCCTATGACGTGGTGGTCTGCGAGGGCGCGGGCAGTCCCACGGAGATCAACCTGCGCCCGGGCGACCTCGCCAACATGGGACTGGCCCGCGCCGCGGACATCCCGGTGGTCGTCGTGGGGGACATCGACAGGGGCGGGGTGTTCGCCGCCCTGTACGGGACGCTCGCCTTGCTCGACGCCGGCGATCAGGCGCTCATCAGCGGTTTTCTGATCAACAAGTTCCGTGGGGCGAAGGAACTGCTCGAACCTGGGCTGGACATGCTGCGGGAGTTGACCGGGCGGCCGGTGTACGGGGTGCTGCCCTGGCTGGACGGGCTGTGGATGGACCTGGAGGACTCCCTCGCCCTGGACAGCCGTCGGCAGGCGGCGATGATGGCGGGGCCTGACGGGCCGGACGGGCCGGACGGGCCGGAAGGGTTGGCGGGGCCGGACGGGTCGCCAGGATCGCCGGGGGCGGCGGATTCGGTGGGCGGGGACGTGCTGCGGGTGGCGGTGGTCCGGTATCCGCGGATCTCCAACTTCACCGACGTGGACGCCTTGGCCGCCGAGCCGGGTGTCATGGTCCGTTTCGTCGGCTCCGCCGCGGAGATCGGCGAGATACGGGAGGCCGACCTGGTCGTCCTGCCGGGCTCGCGGGCGACGGTCGCCGATCTGGAGTGGCTGCGCCGCACCGGTCTGGCCTCGGCGCTGCTGGCCAGGCGGGGGCCGATCCTCGGCATCTGCGGCGGCTACCAGATGCTCGCCCGTTCCATCAGGGATGAGGTCGAGTCGGGCGCGGGACTGGTCGAAGGGCTCGGGCTGCTGCCCGCGACCGTCGAGTTCGCCGCCGACAAGACCCTGTCCCGGCCGGTGGGCGAGGCGTACGGGTGCCGCGTCGCGGCGTACGAGATCCACCACGGGACCGTGACCGTCCACTGGCCCGAACGGCCCGCGGGTGCCGACGGCCATGCGGGACGGTCTTCCGGCGGCCTTGGGCTCTCGTCGCCGGACGGACATGCGCGAACGGTGCCGGACGGCCATGGGCGAACGGTGCCGGGCGGGCGGGTGGAGCCGTTCCTGGACGGGTGCCGTGCCGGAGCGGTGTGGGGGACGACGTGGCACGGGGCGCTGGAGAACGACGGCTTCCGCCGCGCGTTCCTCGCCGAGGTGGCGGCGGCGGCCGGGCGGCGTTTCGTGCCCGCGCCCGGAACCTCGTTCGCCGCGCTCAGAGAACGCCAGTTGGACGCGCTCGGTGATCTGATCGAGCGGCATGTGGACACCGGCGCGCTGCTCGCCCTCATCCAGGACGGCGCGCCTGCCGGCCTGCCTCTGCTCCCTCCCGGCGGGACGGGACGATGACCGCCGCCGGAATCGGGCGTATGGGAGAATCGTCGGGTGCTGGTATACGACGGCGACTGCGGGTTCTGCCGGCGGTGCGTTGACTTCGGGCGCCGGCATCTTCCCTTCATGCCTGAGACGCGTGCGTGGCAGGAACTCGATCTGGCCGACCACGGGCTGACCCTCGACGAGGTGACCCGGTCGGTGCAGCTTCTCGGCCCGCGCGGGCTGCGTGCCCACGGGGCGCGCGCCGTCGCGGTGCTGCTCGCGGTGCAGCCCCACGCCGCCCTGCGCGCGGCCGGACTGGTGATGATGACGCCTCCGGTGAGCTGGGCCGCCGAGGGGGGCTACCGCCTCATCGCCCGCTACCGTCACCGCCTGCCCGGCGGCACGGGCGCCTGCGCCATCGACTGATCGAACGCCCTCACGGTTTGGGGGAGTGTTGCCGGATCTTGGAAAGGAAGAGGGGGTGCAGGTGTCTGGGAGTGGTCCTGTCGCGCGGTCTTCGCGGGCATCAGGATGCGATGCATGACAGCAGTGGTGGAGACCGAGGGACTGACCAAGTTCTACGGTAAGCGCCGGGGGCTCGAGGACCTCACTCTTGAGATCCGCCCCGGCGAGGTGTTCGGGTACCTCGGCCCGAACGGAGCCGGCAAGACGACCACGATCAGGTTGCTCCTGGACGTGATCCGGCCCACGCGCGGCGTCGCCCGGGTGCTCGGCGCCGACCCGCGGTCCGCGGCGGTCCGCGGCCGCATCGGCTACCTTCCGGGCGAGCTCTCCCTGGAGGGGCGCGAGAAGGCGAGCGAGTACCTGGAGTACCTGGCCGGTGTCCGGGGCGGTGTCGCCAAAGGGAAGATCGAGGCGCTGGCCGAACGGCTGGAGGCCGACCTGTCGGTCAGGATGGGCCGGCTGTCCAAGGGCAACAAGCAGAAGGTGGGCCTGATCCAGGCCTTCATGCACGACCCGGAGTTCCTGATCCTGGACGAGCCGACCAGCGGCCTGGATCCGCTGGTGCAGCAGGAGTTCCTGGCGATGGTGCGCGAGGTCCGCTCGGCGGGGCGCACGGTGCTGATGTCGTCGCACGTCCTGGCCGAGGTGGAGCACGTGTCCGACCGGGTGGGCATCGTCCGGCGCGGGCGGCTGGTCGCGGTGGAGGACATCGCGGCGCTGCGGGAGAAGGCCGTGCGCAAGATCGAGCTCCACTTCGACGCGCCGATCCCGGAGGAGGCGTTCCGCGGCCTGCCAGGCGTGCGGGACCTGAGGATCACCGGCGCGGCCCTGAGCTGCACGATCGACGGCCGGCCCGACGCGCTGGTCAAGGCGGCGGCGCGCTTCACCGTCGTCCACCTGGTCTCGGCCGAGCCGGACCTTGAGGAGATCTTCCTGACCTACTACAGCGAGGACGTGCACCATGCCCACGTTGGTGCTTAAGACGCTGCGCGAGTACCGTCGCGCGCTCATCGGGTGGACGATCGGCATCTGCGTGTTCGTCGGGCTGTACATCTCCTTCTTCCCGCAGATGCGGGCGAACCCGGATCTCTACAGCCAGGTGGCCATGGCCAAGTACCCCGAGAGCGTGCGCAAGCTCCTGGGCGGCATGGAGAACATCACCTCCGGTTCCGGCTTCCTGCAAGCGATCATCTACCAGCTGTTCGTGCCGCTGCTGTTCATCATGTGCGCGGTGATCCTGGGCAACAAGGCGATCGCGGCGCCCGAGGAGTCGGGCACCCTGGAGCTGACGCTCACGCTGCCGCTGGACCGCAAGCGGCTGGTCCTGGAGCGGTTCGCGGCCCTGGCCGCCGGGCTGCTCGCCGTCGCCGTGGCGTCCCTGCTCATGGTGGTCGCCGCCGGCGCCTCGGCGGATCTGGGCGTCCCGTTCGGCTCGATCCTCGCCGCGCACGTCATGCTGTTCCTGCTGGTGCTGTTCTTCGGGACGCTCTCGCTGACCGTGGGGGCGGCCACCGGCAACAAGGGGGCGGCCATGGCGGTCGCGGGCGCCTACGCGGTCGCCGGTTACGTGGTGAACGCGCTGGCCGCCGACGTCGAGGTGATGAGGTGGCTGAACTGGCTGTCCCCGTTCCGCTACTACAGTGAGGGAAATCCGCTGGCCAACGGGCTGCCGGTCGGCGACGGCCTGGTGCTGCTCGCCGGGACGGCCGTGCTCGTCCTGACCGCTGTGCTGTCCTTCGACCGGCGTGACGTAGGAGTGTGATGGACGTTCTCGCTCATGTGAGCGAGGCCACCGGGGTGCCCTCCGACCTGCTCGAAGGGTGCCTTCCGGTGCTCACCGCCGCCTCGGCCACCGGTCGCCTGCCCGGCCGGGACGCCGTCGAGGCGCTGCGCTCGCTCGGGACGGCCGCCGCCGAGCGGGGAGTGCCGATGCGTTCGCTGGCGGAGGCGTGCCTGCTCGCCTCCGAGCTGGCCGCTCGTCCGGCCGAGGCACCGGTGCTCGGCGCGGTGCGGCGGGCGCTCGGAGCCTATTTCGAGGGGTACGAGGAGGCGCAGCTGCGCGCCCTGCGGCAGGAGGAGCAGGCGCGGCGCGAGTTCATCGACGACCTGCTGCAGGGGCGGGCGGACCGGCTGGCCGAGCGGGCCGAGCACTTCGGGCTGCGGTTGGCCGAGGCGTACGTCGTGGCCGTGGCCAAGGACGCCGAGCCGATCGGCGAGGGCGATCCGATCGTCCGCCGCATCGAGCGGGCGCTCATCGCCCGGTTCGGCTCGCACAACATCCTGGTCGCCGCCCGGGACGGGCTGCTGGTCTGCGTGGCGCCCGGCACGCTGACGGCGGCCACCGGTGAGTTCACCCACCACGTGCGCGGCTCGCTCACCGGCGAGTGGCGGGTGGGCGTCGGCCGTCCGCATCGCGGCCCGGGCGGGGTGGTGACCTCCTTTCGCGAGGCCGGCGACGCCATCGGGCTCGGCGAGCGGCTGGGGCTGCGCCCGCAGGTGCTCAAGGCGGCCGACCTGCTGGTCTTCCCGGTGCTGTTACGCGACCGGGAGGCGATGGAGGATCTGGTGACCACCGTCCTCGGCCCTTTGACGAGCGCGCGGGGCGGCCCCGGGCCCTTGCTTGAGACGCTGGAGGCGGTGTTCGCGGCGCAGAGCAACCAGACGGCCGCCGCGCGCAGGCTGGGCATCAGCACCCGGGCGGTCACCTACCGGCTGGAGCGCGTCCGCCGGCTCACCGGGTTCTCGCCGGACGATCCGACCCAGCGCTTCACCCTGGAGACCGCCGTCCTCGGCGCCCGCCTGCTCGGCTGGCCCCCGGGCGCCGACGGGTGAACGGCCGGCGCCGGTCGGCGCCGGCCACAGATCGGCCGCTGATCGTCGCTGATCGGCCGCTGATGGGCCGCTGATGGGCCGTTGACCGGCCGTTGGTCGGTCGTGATCCGACGGGCCGGCCTCCTGGACGGGATCCCCCGATGCGCCGTGGCGAGAACCGAGAATGGCGTGGGATGTCCTGGTCTGTTTGGTCCTGTCCCGCCGCGGCCATCTGGCTTACCATTCGGAGCGTGATCACCCCCGTCCAACTCGTCCGGAAGTCGATCGGGATCCTGGTGGGATTGGGCGGCCTGTGCTGCGGCCTGACCGTCCTGTTCCTGGGGTCGCGCACGGTCATGGGTCTCGGCGGCAGCTGCGCCTCAGGCGGGCCGTACGCCGTGACCACCCCGTGCCCGGACGGCGTCGCCTGGCTCATCCCGGTCTCCATCTTCGGTGGCATCGCCGGGGCGTTCATCTACCTGTTCAGCACCCTGCCCGTCGGGCCCAAGCTGATCGCGCTGGCCTGGCCGGCCCTGTTCCTGAGCCTGGGCTACGCCTTCCTGGAGAGCGCCCTGGCGGCCCCCGACCTCGACGTGAGCTTCCTGGTCTGTGGAGTGATCTTCGTGTTGATGGGCGGAGTGCCGCTGCTCTTCCTGTTCAACAAGCAGGCCCTGCGGGCGGTGTTCTGGGGGACGGCGCCCGCTTCGCCGGTGCGCACCGCGCCGGGCGGCGTGCGGTGGACGACCTCGGTGGTGCTGCCGGGGGAGGAGGACACCCGGCGCCGCGCCCAGCGCGGGGAACACGGCGCCGGCCGGCCGGTCGCCGACCATCCGCCGGGTGACGTGCCACAGGACGCCCCGCCGAGCCGCCGTCCGGCGCGGCCGGGCCCGCGCCCGGCGGACGGCGCTCCGGCGGACGGCTCGCGGTTCGTCGCTTTCGACCCCGCGGACGCCGCGCCGGCCGACGCGGCACCGGCCGGCGACGCGTCCGGCGACCTGGTCGGCCGGCTCGAACGGCTGTCCGCCCTGCACGCCGACGGCAGGCTCGACGACGCCGAGTACGCCGCCGCCAAGGCCCGCCTGCTCAACGGCTCCCACTGAAGCGGAGGACGCGATGAGGAACCAGACGGCACTCCGAGCCTGGGCGATCGCGCTGCACGTGATCGCGATAGCGGGCGGAATCTACCTGGGCGTCCTGGTCTTCCACCTGGGCGCCGCCTCCGGATGAACCCCGAGGGCGCGGATCAGGGGATCAGGGGATCAGGAGCAGTTTGCCGGTGGTGCGGCGGCCTTCCAGGTCGTCGTGGGCGCGCCTGGCCTCGGCCAGCGGGTACCGGCCGCCGATGTGCACCTTGAGCGCGCCCGAGGTCACCCAGCCCAGCACCTCCTCCGCCCGGCCGAGCAGTTCCTCGCGCGTGGCGACGTGATGGGCCAGGGTCGGCCTGGTCAGGAACAGCGAGCCGCCGGCGTTCAGCCGTTGCGGGTCGAACGGCGGCACCGCGCCGCTGGACGCGCCGAACAGGGCGAGCAGCCCGCGCGGCCGCAGCGAGGCGAGGCTGCCGTCGAAGGTCGCCGCCCCGACGCCGTCGTACACCACGTGCACGCCCCGGCCGCCGGTCAGGCCGCGGACCGCCTCGGCGAAGCCCTCGTAGGGGATCACCTCGTCGGCGCCGGCGTCCCTGGCGAGCTTCTCCTTCTCCGCGCTGGACACCGTGGCGATCACCCGGCCGCCGCGCAGCTTGACGATCTGGGTGAGCAGCAGCCCGACGCCGCCGGCCGCCGCGTGGACGAGCACGTCGTCGCCGGGCTGTACGGGGTGGGTGGAGGTGGCGAGGTAGTGGGCGGTGAAGCCCTGGAGGAGCACGGCCGCGGCCTGCTCGAAGCCGGCGCCGTCCGGCAGCGGGACCGCCTTGGCGGCGGGGATGACCGCCTTCTGCGCGTACCCGCCGAGCACGCCCTCCCAGCCGACCCGGTCGCCGGCCGCGACGCCGGTCACGTCCGGGCCGACGGCGGTGACGGTGCCGACGCCCTCCGACCCCGGGATGAAGGGCGTCGGGAGGGGATAGCGCCCCTCGCGGTGGTAGACGTCGATGAAGTTCACGCCGCTCGCGGCGACGTCAACCAGCACCTCGCCGGGACCGGGCGCCGGGTCGGGCACCTCGGCGTATTCGAGGGCGGCGGAGTCTCCGGGTTCGGTGACGACGATGGCATGCATGGCGGTGGGCTCCTTCACGATCGAACGATCGTCCGCCGACGGGGGATCATCGGCGGCTCGTTCCTTGTTCCCTTCCAGTCTCCCCTGCCCGTCCCGGGTGATCTCCGCTCCCCGTCCCCGGCCCATCTCGCGTCCGCGTCCCGCGCGAACGCACATCCGCGCCCATACACAGGTGCGGGCGCCCTGCAGGACGGCCAGAATGGCTTTGCCGCAGTCCATCGCGACGCGGCGGCGGCGTCCGGGCACCGGCCGCAGCCACGATCCGCAGCCGGCACAGCAGACGGGAGCTTTCCGAGGATGTCCACAAGCGCCGCACCCCGCGGGCAGACGCTCGCATTCCCCGACGGGTTCGTCTGGGGGGCCGCGACGGCGGCCTACCAGGTGGAGGGGGCCGCGACGGAGGACGGCCGGGGCCCGTCGATCTGGGACACCTTCTGCCGCAGGCCGGGCGCCATCGCCGGCGGCCACACCGGTGACATCGCCTGCGACCACTACCACCGGTACGCCGACGACGTCCGCCTGATGGAACGGCTGGGCATCGGCGTCTACCGCTTCTCGGTGTCGTGGTCGCGGGTGGTGCCCGACGGCCACGGCGCGGTCAACCCCGCGGGCCTCGACTTCTACGAGCGGCTGGTGGACGAGCTGCTGGAGGCCGGCATCGCGCCGTACGCGGCCCTGTACCACTGGGACCTGCCCCAGGCGCTGGAGGACCGCGGCGGCTGGACCGACCGTGACACGGCGCACCGGTTCGCCGACTACGCCGAGATCGTGCACGGTCGGCTGGGCGACCGGGTGCACACCTGGATGACGGTCAACGAGCCGTGGGTGTCGGCGGTCCTCGGGTACGGCATCGGCGTGCACGCGCCCGGCCGCACCTCCTGGGCGGACGCCTTCCGCGCCTCCCACCACCTGCTGCTCGCCCACGGGCTCGGCGCGCGGGTGCTGCGCGACGGCGGCGCCGACCAGATCACCATGAACGTCAACCTCGCGCCCGTGCTGACCCCCGGCCAGGTGAACGACCCTTCCGTCGAGCTGTCCGCGGCGGACGCCGAGGCGGTCGACCGCGTGGACGCGCTGATCAACCGGCAGTTCCTCGACCCGCTGCTGCGCGGCGCGTACCCCGAGAGGGTGCTGCCGATCATCGAGCGCGTCGCCGGTCTCGGTCACATCCGCGACGGCGACCTCGCGGCCATCGCCCAGCCCATCGACCTGCTCGGGGTGAACTACTACACGCCGTGCGTGGTGCGGTCGGGGCCGGGTGAGCCGGCCAACCCGGCCTATCCCGGCACCGAGGACATCGAGTTCGCCGGCGCCTACGCTCCGACGACGGCGTCCGGCTGGCCGATCGTGCCGACGGGCCTGTCGCAGCTCCTGCTGCGGCTCACCCGCGACTACCCCGGTGTGGGGCTGCTGGTGACCGAGAACGGCGCCGCGTTCGACGACACGGTGACCGGCGAGCGGGTGCACGACGCCGACCGCACCGCGTTCCTGGAGGGCCATCTGCGGGCCGCGCACGCCGCCATCGAGGCGGGCGCCGATCTGCGCGGTTACCTGGTCTGGTCGCTGCTGGACAACTTCGAGTGGGCCGAGGGGTACAACAAGCGGTTCGGCGTCGTGCACGTCGACTTCGACACCCAGCGCAGGCTGCTCAAGGACAGCGGCCTGTGGTACCGCGAGGTGATCCAGCGCAACGGGTTGTGGCGCGAGCGCGTCAGGCGTCCCACCTTGGAGGAGGTCGCCGCGCGGGCAGGTGTGTCCCGCTCGACCGTCTCCCGGGTGATCAACGGCCAGGCCACGGTGAGCCCGGAGTTCCGGCAGACCGTCATGAACGCCGTGGACGAGCTGGGCTACGTGCCGAACTCGGCGGCGCGCAGCCTGGTGACCCAGCGCACCGACACCATCGGGCTGGTCGTGCCGGGGACGCCGGGCGGAGCCGACGACCCGGCGTTCGCGGCCGTCGTCCGGGCGGCGGGCCACGCGCTGGAGACGGCGGACAAGCAGGTCACGCTGATGTTCGGCGGCTCGGCGAGCGGCCGCGTGCGCGTCGAGCAGCACGTCGTCGCCGGGCACCTGGACGGCATCGTCTTCGTGTCGGCCACCGGCGCCGATCCGCTGCTGAGCGCGCTGGCGCGCACGGGCGTCCCCATCGTGTCCCTGGGCAGGCCCCCGGCGCCGGTGAGCGTCTCCTACGTGGCGGGGGACGACACCAGCGGGGCCAAGGCGGCGGTCGCCCACCTGCTCGCCCAGGGACGGCGGCGCATCGCGATGATCTCCGGGCCGCTGGAGAGCACGGCCGCGCTGGACCGGCTGGCCGGTTACCGCGACACCCTGCGCGACGCGGGCCGCCGTTCGATGGTCGCCATGGGCGACCTCACCCGCTCGTCCGGCGCCAGGGCGATGCGCGAGCTGCTCGCCGACGACCCCGAACTGGACGCGGTGTTCGCCGCCGGCGACCTGATGGCGGTGGGCGCGCTGACCGTTCTGCACGAGGCGGGCCGGCGGGTGCCCGAGGATGTCGCGGTCGTCGGCTTCGACGACGCCGAGGCCGCCGCGTACACGCTCCCGCCGCTCACCACGGTCCGCACCCTGCTGGACGACCAGGCCCGCGCGGCCGTCCGCCTGCTGCTCCGCCAGCTCGACGGCGGCCCGGTGTCCTCGGTCATCCTGCCCACCGAGCTGGTCGTGCGCAGGTCGGCGTAGGGCCGGCCGCCCGCGCCGCGCGGCTGGCATGCTGGGTGGTGTGGGGGAGTTGGCCCTGCGGGTCGAGGAAGGGCTGTGGGTGTTCCTGGCGGCGCGGCACCGGCGGGCGGAGGCGCGGGTGCCTTATGACGGGACGTCGTCGCTGGGGCATGTGGTCGAGTCGGCCGGGGTGCCGCTGACCGAGGTGGGCGGCCTGGAGGTCGGCGGCCGCGCGGTGGCGCCGTCGTGCCGGCCGCGGGCGGGGGCGGTGGTGCGGGTGCTCGGGGTGCGGCGGCCGCAGGCGGTGCCGGCCCACCGGTTCCTGCTCGACGTGCATCTCGGGACGCTGGCGCGGTGGCTGCGCCTGGTCGGGGTGGACGCCGCGTACGACAACGACCGCGACGACGACGCGCTGATCGCCTGGGCGAACGCCGAACGGCGGGTGCTGCTGACCCAAGATCGCGGCCTGCTGCGGCGCCGGAGCCTCTGGCTCGGGGCACACGTGCGCGGCGTGCGGCCGGGCGAGCAGTTCGGGGACGTGCTGGAGCGGTTCGCGCCGCCGCTGGCGCCGTGGACGAGGTGCACCGCCTGCAACGGAGCGCTGGAGGCGGTGGCCAAAGACCAGGTGGCGGGCGCGCTGCCGCCGGGCACCCGCCGCAGCTACGACTCCTTCGCGCGCTGCCGGGCGTGCGGCCGGGTCTACTGGCGCGGCGCCCACGGGGCCCGCCTGTCAGCGCTCGTGGCAGAAGCGGAACGTATTGTGTCAACAGTGGCCTTTGCCCCACATAAGCCCCTGAACGGGATTTAATGGTATGCACACCCCATTGCCCAATAGGGGTGACTAGGGGTTACCCCAGGGTCTCCCGGGCATCTATGTCTGATTTACGTACAGATCTCGTCTTATTCTGCAATCATGACTTTTTGTAGCCTTGCCATGTCGAAGCGGGAGAAAAGCGACGTGGCGTCGTGGGGGGCTATGCCGATCAGAAGGGCGTGACGCGGGCTCCCACGCTGAACCACGCCACCTGCGACGTGGACAGGACTGAGCGCCGGTGAGCGAGAAGCTTGGAGAGACCGAGACCGGGGAACATCCAGGGCCGGTCACGGGAGAGGTGGACCCCGACGCGGACGACCGGCCGGCGACGTTCCGGGACGTGTTCGGGGTGGCGGAGTACCGCGCGCTGTTCGGCGCCGCCGTCCTGTCCTGGGTGGGCGACTATTTCGCCAAGGTGGCGGTGACCTTCCTGGTCTTCAGCGACACCGGGTCGGTGCTGCTGTCGGCCATCGGGTTCGCCATCAGCTACCTCCCCTGGGTGGCCGGCGGTCCGGTGCTCGCCGCGCTCGCCGAGCGCTACCCGTACCGCCGCGTCATGATCATCTGTGATGTGGCGCGCATGGCACTGGTGGCCCTGATGGCGCTGCCCGGGGTGCCGCTGCCCGGCCTGCTCCTGCTGCTGCTCGGCGCGTCCCTGCTCACCCCGCCTTTCCAGGCGGCCCGCTCGGCCATGGTCGCCCAACTGCTCACCGGCGACCGGTACGTCGTCGGGCTCTCCTTCCAGAACATGGCGGGCCAGGCCGCCCAGGTGGCCGGGTACGCGATCGGTGGCGCCGTCACCGCCATCGACCCGCACGTCGCGCTGCTGGTCAACGCGGCCACGTTCGCCGCCTCGACGCTGCTGCTGTGGCGGGGCGTGCGGCCGAGGCCGCTGCCCGTCGCGCACGTGGAGCGGCGCTCGCTGCTGCGCGAGACCGGCGACGGCGTCGGCTTCGTGTTCGGGCACCGGGTCATGCGCCCCACCGCCCTGGTCGTCTTCAGCGTGGTGGCGATCATCATCGTCCCCGAGGGGCTCGCCGCGGCGTGGGCGAGCACCTACGGGGGCGGCTCGCGGGTGACCGGCCTGCTGATGGCCGCCGTGCCGGTCGGCGCGGTCCTCGGGGCGATCGTGACCCGCATGACCGGGCCCGAGCGGCGGCTGCGGCTGCTGAAGCCGCTGCTGGTGGCCGGGCCGCTGCTGCTGGTGCCCGTCTTCGCCGCGCCGTCGCTTCCCGTGGTGTTCACGCTGGTGCTCCTGGCCGCCGCCGCGGTCAACACGGTGCTGGTCCCGCTGAACGGGCTGTTCGTCCAGATGCTGCCCAACGCCTACCGCGCCCGCGCCTTCGGCGTCATGCAGGGCGGCATCCAGCTCACCCACGCGGTGGCCGTGCTCGCCGCCGGAGCGTTCGCCGAACGGTTCCCGGTGCCGGTCGTCGTCGGAGCCTGGGCGCTGTGCGGCCTGGTGCTGATGGCGGTCGCCGTGACCACGTGGCCGGCTCGAGAGGTGATCAAGGAGGAGATCGCCCTCGCCGCCGCGCTCAACCGCGACCCCGTGCCCGTCCCGACCGGCCCGCGGCCCGCGACCACCTGATCCGGTCACGCGCGCGACCCCCTGATCACGTCACGGCGGTCACTGACCGCGCGGGGCGCGGTCAGTGCGGGGCGGGACCCTGGACGGTGAAGTCGTCGAAGGACGTCTTCAGCGTCGAACCCGCCTTCTCCGGCACGCGGGCGAGGAAGCCGACGTCGCCGTTCGGCAGGCTCGCCGGCGCGCCCGAGTCGTCCACGTAGGACTGCACCGCCTCGCCGTTCACCCACATGCCGAGCCGCACGCCCTTGTCGGTCGCGGCGCACTCGGCCTGCACCTTGACGCCCTTCCGCAGGTCGCCCACCGCGACCGGCGTGGTGAGGTTGCCGCCGGTGCCCTTGGTGACCCGCCGGATGCGCGCCTCCCCCTGCGCGGTCAGCAAGAACTCGTACCGGCTCTGCCGGTACTCCTGGTCGGCTCGGCAGAACAGCCCGAACTCGCCGGGCCCCTTGGCCTCGCGCACGGTGGCCGTGACGGTGAGCAGCAGCCGCTCGGGGGTCGTCGGCGTCGGGGTCGCGGAGGGAGCGGGGGTGGCCGGCTGCTTGGGGATGAACGGCAGGGGGGCCTTCTCGATGCGCTCGGCGTGCTGGTCGTCGACGTCGATCGCGTAGAAGCCGGCGGGTGCGTAGCCGTAGGTGTTGTACTCCTGGCCGGTGTACTCGCCGCCGCCCCAGCCGGTGCCGCCGTCGTTGAAGTCGTCCCGGTAGAGGTAACTCAGCTCGGTGGGCGGGCCGGACGGCGCCAGCCACGCGCGCACGCCGAGCACGCCCGCCACGATGACGCCGGCGACGGCGAGCCCGATGAGCCGCCTGCGCCGGCCCGCCGCGCCGCCGCCCCCCGGCCCCGGCGGCCACGCGGCGACGGTGGGCGGTCGACCGGGCGCCGTGGGTTGTCGGCCGGTGACCGTGGGCGCTTGCCCGGCGATCGTGGGCGGTTGCCCGACCGCCGTGGGGGGTTGGCCTGCGACCGTGGGGGGTTGGCCGGCGATCGTGGGCGGCATGCCGGACATGCCGGACATGGTGGCGGTGGACGGGGGGCCGTCGAGCGGCATCGTGGGCGGCTGCCCGGGGACGGCGGCAGGCTGCTGGGCCTGCCAGGTCTGGAAGACGGTGTGCTGCGCGCGCTCGGGGGTGGTGCGGCCGACCATCTGGTCGAGGATCTGCTGCGCGGTCGGCCTGCGGACCGGGTCCTTGTCCAGCGTCGCCGCCACCAGCGCGCGCAGCGCGGGCTCCAGGCCCTCCAGAGACGGCTCGGCGTTGAGCACCTGGTACACGATCGAGGGGAGGGACTCGCCGCCGAACGGCGTGCGCCCGCTGGCGGCGAAGGCCACCAGGCACCCCCAGGAGAACACGTCGCAGGCCGGTGCGGCGGGAGCGCCGCGCAGCACCTCCGGGGCCATGTACCGGGGCGTCCCCATGAGCTGGCCGGTGCCGGTGACCCCGCTCAGCGTGTCCAGCGCCCTGGCGATGCCGAAGTCGATGACCCGCGGCCCGACGTTGGAGAGCAGCACGTTGGACGGCTTGAGGTCGCGGTGCACGATGCCCGCGCCGTGGATCGCGGTCAGCGCCGTGGCGACGCCGACGGCCAGCGCGTCCAGGCTGGAGCCGCGCAGCGGCCCCGACGAGCGGACGGCGTCGTACAGGTTGGGCCCGTCGACGTACTCGGTGACGACGTAGAGCTGGTCGCCCTCCAGGGCGGCGTCCAGGACGGCCGCGGTGCAGAAGCGCCGCACGCGGCTCGCCGACGTGGCCTCGCGGCGGAAGCGCACCCGGAACTGCTCGTGCTGGCTGTACTCGGGATTGATGACCTTGACGGCGACCCGCTGCCCGGCGTCGTCCTGGCCGAGGTAGACGGTGCCCATGCCACCTCGGCCGAGCCGGCCTAGCAGCCGGTATCGGCCGATCTGGAGGGGGTCGCCCGGACTCAGGTTGTTCACCACGTCGCCTTACCGATATGCGCCTGTTAGCGACGGCCAGCCTACCGAGATCACACCCCCGTCAGCGGCCCGCGCCATAACGGCCCGGCAGCGGTCCTGCCACGCCGCCACGTCGCCACCGTCACGCCGCCACGTCGCCACCGTCACGCCGCCACGTCGCCACCGTCACGCCGCCACGTCACGCCGTCACGCCGCCGCGCGTGGCCGTCAGCGTGCGCGGACCGGCGGCGGCCCTCGCCGTCGTTCGTCCGGGAGGGCCGCCGGGGGGTCGGCGTGTCACTCGGCCGCGGCGGCGGCCGGGGTGGCGGCCGTGCGGCGGGGGGCGACCAGCACGGCCCGCTCCACCAGCCGGATGTCCGCCCGGCCGCCGGGCGCGAGCCGCGCGGCGTCGTGCGCGGGCAGGTCCGCCAGCAGCTCGGTGCCGTCGGGCAGGCGCAGCAGCAGCCGCACCGTCGACCCGCGGAAGGAGGAGGTCACCACCAGCGCATCCCCGTCGTGCGCCGCGGTGACCAGCACGGTCTCGGGGCGGACGAGCACGTCGACCTCGGGGGTGTCCGGCGTCGCGCCTTGGACGGGCAGCCGCTGCCCGGCGACCGCCACCTCCTGGCCGTCCAGCCGGCCGGGCAGGTGGTTCATCGTCCCGACGAACTCGGCCACGAACGGCGTCGCGGGGCGGTCGTAGATCTCGGCGGGCGGCCCCACCTGTTCCAGCCGCCCGCTCTTGAGCACCGCCACCTGGTCGGCGATCGACAGGGCCTCCTCCTGGTCGTGCGTCACGAAGATGGTCGTGATGCCCAGCGAGAGCTGCAGCCGCCGGATCTCCTCGCGCAGCGTGACCCTGACCTTGGCGTCGAGCGCCGACAGCGGCTCGTCCAGCAGCAGCACCCGCGGTTCGAGGGCGAGCGCCCGCGCCAGCGCGACGCGCTGCTGCTGGCCGCCGGACAACTGGTGGGGGTACCGGTCGCCGTGCGCGGGCAGGCCGACCAGTTCCAGCAGCTCGGCCGCGCGGGCCCGTCGCTTCGCCGCGGGCGTCTTGCGCACCCGCAGCCCGAACGCCACGTTGTCGGCGGCGTTGAGATTCGGGAACAGGCTGTAGGACTGGAAGACCATCCCGGCGTCGCGGCGGTTGGCCGGGACGTTCGTGATGTCCTCGCCGTCGACGAGGACGGCCCCGGCGTCGGGGCGCTCGAACCCCGCGACGCAGCGCAGGGCCGTCGTCTTGCCGCAGCCCGACGGGCCGAGCAGGGCGATCAGCTCGCCCGGTTCGACGGTCAGATCGAGGCCGTCGAGGGCGACGGTCGCGCCGAACGCGCGGCGAAGCCCCCGGAACTCCACCCGAGCCCCGTTCACGAACCACTCCTTTTCCTGGTGCCTGCGGTGGAAAGAACGAGCAGCAACAGCCAGGCGAACAGCAGGCTGAAGATCGAGACGGCGACCGACATGGCGGCGTTGGAGCCCGAGATCGTGACGATCCACACGGGGAACGGCTGGTAGCCGAGCAGCCGGGCGACGGTGTACTCCCCGAGCACCAGGGCCAGGGTGAGGAACGACGCGCTCGCCAGCCCGGCCCGCAGGTTGGGGACGATCACCCGCAGCATGACGTGCGGCCACGACGCCCCGCAGTTCCTCGCGGCCTCCACCAGGGTGCGGACGTCCATCGCGCCGAGCCCGGCGTCCAGCGCCCGGTAGACGAACGGCAGCGCCAGCACGACGTAGGCGACGACCAGCACCACGGGGAAGTCCGGGTTCTGCACGGCGATGATCGTCTGGTAGAAGGGGGTGGTCGCCAGGTAGTCGGGCCCCCAGCGCAGCACCGTGCTGATGCCGGCCACGAAGGTGATCGGCGGCACCACCAGCGGCAGCGTGCACACCACCTCCATGACCGGCCGCAGCCCGGGGGCGCTGAGCCGCACGGCCAGCATCGCCGGCAGCGTCAGGGCCAGCACGACGACGATCGTGGCGACGGCCAGCCCCAGCGAGAGCAGCAGGCTGCGGCCGAAGCCCTCGGCCGGGAAGATCTCCAGGTAGGCGTCCAGCGTGAAGCCGCGCATCGGGTCGTTCACGGTGAACACGAACGCCGTGAGCAGCGGCGTCAGGAAGTACAGCGCGGCCGCGGCCAGCACCGCGCCGCGCCAGACGCGCACGCGGCGCGGGCGGCCCTCGGCAGTCGGCGGCGTGCCGACGTCGGGGAGCACCGTGGGGGTCAGCGCGGCCATCGCACGCTCCGGCGGGCGGCGGCCGTACTGCGGCCGGGAAGGACGAGGGTCAGCGGAGCCATCGGGCGCTCCTGCGCTGGAGGGGGAGGTAGACGGCCATGACCAGGCCGGCCACCACGATCATGTCGAGGCTGAGGGCCAGCGCCACGTTCTCGTGGCCGATCAGCACGTTGCCGGTGAGCGCGTCGGCGATCTGCAGGGTGACCAGCGGCACCACGGTGCCGACCATCGCGGCCGCGGTCGCGTACGCCGCGAAGGCGCCGCCGAACAGCAGCACCACGCCGCCGAGCAGGCTCGGGGTGAGCACCGGGATGCCGACATAGCGCCAGAACTGCCAGGCGCTCGCGCCGTTGTTCTGCGCCGCCTCCCGCCACTGCGGCCGCAGGCCGTCCAGGGCCGGCACGACGACCAGCACCATCAGCGGGACCGAGAAGTAGAGGTAGACCAGGGCGAGGCCCCAGAAGCTGTAGAGGGTCCAGCCGTGGTCGCCCAGGTGGAGCTGCCTGGTCAGCACGCCGGAGTTGCCGAGCGTGGCCGTCCAGGCGAACGCCAGCGGGACGCCGCCGAAGTTGGCGAGCACGCCGGAGGCGGTCAGCACGGCCTCGCGCAGCGCGCGGAACCGGGAGGTGACGACCGCCTGGGCGAGGAAGGCGCCGGACACCGCCCCCATGATCGCGACGACCGCGGAGAGCTTGACGCTGCCGATCAGCGCCGTGAGGTAGGCGCCCTGGAGCGACTCGGTGAGGTTGGCGGTGCTCGGCGAGCCGTCCGCGGTGAACGCCCCGCCGAGCAGCGCGACGGTGGGCACGCCGAAGGCGAGGCCCACGAACGCCAGCAGCGGCAGGGCCGCGGTCCAGCCCTTGGCGCGGGGACGGCTCCCGCCCTTCCTCGCCTTCGTGCTCGGGGAAAGGCCGGCGGGAGCCGCCGAGTGCGTTTCAGCCATGGGGGAGAACCGATCGCATCGTCGATGTGCGGGTCAACCGGACACCGCGTCGCCCCAGCCGGAGGCGAGGGCCTCCTTGGCCTTGCCGACCTGCGCGTCGGTCGGGAACTGCGGCGTGCCCTCGACCTTCGGCAGCTTGCCGACCAGCGCCGTGTCGGCGCTGCCGTCGGTCTGCATGGCGGGCAGCAGCACGGCGCGGGCGTACCCCTTCAGGTAGAGGTTCTGGCCCTCCGGGCTGTAGAGGTACTCCTGCCACAGCCGCGCGGCGGCCGGGTGCGGGGCCTCCTTGTTGATCGCCTGGGCGTAGTACTGGGCGTACTTGCCGTCCGAGGGGACCGCGACCTTCCAGTCGACGCCCTTGCTCACGAACTCGTCGGTGTACCCGGCGTTGAGGTAGTCCCAGTCGATGCTGATCGGGGTCTCGCCGTTCTGCACGGTCGCCGGGGTGGACTCGACGGGGTTGAAGTTGCCCGCGGCCTTGAGCTTCTTGAAGAACTCCAGGCCGGGCCGGATGTCGTCGAAGCTTCCGCCGTTGGCCAGGGCGGCGGCGTAGACGCCGGCGAAGGCGGAGCCGGCCTTGGTCGGGTTGCCGTTCAGCGCGACCTGGCCCTTGTACTCGGGCTTGAGCAGGTCGGCGAAGGTCTGCGGGCAGGTCTTCACGCGCTTGGCGTCGCAGCCGATGGAGACGTAGCCGCCGTAGTCGTTGTACCAGGTGCCGTTCGCGTCCTTCTGGCCCTCGGGGATCTTGTCCCAGGTCTGCACCTTGTAGGGGGCGAACAGGCCCTCCTGGGCGCCGCTGAGCGCGAAGGCCTGGCCGAGGTCGAGCACGTCGGGCGCGCGGTCCTGGCCCTTGCGGGTCTTGACGGCGTTGATCTCGTCGGCGCTGGAGCCGTCGGGGTTCTCGCTGTTGACCTTGATGCCGTACTTGGCGGAGAAGGCCTGGATGATCTCGCCGTAGTTCGCCCAGTTCGGCGGGAGGGCGATGACGTTGAGCTGCCCCTCCTTCTTGGCCGCTTCGACGAGCTTGTCCAGGCCGCCGAGGTCGGCGGCGGAGGTGGCGGTCTTGGCGGCGCCGCCGGCGGAGGCCCCGTCGCCGGAGCCGGCGGTCGGTGCCGCGCCGCACGCGGCGCCGAGGGAAGTGGCGACGGTCAGTACGGCCGCCAGTCCGACGAACCGCATTCGAGATGTTTGCACGCTTCATCCCACTTTCGAAGTTGTGGGACGAAGATAAGCGGGTCCGGATAACAAAATGCATCTACTTCGCTGCGTTCGGATGTCGTTGTATGAACAGCCGGTGACGCGCCCGTTCACACCCGCGCGCGGCCGGATTCGCGGCACGGCGCGCGTCGGCCGGCGCCGCGCGGACGGGTCGCGTGCCGGGCCGCCGGCGTCGCGCGGGCGGGTCGCGTGCGAGGTGCCGCGAGGGGGGCGACGGGGAGGAAGGCGCGCCCGGGCTGGGGTGATTTGCTCTACGGCCTCTGAGAACATATGTTCGATGTAGTACCGCCCGCCTTCCCCCGGGTGCTCACAAGTACCTCAGAAGCCCAGGGAGAAGGAGCGCCTTGAGCAGAATCTACGGAGATCCCATCGAGGTCTGGACGCGAGACGGCGAGCCCGCCCGTTTCGTCTGGCGCGACCGCCTCTATGTGGTCCACCGGGTCCTCGATCACTGGGTGACCTCCCGCGAGTGGTGGAAGATCTCCGAGAACGATCCGGGCGAGCGCCGTTTCTGGCGGGTGGAGGCCAGCCCCGGCACCCAGCTCGGCACCTACGAGCTGCGGTTCGACACCGCCGGCGACGGCTGGCTGATGCTCAGGGCGTGGGACTGATGTTCCCCCACCTGCACGTCGCCTCCGCCTACTCGCTGCGGTACGGCACCGCGTTCCCCGGCGAGCTGGTCGCGCGGGCGGCCGAGCACCAGATGGACATCCTCGCGCTGACCGACCGCGACGGCATGTACGGCGCGGTCAAGCACGTCCAGGCCTGCTTCGACGCCGGGATCAAGCCGGTCGTGGGCGTCGACCTGGCGCTGCGTGCCCCAGAACGGGAGGCGGGCGGCCCCGCGGCGCGCGGCCCGGGGCCGTCCGGTCCGGCGGGGGAGGGGGACGGCGGCGAAGAACGCGTCACCGTCCTCGCGCGCACCGGCGGGTGGGCGCACCTGTGCCGGCTCATCACCGACGCCCACCACGCCGGGCGGCGGGGCGAGCCGCGGGTGACCCGCGAGATGGCCGCCCGGCACGCCGCAGGGCTGCTGGTCATGCTGGGCCCCCGGTCCGACGTCGGGCGGGCGGTCGCCGCGCGCCGCGACCAGCAGGCCCGCGCGCTGCTCGCCGCGTGGCGGGCGGCCGTCCCCGACCTGGTGGTCGAGGTCGTCGACCAGTACGGCCACCACGAGGCGAGCACCGCCCTGCGCATGCTCGCCCTGGCCCGGTCGATGGGCGTGCCGGCCGTCCTGACCAACGCCGTGCGCCACCTCGACCCGGGGGACTACCGCGTCGGCGACGTGCTCGACGCCGCGCGCAAGCTCGTGCCGCTGCACTCCCGCCACCTGGAGCACTCCGCCTCGCACGCTTACCTCAAGAGCGGCAAAGAGATGGCGCAGGTCGCCGCGCGGGTCTGCGGAGGCGACGAAGACCGGGCGGTGCGGCTGCTGGCCGCCACGCGGCAGGTCGCCGAGCGATGCGCGCTCGACCCGCTGGACGTCCTCGCGCTGCGCAACGACCCCGAACGGGTGCACCTGCCGGAGGTCGACGAAGACCCGGTGCCCCTGCTGCGCCGCCGCTGCGAGGACGGGCTGCGCGCACGCGGCATGGAACGATCCAGGCAGGCCCGCGAGCGGCTGGCGGACGAACTGCGCATCATTGAGCACAAGCAGCTCTCGGCCTACTTCATCGTCGTGTCCGGCATAACCGACCTGATCCGCGGCATGGGCGTGCGCTGCGCGATCAGAGGGTCGGGCGCGGGCAGCCTGGTCAACTACCTCGTCCGCATCGGCGAGGTGAACCCGCTCGACCACGGCCTGCTCATGGAGCGCTTCCTGTCCGAGGGACGCAAAGGGCTGCCCGACATCGACATCGACGTGGAGTCGGCGCGGCGGCTCGACTGCTACCAGGCCATCCTCGACCGGTACGGCGAGAGCCGGGTCGCCTGCGTCTCCATGATGGAGACCTACCGGGCGCGCAGCGCCATCCGCGACGTCGGAGCGGCGATGGGGCTGCCGCCGCACGAGATCGACGTCATCGCCAAGGCGTTCCCGCACGTCCGGGCCCGGCAGATCCGCGCCGCGCTGTCCGACCTGCCCGAGCTGCGCGACAGCGGGCTGGACGACCGCGCCCTGTCGACCGTGTTCCGGCTCGCCGAGCGGCTGGACGGGCTGCCCCGCCACATCGCCCTGCATCCGTGCGGCGTGCTCGTCGGCAACTCCGGGCTGCGCGACCGCACCCCCGTCGAGCGCAGCCTGCTCGACTTCCCGATGAGCCAGTTCGACAAGGAGGACGTCGAGGAGGCCGGGCTGCTCAAGCTCGACGTGCTGGGCGTGCGCATGCAGTCGGCGATGGCGTACGCGCTGAGCGAGATCAGGCGGGTGGAGGGCCAGGACATCGACCTCGACCGCGACGTCCCCCTGGACGACCGCGCCACCTACGACATGATCTGCGCGAGCCGCACCCTCGGCTGCTTCCAGATCGAGTCGCCCGGCCAGCGCGAGCTGGTGGCCAAACTGGAGCCGCGCACGATGCACGACCTGATCGTCGACATCTCGCTGTTCCGCCCCGGCCCGGTCAACTCCGACATGGTCACCCCCTACCTGGAGAGCCGGCACGGCTGGCGCGAGCCGTACTACCCCCACCCCCGGCTGAAGCCGGCGCTGCGGGAGACCAACGGCGTCGTCGTCTTCCATGAGCAGGTGCTCAAGGTCGTCGACGTCATGACCGGCTGCGGCCTGTCGGAGGCCGAGAAGGTCCGCCGCGCCCTCGGCAGCCCCGAGGGCCGTGAGGCGGTTCGCGCGTGGTGGGAGGCCGAGGTGCTTCCCGAGTTCGACCGCGAGACCACCGACCGGGCCTGGCGGGTGCTCGACGCGTTCGGCTCGTTCGGGTTCTGCAAGGCGCACGCGGCGGCGTTCGCGCTGCCCACCTACCAGTCGGCCTGGCTGAAACGGCACCACACGGCCGCGTTCCTCGCCGGAGTGCTCACCCACGACCCCGGCATGTACCCCGGCCGGGTGATCCTCGACGAGGCCCGCAAGTGCGGCGTGGCCGTCCTGCCCCTGGACGTCAACCACTCCGGCCGCCACTGGCTCGTCGAGCGTCTCCCGGCGGCCTCCGGCGCCGCGCGGGAGCCCGGCGGCCCCGAGGCCTTCTCGGCGGGGTACGGGCTGCGGGTGCCGTTCTCCGCGGTCAAGGGCGTCAGCGAGGCCGAGGTCGAGCGCATGGTCGCCGGCGGGCCGTACACCTCGCTGGCCGACTTCTGGGAGCGTGCCCGGCCGTCCCGGCCGGTCGCCGAGCGCATCGTGCAGGTCGGCGGCCTGGACGCGCTGCACGGGCTGCGTCCCGGCGGCCCGCGCTGGCGTCCCGGCGAGCTGACCAGGCGCGACCTGATCGCCCAGATCGGGGCCCTGGACCGCGCCTCCTCCACCGGCGTGACCGCCCGGCGCAAGGCGCGCCCCGGCGCCCGCCCCCGCTCCACCGGCCCTGTCACCGGCCCTGTCACCGGCCACGGCTCTGTGACCGCTCTGGCCGCCGGCCCGGCCGGCGCGCGTCCTGAGTCCGGTCAGGGCGGCGAGGCGACCTCCGGGACGTCTGGGACGTCCGCCGGGTCGGGGGCGGGCGGCCCGCCGTCCGCCGTGCAGATCCCCATGGCGTTCACCGAGCACATCGAGCCGGGGCAGCTGCCCGAGATGACCGAGGCCGAGGCCGTGGAGGCCGAGCTGGAGATCCTCGGCCTGGACGTCAGCCGGCACATCATCGGGTTCTACGACGAGCTGCTCGACGCGATCGGCGTCGTCAGGTCGAGCGAGCTGCTCACGCTGCGCAACGGCGCAGAGATCCTCGTCGCCGGGGTGAAGGTCGCCACGCAGACCCCGGCGATCCGCTCGGGGCAGCGCATCATCTTCGCCACGCTGGACGACTCGACCGGCCCCATCGACCTCACCTTCTTCGAGTCGGTCCAGGGACGCTGCGCCGCCACGGTGTTCGGGTCCTGGATGATGGTCGCCCGGGGGGTCGTCCGCCGGGTCGGCGCGCGGGCGGTGTCGCTGCGCGCCGTCGACTGCTGGAACCTCGCCGAACTCGATGGCCTGTGGCGCGCCGAGGGCCTCGACGCGGTGCGGGCCGCGCTCGGCGTCACCCCCGAAGCGGCAGGTGCCGGTTCGGGCGCGGCGTCCCGTGGACGTTCCCCGTCCGGGGCGCGCGACGAGCCGGCCGGGGTCGGCGGGCGCCGCATCGAGTACGGCAACGGCTACCGGCTGTCCCCTTACGCCGACCTCGGCGGCGCGCCCGGGGTGACCGGACCGCCCCGCAAGCTCTGGCACGCGAGCCCGGGAAGCTCCGGGCCGCTGGGGTTCACTCCCCGGCCGGATAGGTATGCCGGGGAAGCGACCGCAGCGCGGGCAGCAGCTTCAAAGAATGCGCGATCGAAGGAGGACGGGCGCTGACCCTCGCCGCGGTGATCTCTCTGACGGTCGCCGCGCACAGCAGCGCGGCGACCACCGCCACCACCAGCTCGGCCGGGCCGAGCCCGGTCAGGTCACCGCCCTGGGGCGAACGCGCGACCGGCAGCCGCATCACGATGAGGAAGACGATGGCCAGCCAGCACCCCCACCAGGCGGCGAGCAGCACCAGCCACGACCGGCGGCGCCCCTCCCGCAGCCCGGCGTCCTGGCGGAGGGCGTGCACGAGCAGCGCGGGCGCCGCCAGGTTGAGCACGGGCACGAACCAGGCGATGGCGATCATGCGGGGGGTCGCGCCGGCGTGCCTGAGCCAGGCGAAGTAGGAGCACCCGGCGGCGACGGTCGCCGCGAGCACCAGCAGGATCAGCACGGCGAACCAGCTCACCGCGCCCACGACCGCCTCGGCCCCGGGCGCGTGCGGGTCGTGGCCGAGCCGCGCGACCTGCCGCGCGAGCAGCTTGCCGCGTGCTTCCTCGAACACGACCAGGCAGGTCAGCGTGGCGATCTGGGCGGCCAGCGCCAGGTAGACGCCGACCGCCGACCGGCTCACCGCGGATCTGGCATAGCGCATGAGTGTCTCCCCCCGGCATGCGCTGAAAGTCGTGGTTTCATGTGCGACGTAGCGCGACGCCTGACTCACTCCTATCCCGCGCGCCTCTCCGTTAATCGGCGGTGCGGCGGAGAAGATCCTGGATCTCCACGAGATGATCTATGGTTTGCCCGACCCTGCCCAACCCCCGGCGAAACCATCCGAATCGGAGGAGAGCGTGATGATCGCGAGAATCTGGCGTGCGACCGCCACCACCGAGGGCGCGCACGCATACCAGCGGCACTTCACCCAGGCGGTTCTGCCCGCGCTGCGCGGCCTTGAGGGCCACCGGGGCGCCTACCTGCTCAACCGCGACAGGGACGGCCAGGTCGAGATCGAGGTGATCAGCTTGTGGGCGTCCATGGACGCGGTGCGCGACTTCGCCGCGCCCGACGTGGACGCCGCCGTCGTCGAACCCGAGGCGAGGGAGGTGCTCACGGGCTTCGACACGACCGTCACCCACCACACCGTCGTCAGCGACACCGTCACCGCCCAGTCCTGACCGGCCCGCGAGCCCGGACCGGTGCCGTCGGTGGCCGAGCCGTCAGCGGACATGCCCGTCAGCGGACGATGCCGGCCTCCCAGGCCCAGGCGGCGATCTCCACGCGGTTGCGGGCGCCGAGCTTGGCGAAGATGCTCGCCAGGTGCGTCTTCACCGTGGACAGCGAGATGAACAGCTCCCCGCAGACCTCCTGGTTCGTCCTGCCCCGGGCGACCAGCCGCACGACGTCCATCTCGCGCTCGGTCAGCGGCTCGCGCGGCGGCCTGGACTGGACGGGCATCGGCGCGGCCAGGTGCGACAGCAGGCGCACGGTGATCGACGGTGAGACCAGGGCGTCACCGTTGGCGGCGGCCCGCACCGCCTCGATCAGCAGCGTGGGACCGCTGTCCTTGAGCAGGAACCCGCACGCGCCCGCGCGCAGCGCGCCGTAGACGTACTCGTCGAGGTCGAAGGTCGTCACGATGACCACGCGCAGCGGCTCGGGCACCCCCGGGCCGGCCAGGATCCTGGTGACCTCCAGGCCGTCCAGCCGGGGCATCCGGATGTCCAGCAGGCAGACGTCCGGACGCAGGCGGCGGGCCTGCTCGACCGCGGCGACGCCGTCGGCGACGGCCGCGACCACCTCGATGTCGGGTTGGGCGTCGAGGATCATCTGGAAGCCGGTGCGCACCAATTCCTGATCATCCGCGACGAGTACCCTCACCCGCCCGATTCTGCCAGTAAGCGGCGGGCGCCACGCCAGATCGGCATTTCGGCCGATGGGCCCACCCGAGGATCGGGCGGCCGGCCGATCCGGCGGCCACCGGCCGCGGGAGAGGCTCTGCTCCATGTCGTCGCAGAATGTTCTCCACGGACTCGGCCTGAGGAAGAGTTTCGGCCCCACCGTCGCCCTGGCGGGCGTGGACCTGGCCATCCATCGAGGTGAGGCCGTCGCCATCATGGGGCCGAGCGGCTCGGGAAAGTCGACCCTGCTGCACTGCCTGGCCGGGATCATGAGACCGGACGCCGGCGAGGTGTACCTGCTCGGGGAGCGCATCGACACCCTGGGGGAGCGCCGGCGCAGCGCGCTGCGGCGCACCCGTTTCGGGTTCGTCTTCCAGTTCGGCCAGCTCCTGCCCGAGCTGCCGGCCGACGAGAACGTCGCGCTCCCGCTCATGCTCGGGGACGTCCAGCGCGCGCAGGCCGTGCGGCAGGCCCGTTCGTGGTTCGGCCCGCTGGGGCTGGCCGGCATGGAGGGGCGGCGACCGGGCGAGCTGTCCGGCGGGCAGGCCCAGCGGGTCGCCATCGCCCGCGCGCTCGTGACCCGGCCCGCGGTGGTCTTCGCCGACGAGCCCACCGGCGCGCTCGACCAGGCCACCGGGCACGACACGATGCGCCTGCTGGTCGAGGCGACCAAGCACAACGACGCGTCGCTGGTCGTGGTGACGCATGATCCGCACGTGGCCCGCTGGTGCGACCGCGTGATCGAGGTCCGCGACGGCCACATCCTGCCCACCGCCGGCGCCGGGCACGCCGAGCCGCCCGCCCCGCACGCTTCCCTCCGCGGAGCCGAAGGGAGCGGACGATGAGCAACCTCCTCGGTCTCACCTGGCGGCTGCTGCGCGGGGGCGGGCGGCGCGGGCTGCTCGGGTCGTCGCTGATGCTGGCGGCCGTGGGCGTGTCCACCGCGCTGCTGCTGTTCGCGGTGGCGATCAACTTCGCCTTCGCCGGACGGGCCGAACGGGGTGCCTGGCGCAACCCCGAGCCGCCGCCCGGGGCGCGGATCGGCGGGCCGCCGCGCGCGGTCGAGGCCGTACGCAGCGACTTCTCCGGCGGCCGGCGGATCACCGTGGTGCACCTGGCGGTCCTTTCTCCGGGCGTCCGCCCGCCCCGCGGGATCTCCCGCCTGCCCGAGCCCGGCGAGGTCGTGATGTCGCCCGCGCTCGCCGCGCTGGCCAGGGACGACGGCTCGGTGGGCCGCCGCTTCCCGCAGAAGAGGGCCGGGACGATCGGCGACGAGGCCCTCGTCCACCCCGGCGAGCTGGTCGCCGTCGTCGGCCACGCGCCCGGCGACGACATCATGACGGCCGGGTGGAAGGGGGACCATCGCCTGGGCACGGCCGCGACGAAGGTCCCCGACCTCACCGGGAGCCCGTCGCCGGACGCCGGGGCGTACCAGGCGCTGGCCGCCGTCGCGAGCGTGCTCATGGTCGTGCCGCTGCTGGTGTTCGGCGGCGCGGCGGCCCGGTTGAGCGTCGCCCGCCGCGACCGGCGGCTCGCGTCCCTGCGCCTGGTCGGCGCCACGCCCGGTCAGGTCGTCGCGATGACCGTGGCCGAGGCGGTGATCACGGCATTCGCGGGGGCGGTGCTCGGGTTGCTGCTGTACGCGGTGGCCATCCCGCCGCTCAGCCAGGTGACGATCGCCGGGGGCACCTGGTTCGCCTCCGACATCTGGCCGGGGCCGCTGCCCATCGCGGCCGTGCTGCTCGCGGTGCCGCTGCTGGTCGGCCTGTCGGCCGTGGTGGGACTGCGGCGGGTCGTGGTCAGCCCGCTGGGAGTGGCCCGGCGCGAGACCCCGCCCGCGATGCGGTTCCTGCGCGTGGTCGCCCTGCTGGCCTGCCTGGCCGCCGTGCCCGCCTTCGGCGCCGGGGTGAGCGTGACGGTCGTCGTGGTCGTGCTGAGCCTGTGCTTCCTGGCCGTCAACCTCGTCGGACCGTGGGTGGTGGGGATGATCGGACGGCTCACCGCCCGCACCGCGAGACGGCCCGCACGGCTGCTCGCCGGGCGGCGCCTCGTGGACGACCCCAGGTCCGCCTGGCGCACGGTCAGCGGGGTGGCGCTGACCGGGTTCGTCGCGGGGTTCATCGGGCTGCTCACCCCGAGCGCGTCCCTGTCCGTCGAGGACGACCCGGTGTCGGCCTGGCTCCTGCAGGACATCAGAACGGGGACGCTGATCGTTCTGGTGGTGTCGTTCCTCGTGGCCATCGTGAGCGCGGGCATCACCGCCGCCTCCTCGGTCCTGGACCGCAGGCAGACCTACGCCCTGCTCCGCCTGGCCGGCACCGACCTCGACGTGCTCGACAGGGCCCGCCGCCTGGAGACCCTCATCCCGCTGACCGTCATGGGCGGCGGCTCCATCGCCACCGGCATGTTCTGCGCTGCCCCGTTCGCCAGTCTGGGCATGAGCGCGACCGGCGCGCTCACCCTCGTGGTCTGCGCCGTCCTCGGCTTCGCCGGCGTCATCGCCGCCGGCGCCCTCAGCCGTCCCCTCCTGCGCTCCGTCACCACCGACCCGGCCCCCCGCCCCGACTGACCTTCCTTTCCCGCGCATCGCCGTGAATTCCGGCCCACGAAAGGGGCGGATCGGCTTTTCTATGACAGATCGGCCGTTCTATGTACGAGCCGGGCGGCAGCGGTACGGTTCTCCTCATGAGCCGGGGCGATTATGTCGACGCGGTCGCGCGGACGACGGCGGAGATCGAGGCGTTCCTGTCCGACCGGCCGGAGGACTCCTCGCGGGTCACCTTGCGGGCGCTGACCCCCGGCGACCAGGAGGAGTTCACCGCGCTCACCCGGGCCAGCGCGCGCCTGCACCATCCGTGGGTGTCGCTGCCGGACACGCCGGAGGACTACCAGGCATACCTCGGCAGATTCGACCACGTGACGGCGCAGGGCCTGCTGGTCCGCCTGCGCGACACCGGGGCGCCCGCCGGCACGGTTTTCCTCAACAACATCATCCGGGGCCGCTTCCAGAACGCCTCCCTCGCCTACGCCGCCTTCGCGCCCACCGCCGGCAGGGGGTACATGTCCGAAGGAGTGCGCCTGGTGATGCACTACGCGTTCGAGCGGCTGCGGCTGCACCGGCTGGACGCCCAGATCCAGCCCGGCAACCACGCGTCCCTGAAGCTGGTCCAGCGGCTCGGCTTCCGCTACGAGGGCATCTCACCGGCCCTGCTCTTCATCGACGGCGTCTGGGAGGACCACGAACGCTGGGCCATCACCAACGACATGTTCGCCCCCGGCCCCTGGCCCCCGCACCCATCCCAGCCCGCGCGCTGACCCTGTCCCGGCTCAACGGAACAGCCCGCCAATCCGGACGCGAGCGCGACGCACACCTTGCCGACCGCCCCGGCCGAAGCCGTGAGTCGCGTCGTATCCGGGAGGCGTTGAGCGATGTCAGGTGAGGGGATTCAGGTGCTGCTCGAATGCCGGCGGCGCAGTGAGGCGTTGCGTGCCAAGGGCTACGGCTTCGAGCACTGGCCGAGGCGCGGCAAGCGGCCCACCGCGCGCACGGTCGCGCTGTTCGCGCAGGTCTACCAGACCGCCGCCCGGCGACTGATCACCGACGAGGTGTACGCCTCCTACAGCGTGCGCGACCGGCAGCTCATCGACCGGACGGATCACCGGAACCTCCCGGCACAGCGGCCTTCTCGCGTCCCGAGCCCGATTCCCGGTCATGTCACCATGAGTCTGGAAGCGGCACGTGACATGGTCCCTGCCCCCACGCCGCAGGACTGCGCCTCGTTGCTGCGTGCCCTCGGAGCCGAGGAGGCCGATGTGAAGCGCCGCGATCTGCTGTTCGAACTGGCCCTCGCGCTCGGCGGAGCTCCCGCTCTGGTCCTGCTCAGGCACCTGTCCCCGCCGGAGAAGGACCGGCTCGCGTCGGCGGTCCGAGCCGCCACCCGGGTGGACTCCGGCACCGTGGAGGTGATCGAGAAGCTCACCGCCCGATGCCGCCGCCTGGACGACGACTTCGGCCCCGACACCGTCCTGCCCATCGTCGACGGCCAGCGCCGCCTCGTCGCCGACCTGCTGCGGCGAGAAACCTTGCTTCCCGGCCTCCGCGACCGGCTCACCTACGCCTACGCCGAACTCAACCAACTTGCCGGCTGGCTCCACCACGACTTGATGGACTATGCCGGAGCGCATCAGCGCTACAAGGAGGCACTGACGGCGGCTCACGAAGTCGGAGATCCTACGTTGATCTCATACCTGCATACCTGTTTGAGTGGGATGTCTCTTCATCAAGGCCGCGTAGGGGAAGCTCTCGATCATGTATTCGCGGCACAGGGTTGGGCACGACAGAGCGCGAGCACGGTCTTGAGGTCGGTTCACGCGATAGACCTGGCGCGAGCATTGGCCACAGGCGGCAGCGTCCGAGAAAGCGAGCGCGCGCTCGCGCAGTCGCGGCATTTCATCGACCAGCCGAGAAGTGAGGCGGACCCTTCATATCTCTACTGGTGGACTTCGAACGGGGTGCGGAAGAACACTGCTTTCTGCATGCTCGCCTGGGGGCGCCCCGATGATGCGATCGACGCGGTCGAGAGGACCTTGGCGGCACCCATCACGCGCAAGCTGGCGCGCGGTGAAGCCCTGCTGTACTACGCCAGGGCTCTGACCCAGAAGCGTGAGATTCCCGCTGCGGTCGACAAGATCCGTGGGGCGGCTCAGATCACGGTGGGGCACAGCTCTGGCCGGCTCGCCGATTCCGTGCGGCAGGCGCGTGCCCGTCTCCGGCCGTGGGCGGGCAACAAGCATGTCCGCCTCCTCGACGAGGAACTCCGCTCGCTCGGCATCGTCACCGGCGTCTCGCCACTCACCTGAGGTGATCCTTATGGGTGACGCTGCGACGCCACCGCGACGTCCTACCGGAGCTTGCGGTCCTGGCCGCCGATGAATCGCCGCACCCGCGCCCGAGGAGGCGACCCTGCCCGGCGCTGCCGGCGGCGGTGGCATTTCGCTCTCTGTTGGGCGATGCGGGGCCCGCTGTCCCACACGTCCACTATCGCCAGTCGGTGTCCGCGGCTGGTTTCCGGCCGAGGGCGATCCACATTACGATCACTGTGCAGACGCTGCACAGGGTGAGCCCGGCCCACCAGGGGAACGGGAAATAGCCGGCCGACGGCGCATAGTGCGCGGTCACCTGCGGGTACTCGGTCATCGTCTGCTGCACGGCGAAACCGGCGGCGGGGGAGAGCCGCAGCAGCCACTCCGAGACGGAGTCGGGCAGCAGCGGGAGCGTGGCGACCGTGTAGGGCAGGGCGATCAGTGACAGCCCGATGAGAATCGCTGTCCAGCCGTGGCGCAGCCGCAGACCTTGTCCGAAGGTGAGGATCGCGCAGAGGGCGATCACGACGGCGAGGCCGACGACCACGCGTGCGCCGGTCAGCAGGGGCACCGGCGCCAGGATGCCGTTGCCCTTCAGGATCACCATTCCCACCGGCACGACGATACCGACGGCCACGAGACCGGTGACGAAGGTCGCCGCGGCGACGACGATCGTCCGGGCGGCGATCACCTGCCGGGATGACGTCCGGCGGGCTGTGCGGGTGCCGTAGCGGGCCGCGACGATGAGCACGATGATCAGCCCGATCGGTAACCCGAGCAGGACGGCCTGCGCAGCCTCGCCGCCGGACGGCCCGATGTCGCCGCTGCCGCTGACCGTGATGACGCCGTCCTTCTCCACGGCCCCCGACGGGTTGTGCTTCTCCCAGTCGGCCGTGCTCCCGCCGCCGACCATCTCGGTGTGCCACGCGCCGGTGACGGCACCGTCGACGGTGACGTTGTCGAAGACGCCGACAGCTTGGGTATGCCGTTGCTGCCCCATGGCGCCGCCAAGACCGACCTCCCGGCCGCGGGACCGTCGGGCTACGGTTCACCATCTTGTACGCCGTCGTGTTCCTCCTTTCCGGTGTCGGGCTGCTGGGACTGACCTTCCTGTTCTCCGGTGACCGCAGGAGCAACGGCCCCGCTGGGAATCCCGCCGGCCAGGCGCAGCGCGTCCGGCAGCTGGAGGAGCAACTGGCCGCCATGAACGAGCAGCAGACGCGCCAACTCCTGGTCGGCGCGTTAATGGCGCTGGCCGCGATGGCGCTCGTTTCGCTGCTGCTCGGGCGAGTGCTGGCGAAGCGCGTGCTGAGGCCGTTGCGACTCATCACGAGCGCCACACGGCGCATCACCGCCAACGACCTGGACCGGCGGCTGGCCGTCACCGGCCCTGCCGACGAGGTGAAGGACCTCGCCGACACCATCGACGAGCTGCTCGAACGGCTGGAGGCGTCGTTCACCGCGCAGCGCCGCTTCGTTGCCAACGCCTCCCACGAGCTACGTACCCCACTGGCGACGATGCGCGCGTCGCTGGACGTCGCGGTCGCCAAGCCCGACCCGGCCGCCTCGACGGTGGCGCTCGCGGACCGGCTGCGTATGCAGCTGGACCGGGTCGATCACCTGCTCGACGGGCTCCTCGTGCTGGCCCGGGCGCAGCACGGCGCGCTCGCCGAAACCGCTCCGGTCGAGCTTGGCGACCTCATCGGCGCGGCGCTGCGCGAAAGGTCCGCCGACATGCAGGCCAAAGGGCTGAACGTGACGGTGGACGTGCCACCGCCGATGGCGATCCAGGGCAGCCCGGCGCTGCTGGCGCGGCTTGTGGGCAACGTCGTGGACAACGCCGTGACGCACAACGAGGACGGCGGATGGATCGAGATCACCGGCTGTGCGAGCGAGGAGCGGACGGTGTTGGTCGTTGAGACCGGCGGGCGGCTCCTCGACCAGCGGGAGGTCGACCGCTGACGCAGCCCTTCGAGCGGCTCGGCGTCGAGCGTACCGGCTCCTCTGGGCTGGGTCTGTCCATCGTTGCCGCGGTCGCCGCCGCGCACGGGGGCAGGCTCGCGCTGCTCGCCCGGCCCGAAGGCGGCCTCCGCGTGTCGATCACGCTTCCGGCTGCCAGGGTGGCGGTAGCGGCATGAGGGTCCTCGTCGCCGAAGACGAACACGCCCTGGCCGAGGTGATCGCCGAGGGGCTACGCGACCAGGGAATGGCCGTCGACCTCGCCCACGACGGGCTGGCCGCCGCAGCCAAGCTCGACCTCACCCCGTACGACGTGGTGGTCCTGGATCGGGACCTGCCCGGCCTGCACGGTGACACAGTGTGCCAAATGATTACCGACCGGGTGACCCGGCCGATGGTGCTGATGCTGACCGCAGCGAGCGCACCCGGCGACCGGGTCAGCGGGCTGACCCTCGGCGCGGACGACTATCTCGCCAAGCCCTTCCACTTCCCAGAACTCGTCCTGCGCGTCCACGCCCTGGCCCGCCGCAAGCCTGACGCGCGGCCCCGGACGCTGCGCGCGGCCGGGATCGAACTGGACCCGGTCCGCCGCACCGCCGTTCGCGACGGGCGACAACTGGACCTTTCGGTGAAGGAGTTCGCCGTGCTGGAGGCGCTGCTACGGACGAGCCCCGGCTTTCTGAGCGCCGAAACCCTGCTCGAACAGGTGTGGGACGAAAACGCCGACCGGTTCACCAACACCGTCGCGGTCACGATAGGCCGGCTGCGGCGCAAACTCGGCGACCCGCCGGTCATCGCGACAACGCCCGGAGTGGGCTACCACATCGCCTAGTCGATGCACGCTCATCTCGGCAGAAGCGCGCATCGGCCCCTTCCGTCCGTCACCGTTCGGACCGAACCGGTCCGAAAAGTGCGCCATGATGCCTTCCACCAGCGAAAACACCCTGATCAACACCCGGCGAAGCCGCACAGGCGCCAGACCTGTGCGTCAATCGGTGCGACATCGGCACCACGTGATCTTCGCCCGGCGTCGTAGGCGAGACCATCGCCGACGAGACGACGAACAGGGCGCACGTGAGCAGGGGGTAGTCCACTCCTCATCGTCCGACAGCAGCATTCCCACCACCTGGCTGGAGGAATGGAACCATGAGCAGCAGGCAAGCGGAACCGCAACTTCGGGTGGAAATGGCCTTGGCTCGGATCGAAAGGCTGTCGCCCCGCCAGTTCGAAGTTCTCATGCTCTTCGGCAAGGGATATTCGGCGAGACAGATCGCGACTCGACTGCACATCACCGAGAGCACGGTGAAGCTGCATACGGGCCGGATTCTGGAGACACTCGGCCTGGAGTCGCGGCTTCAGGCGGGGCTCGCCGCGTACGCCTACTCGTGCGCGTGTTCCTGCGGTGGCGTCCGAACCCGCCACCCCGGCGCGCCGGGGCAGCGGCTTTCCGCCTGACAAGGACGGGCCGGGCTCCGAACATGCGGGTCACGTGCCGGGCGTCGTCGGCGGAAAGCTGCGAACCACCACGCCGAGCACTCGTTCCATCGGGAAGTAGCCGATCTGGCGGGAATCGAAGCTCCGGTCCCGATTGTCGCCGACCAGCACGAGTTTTCCCGCAGGCACATGACTCTCGGGTACATGGGCCAGAGCCGGCACCTGCCCGCGGGGCACACGGTCCCCGGGCGCGGCGACGACCCTTTTGATCATCCAGGAGCGATGGGACACGGCGACGCCCCCGGCCTTCCCCGGCTTCGGCGGAGTGAGCCACTCGGCGCCGCGGGCGGGACTCTCCACGACGACGATCTGACCGGACACCGGCGATCGAGTGCGTCGCACCAGCACTCGATCGCCGTCGTGATAGGTCGGCTCCATGCTCATGCCGCGTACGGTCACCGCGACCAGCCGGCGGCCCAACGTCACGAGCGCGGCGGACACAAGGGTGAACGCCAGGGCCGGCACGCCGTAGACGAGGGTCCACACCGTGGCGGCGGGAAGCGAACGCCACACGGCCGCCCACAGCGACACGGCGGTCACCACCGACGCGATGCGCGCGAACAGCAGGATCCGCTCACGGCCTCTGAAACTCCGCGGAGCCCTCGGCGCCGGCCATGCGCGCGGCGGAACGTGCGGCCGTTCATCCGGGTGCGCCCCACGCGAGGCGCTGACTTCCGCACGCCCGGGTTCTACGTCGGCGGTCATGGCCCTCCTACCGACGCCGTTCGATCATCGGCCCCGCTCTCGTAGCCGGATGCCTGCAGAGCGAACAACCGCGCGTACGCCCCGCCGGACGCCATGAGGGCCGCGTGGTCCCCCTGCTCGATGATGCGCCCGTCCGCGAGTACGACGATGAGGTCGGCGCCGCGCACGGTACCCAGGCGATGCGAGATGAGCAGGCTGGTCTGCCCGCGGTGGTGCCGCAGGAGCGAGGAGTGCACCTGGTGCTCGGCCTCGGCGTCGAGCCCGGAGGACGGCTCGTCGAGAATGACGAGGTCACGCTGGGCGCGGAAGAACGCCCGCGCCAGCGCGAGTCGCTGCCACTCGCCGCCGGAGAGCACCACACCGGTGGCCGGGTCGTCTTTCTCGGACTCCATGAAGAACAGTCGCGTCAGCAGAGTGTCGTAGCCGAAGGCCAGGCCCGACAGCTTCTCGTGAACACCCGCGCGCTGTGCGGCGACGCACACGCGATCGCGGTCGTGAAAGGCTTCGATGTCACCGATCGCGATGTTCTCGGCGGCGGTCATGTCGTAGTTCATGTAGTCCTGGAAGACCGCCCCGATTCGTCGGCGCAGCTCTTTGACATCGACCTGGGAGATGTCCACGCCATCCCAGAGGATCTTGCCGCGAGTGGGGTCGTAGAAGCGGCACAGGAGCTTGACGAGGGTCGATTTCCCCGCACCGTTCAGCCCGACCAGCGCCAGCGCCTTTCCCTGGGGGATCCACAGGTTGACGCCGCGCAGCACCCACGAGTGCTCTGTGGAGTAGCGGAACCACACGTCGCGCAGCTCGATGCCCTGTCGCATCGGCGGCAGCCGGCGTAGGTCAGCGGCGACCGGCAGATCAGGACCGGCGGTCGTCACCGCGACATAGTGGTCGAACATGAGCAGAGCCTGATGCGATCGGGCGACCTGCATCGCCAGCGTGGTCAGCGCGCCTTGGACCCCGGCCACCGCCGCCACGAACATCGTGATGTCACCGACGGAGAGCAGGCCTTGGCGTGCGGCGCCGACCGCCCAGAGCAGTCCTCCACCGGAGACCGTCGCCGCCAGCAGCCCCAAGGCCGCCTGTACGGCGAGCTGCCGCCGATCCATCGACCGAAGAGCGGAGTTGGCCGTTCGGCGCTCGGTCAGCATCCGTTCGCGCAGGAATGCTCCGATGCCGAGGAGCCGCACCTCCTTCGCCGCGGAGACGCTGGACAGCAGTTCCCTGTAGAGGAACTCGCGTCGCTCCGCGGGCCCGATCTTCCACAGCGTCCGGGCCCGCCTCTTCGACAGCGCGAGCTGGGCGACGAGTGCCGGCACGCCGGCCGCGAATACAAGAGCGGTCATGAACGGGCTGAGTATGAGCAGCGAGCCCAGAAATCCGGTGATGGTGATGGCGGCTCGGACGACGCTGAGGAGACCGTCCGTGAACTGGGTGGAGGTCATTCCGCCGGATTGCTGCGCGAGCCGCACCCTGTCCAGAAACTGAGGGTCCTCAAAACGCCCCAGGCCGGCGAAACCGTCCACAGCGGTGAACAGACGCTCCTGAGCCCGCAGGCTCACCCGGCGGTCCATTCCCACACGCAGGTACTCCGTGACGTGCGGGGTCAGGCCGGCGATGATTCCGACTACGCAGAGTCCCGCGGCCAGGGCGGGCAACGTCGTCGACGGCGCCCCGCCGAGCAGGCCCTCGAGGAGGAGCTTGGTGAGCCAGGCCACCGTCACCGGCAGGATGCCGGTCGTCAGAGACAGGACGACGTACAGCGCCGCGACGCCCGGGGCGGCTTTGACCACCAGCGAGCACGCCATGCCCGCGCGCCGTGCCGCACCGCCGGGGTGGTGCGGCACGGCGACGTCGGCCACCGCTTCCGATCGCCGCGCCTTCGGCCGGGACCTGGTGTCGCTCATGCTGCCCGAGCGGCCGGCGATGCCAGATCCACGGTGTTGGCCGTGACCACCAGTCGGCCGCCGCCGTCGGACTCGACCATGAGCACGGTCGGGAAGGCTTGTACCTTGAACGCCTCGACGATCTCCGAGGCGCGGTCCGCGAGCACGACGTTCGCCACGGGACGCAGGTCGGCGACGAACGAAGCGGCCTCGTCGGGACTCCCGACCACCGCCGCCACGACCTGGCTCCGTCCGCCCGGCATCGATCGCGCGTACTCCACGAACCTCGGCAACTGCTCTCGGCACGGCCCGCAGGTCGGGGAGAAGAACGCGACCAGCGTCTCGCCGAACAGCAGATCGCGGTCCAGTGGTTCACCGTCGACCGTGACCGCCGCGAACTCGGCGATCTCCGTGCCCACCTCGATGAAGGGCGACGAGTTCGGCCCTCGGTTGCTCGACAACAGTTCCGTATGCTCACGCAGGCGCTTTATCACGCCCAGCGTGAGAATCAGATCGAGTATGCAAAGAGAACCGACAAGCGCCATGGCGGCGATCAGAGCGGTCATATCACCCTCACCTTCTCCCGGTATTCAGCGGCTGGATCTGGTTCGCGGTCGACGGGCAGGAACAATTCGAGGACGTCATCGAGCACGGTGACCACTCCGCCCGCCACCAGACCGGCGAGAAGAGCGACCAGTGCCCCGCTCATCTCGACGGGTCCGTAGGCCGTCAGCGTGGTCACCAAGCCGAGGGCCGAAAGAGCCGCGAGGCCGACATTTCTTACCACGTGGCGAATTCCGAGCGGGGTCGTCGACCGGCCGAAACAGCGGCAGCGAGCCTGTTCCCCTCGGCGTACGGTGAGTGCTATTCCGACGGCGAGACCGGTCAGCAGTCCGATCGCGCCGGTGAATCCCAGTAATCCGGACAATGGCCCGGGAATCGCGAGCGTGACGCAGATCGACAACTCGGCGGCCACCAGGAGGAATCCCGCCGGGCGAACCAGTGCCGACGGCAGCAGCGCCGTCTCCCGCAACGACGCGACGAATTCATCGAACGCGTTCCTCCCGGTCAGCTTGCTGATGGACGAAGCCAGGAAGACCACGTCGATCAGACATCGAAGTGTGATCGACAGGTACTGCACCAGAGAACCTCCATTCACGGCGCGCACGGTGCCGGCAGGACAAGCCCGGCTGCGGCATTCTGCGCGGCCGAGCCTGTCCCGCCCGACGGAACATACAGTGAGCCGCACGCCGGGTAAAAGCGCTCAGCGCCTGCCAAAAGTGTCTATTGCCACCGCTTCCCCTGGTTCGCCATCTTGGGCGAGAAAGTTGCCGTAAGGCATCGTCGATCTCCTTTAGGAGTGTGATGTACAGGAAGCTGGAACAGCTCGGAGCCGGCCTTCTCGGCCTCTTCGTGCCCAAAGTGGAGGCATCCGCCAGCGCTACCGGCTGCGGCTGGAGACTCTTCGCTTCATGCTGGGAGTGCAGGGGCGGCCCGTGCACGTCCTACTGTTGCGATGGCCAAGGGTGCGACCACGAGAGTACGGTCTGCGGAATCTGATCGCCCAGATCGTCCGCCGTTCTCGCTGACGCCGGGCGGCCGCATGCGACTGCAGCGCAGGCGGTTTCCCGGATAACGGGGTGGAAGTGCCTTCCGGACACAGCGGTCCGGTACACAGCGGTCCGGTACGAAGTGGTCCGGTGCTCGCACGAGATCGGCTGCTGTTCCGGAAGACACTCTCCGTGCGCGCGGGACGCGATCCGCCCGGCCTCGGCGGCGGCGCCACCTTCACCCGGCGACGCACTATCCATTTAAAACTAGTAGGGATAGTTGCAAATCTGGGCGCCGCCGCCTACCGTTGGACATGTGGATCGGACAATCCGCTGATGACCCGGGTCACGGCGTAAGAGTGGGGCGCGCTCTACGAGAATGGCCGCCGTGCCCGCGAGCACCGGGGGAGAGGGCGTGACCGGGGCCGGCCGCCCTCCCTCCCGATGCTCACACCCGCGCCGGCGGGACGTCAGCTCAGCACCAGCACGTCGTAGTAGTCGAGGCGGTCGACGGTCACCGTCAACTCGCCCTGACGGCACGAAGAGGCCGGCGTCTTCGACCCGGTGAAGTCGGGAGAGACCAGGGACACCTTCCGCGGGCACCGCGGCAGCCGCACCTGCACGCCGAAGCCGCTCTGCGGGACCACCCCCTGGTCGTAGTTGTGGTTGACCAGGTGAAGCGTGCGCGCCCCGCCGCCGCGCCGTACGAGCAGGCTCGCCGACACGTTGCCCGCCGTCACGCTCACGGCCTGGGTGCCGAGGTCGTTGCGCTGGTAGAGCGAACGGTGCTCCTTGTAGAACCGGGTGTAGGTCTGGAAGAAGTCGAGCATGCCGTACTGTTCCGCCGTCGGGCTGCCGACCGTGTCCTTCAGGTGGAAGGCCGGGAAGAGGCCGTTGGCGTAGGCCTCGGCGCCGAAGATCCGCCAGTAGTCCTGCTTCTCGGCGAGCGGCAGGTTGAGGTAGCCGGTCATCATGTCGTTCGGCCAGTCGATGAAGACCGTCACCGGGACGTCGCCCGCGATCTGGCGGCTCTTGTCCTTCAGGTACCGGTAGTTGGCCTGTAGCGACTTGGCGCCGTTGAGGTGACCGCCGACCAGGGGCACATAGTCGGCGCCCCGGTAGTCGGGCGTCTGCTCGTCGGGGTTCCACGGGTACATCCCGACGCTGTTGAAGTCCACGTACGGCAGGAGACCGTTGGAGGAGATCAGGATCTTGCGATGGGCGGTCCTCAGCGCGTAGGCCCGCAGTTCGTCCACCATCTGCTTCCAGTAACGCCGCAGGTAGGTCGCGGTGAACGACGTGTCATCGGCGTACATCCGGTTGGCGGTCACCCGCCCCCATTCGCCGGCCAGCGGATTGGCGGAGTTGAGCGGGTCGGTGTTCCAGCCGTTCGCCTTGAGGTACGTCCGGTAGTTGAAGTTGCGCGTCAGGTCGCTCGCAGGGACGTCGCGCCTCGGGAGGTTGCCGTCGGCCATCCCGAAACGACTCTTCCAGTCGGCGGCCGTGAAAGCGGGGTACTTGTTCAGCAGGTACCGGTTGAAGTCCGCGAGGGCATAGTCGTCGAATCCCTCGTTGCCGTTGAAGCCGTACTTCTGCCCGCCGCTGAACCCGGCGTTCACCTCGTCGAAGTTGACCCCGTCCACGCCGCCGTCGACCTGGATCTTGGCCCAGTCGAGCAGGTATCGGCGATATCTCGGGTTGAACATGTTGCCCCGGCGCGCGGGCTCGGGAAATCCGAACTCGTCGTGCGGGACCGGATCGCCGTTAGCGTCGCGGGTCGACATGTCGTCGAAGGTCGCGGCGTCGGCGAAGTCCTGCGGGAAGATGACGCTGGCCGTCCCGCTGCCCATGAACGCGATGCCCTGGTTGTGATAGCGCCTGATCTGGGCGAAGTTGTAGTCGGCGGCCTCGTCGCCGTTGGTGGACCATTTCCCGATGGCGCGGATGGTGATGTCCGGATCCAGCCGGTAGACCTGCGGATCTTCCTGGTTCACGTCGGACTGGCTGAAGGCGAACACCGTGAGATCGGCCGGCCGCACCGGGACCGCGCCGTGGGAAGCGATCGCGCCGGCGGCAGGGCGGACGAGCCCGTGCGCGGAGGCGGAGCTGAAATGGGGAGCCGAACGGGAAACGGGGGCGGAAACGGAGGCGGAGGCGGGCGGCACCTGGGCCAGGATCGCCAGCCCCATGGCGCAGGACGTCCATTTCAATGCTGCGGGTCGCCGTGGCATCGTGTTCCTCCTTGGGCCGTTTCCCGGCGCTGTTCTCAAGGCGGGCTCTCCGGAGGAAGACCTGCCGCTCGGCGGTGCTCGCCTGTCCGGAACATTCTCGGGTGCCACGTCAGGAAATCAATGCGCCACCGGTATTCAGCCGAGGACGACGTCGCGGACGGCGCGCAGCTGCGATTCGTCGCGGGGGCCCATGACGAGCAGGTTGGTCACCGGGCTCGCGCGCCACGGCGCAAGCCGTTCGCGGATGCGGCCGATCGGCCCGACCAGCGAGATGCCGTCCGCCAGCTCGTCCGGGATGGCGCGGAAGGCCTCGTCCCTGCGCCCGGCCAGGTACAGCTCCTGGATCTTGTGGGCGGCGTCCGCGAAGCCCATGCGGCCGACGATGTCGGCGTGAAAGTTGCGCGCCTTGGCGCCCATCCCGCCGATGTACAGCGTGAGCATCATCTTCACGCCGTCCAGCGCCGCCTGGACGTCGTCGGTGATGGCGACGTAGACCATCGCCGCGACGTCGAAGCCCGGCCGCGCCGCGGCCAGCGACGCGCCGTACATGCTCTCGATCTTCTCGGGGAAGGTGAACAGCGGCAGCCAGCCGTCGGCGAGCTCGGCGGACAGGGCGACGTTCTTCGGCCCCTCGGCGCCGAGATATATGGGGATGTCGGGCCGCAGCGGGTGGGTGATCGACCTGAGCGGCTTGCCGAGCCCGGCGCCGCCCGGGTAGGGGAGCGGGTAGTGCGGTCCGTCGTTGGTGACGGGCCCCTCGCGGCGCCACACCTTGCGCATGATGTCGACGTACTCGCGGGTGCGGGCCAGCGGCATCGGGAACGGCGCGCCGTACCAGCCCTCCACCACCTGCGGCCCGGACGCCCCTACGCCGAGCAGCAGCCGGCCGCCGGTGAGGTGGTCGAGCGTCATCGCCGTCATCGCCGTGGTCACCGGGGCGCGCGCCGACATCTGCGCCACGCTCGTGCCCAGTTTGATCGTGCTGGTGCGCGCGCCGTACCAGGCCAGCGGGGTGAACGCGTCCGACCCGTACGCCTCGGCGGTCCACACCGAGTCGTACCCGAGCCGCTCGGCCGTCTGGACGACCTCGGTCGCGTCGTCGGCGTTCCGCTGCCAGTATCCGAGGTTCAACCCCAGCCTCAGCTCACCGCTCATGCCCACCCTCCAAGCTCCGCCCGGCGCCCGTAATTAGAACACGTTCTACCCGCAGGGTCGAGGGCTGCCCGCAGGGATGGAGGGCTCGCTCACAGCGAGGGTTCACCGCCGCGTGAGCGCGGCGCGGGCCTTGTTCGCCAGGCCGCGGGCCATGAGCCCGAGCATGTCGCGCCGGCGGGGCTGGTTGTAGATGAGGAAATCGTCGAACCGGTGGACTCCTCGCCTGCCCGCGACGGAGGCCGCCGCGTCACGGACGGCCGCCAGGTGGGCCGCAGTCAGCTCGGGGGCGCGCTCGTCGGGCTGGTAGGCGGCGCCGAGCGGGTAGTCGCGGCCCGGGCGGCTCGCCATCTCGACGTGGCAGCCGAGCACGTGGGTCACGGGGTGCGTCCCGGCGAAGGCGACCAGGCGGTCGAGCGTCGCCAGGTAGGCGGGGAAGTCGAAGGCGTACAGCCTGCCGGGCAGGACGGTGTCGCCCGTGAGCAGGATCGCGGTCCAGGGGTCGTAGACGGTGATCGCCGCCTGGTGGTGGCCCGGCGAGCCCAGGATCGACAGAACTCGGCCGCCCAGGTCGAAGGCGACGGTCTCGGCCGGCCAGCCCTCGCCGAACCCGAAGAACGACCGCACGGCGTCCGCGTCCCGGGGCACCACGGTGGTCGACGGGCGGCCGGCGAACTGCGGGTCGGCGGCCACGTGGTCGTTGTGCCCGTGGGAGTGCGCGACGACCAGTTCGTACCCTTCGCGCGGGTGCTCATCGAGCCATGCGGCGATGAGCCGGTCGGCCGTCTCACGCAGCGGGAACAGGCCGGGGTCGGCGGTGGCGCCGGTGTCGAGCAGCAGGGCCCGGTCGTTGCCGAACAGCAGGTAGAGGAACGGGGCCTCGTAGTTCACCGACTTGCTCTGGCGCATGATGACGGTGTGCTCGTCGTAGTGGTGGACCTGGATCAGCGGATCGCGGGCGGGCCGTCCGGGGGGCGCGCCGTGGCTCCACGCGACGTCCAGGGAGCCCGTGGTGGGGGTCGCGCTCACGAAGTCGATCAGGCCGTCAGTCGTCGGAGTCATGCTCGCCGTCCGTTGGGTCGAAGTCTGGTAGCGGGGTCGCCGCCATGAAATATCGGACATGACGCTGTCCGGGGCGGGGCCGGCGGACGCCGGTCTCGGTCCTCGCGATGTAGGGCTCGAGGAGCGCCTTCCACTTCTCTTTGATCTCGGCGGCCTCGTCGGCGGACAGGACGGCCACCGCGGTCACCATGCCCGCCTTCTCGTCCCACGCCCGTTCGTCGCCGTCCCCGCGGTCGACGCGGTCGATGTGGTCGAGGATCGCCCGCGTCTCGCGCTCGACCACGACCCGCTGGAGCTGCCGCGCGACGACGGCGTCGCCGCCGGCCGCGATGCGCAGCGCCGGCCGCCGATCGGGGACCCGCCACCGCCGCTCGCGCCGGTCACGCCCCGGGCCGGCGTCCTCCACGAAGCCGTACTTGGCGAGCTGGCGCAGATGGAAGGAGCAGTTGGCCTGTGAGGAGCCGAGGACGCGCCCGCACCGAGCGGCCGTGGCCGGGCCGATCGTGGCGAGCAGTTCGAGCAGGTCGAGGCGGAGCGGGTGGGCCAGGGCCCTGATCGCCTTCGGATCGCTGATCTGCATATGTCAAAGAATACTTTGGCATTGGCAGATGTCAAACACTTCTTTGGCTTTTGGTCGTGCTCGCGTCCTGCGTGATCCGCTCTCGGTGCTCGGTGCTCGGTGCTCGGTGCTCCGGCGTCCTGGTGCTTCGGGACGCGGGGCGGGGAGCGGAGGCTCTAGAAGAGCTCGGGGTAGGCGTGGGCCAGATGCGCGGTGACGGCGTCGACCGCGGTGGCGGCGTCGCCGGCGACGATGGCGTCGTGGATGCGGCGGTGGTCCTCGCGCAGCACGCGCGTGTCGCCGAGCCGGTCGACCGCTTCGATCGCGTACTTGCGCATCGCCCCGCGCAGCGCGCGCATCACCGCGGCGACGAGCCGGTTGCCCGACGCCTCGGCGATGGCCACGTGGAAGGCGATGTCGTGCCGCACGAACTCCTCGGCGCTCCCGGCGGCCTCCATGGCGAGCATCGCCGCCATCAGCTCGGGCGCGGGCGCCGAGCCGGACGACGGGGAGCGTCCGGCGGCATTGGCCGCCCGTTCGGTGGCCTGTTCAGCGGCGCGGGCGGTGGCGCGTCCGGCGGCGTGGGCGGCCTGTTCGGTGGCGCGGGCGGCGTGTTCGGCGGACCAGCGTTCGATCATCAGGCGGGTGTCGATGACCTCGCGCAGAGAGAGGCTGGACAGGCCGAGGCTGAGGCGCAGCAGGTCGGTCAGCGTGCTGTCGGGACGGGAGGTGAGCACCGCCCCCGCGTCCGGGCCGCGGCCCACCTGCGAGGACACCACCCCCAGCGTCTCCAGGACGCGGATCGCCTCGCGGACCGAGGACCGGCCGACCCGGAGCTGCTCGGCCAGCTGCCGCTCGCCGGGCAGGCGGTCTCCCACCTTGAGGCCGTCGTCGGCGATGCGCCGTTCGATCTGGAGGAGCACCTCTTCGAAGGCGCGCGTGCGCCGCGTGCCGTCCGCCACCTGATCGCCCTTCTCGCCTGGAGTATGGTCTGACCATACTCGGTCCCACCACCGGCCACCGGGGGCGGTTCCGGGCGAACCCCGGCAGCTGGAAGAAGGGTCGCGATGCGGGTCGCACTGTTCATCACGTGTGTCAACGACACGCTCTTCCCGGACACCGGCAAGGCGGTCGTGACGTTGCTGCGCCGCCTCGGTTGTGACGTTGACTTCCCCGCGGCCCAGACGTGCTGCGGGCAGATGCACGTCAACTCCGGCTACCGCGACGAGGGGGTGCGGCTGGCGCGGCACTTCCTCGACGTCTTCGCCGGCCACGACGCCGTGGTGGCCCCGTCCGGGTCGTGCGCCGCCATGGTGCGCGAGCAGTACCCGAAGCTGGCGGCGGGCATGGGGGCCACGCGGGCCGGGGCCTTCGCCGGCGTCCACGCGGGGCGCTCGCCGTTCGCGCGGGCGGTGGCCGAGACGGCGCCGAAGGTGTACGACCTGTCCGAGTTCCTGGTGGACGTGCTCGGCGTCACCGACGTAGGGGCATATTTCCCACACCGGGTGACGTATCACCCGACGTGCCACTCGCTGCGCGGGCTGCGCGTGGGCGACCGCCCGACCACCCTCCTCCAGCACGTACGCGGCCTCGAACTGGTCCCGCTCCCGGCCGCCGACGAGTGCTGCGGCTTCGGCGGCACGTTCGCGGTGAAGAACGCCGCCGTCTCCTCGGCCATGTGCGCCGACAAGGTCGCCAACGTCGTGACCACCGGCGCCGAGGTGCTGTGCGCGGCCGACAACTCCTGCCTGATGCACATCGGCGGCACGCTGAGCCGCCAGCGGGCGGGCGTCCGGGTCATGCACCTGGCCGAGATCCTCGCGAGCACCGAGGACGACCGGTGACCCCGGCCCCGTCATCTCACACCTGCGAAGGAGACGCGCGATGAGCGGACCCGGATCGGGCGCCTTCCTCGGCATGCCCTCGTTCCCGCGGAACGCCGAGAAGGCCCTTGCCGACTCCCAGCTTCGGTTCAACCTGCGCAAGGCCACCCACACCATCCGCGCCAGGCGCGGGGCCATGGTGTCCGAGCTGCCCGACTGGCAGGAGCTGCGAGCGGCCGGCCGTTCCATCAAGGACGACGTGCTGCGCAACCTCGACCGCTACCTCATCCAGGCCGAGGAGGCCGTCGTGAAGGCCGGCGGCCGCGTCCACTGGGCCGCGGACGCCGCCGAGGCCGGCCGCATCGTCACCGACCTGGTCAAGGCCACCGGCGAGAACCAGGTCATGAAGGTCAAGTCCATGGCGACCCAGGAGATCGGCCTCAACGAGGCGCTGGAACGCGAGGGCATCACCGCCTACGAGACCGACCTGGCCGAGCTGATCGTCCAGCTCGGCGACGACCAGCCCTCGCACATCCTGGTCCCCGCCATCCACCGCAACCGCTCGGAGATCCGCGAGATCTTCAACGAGCGCATGGGGGAGTGGGGCCGCCCGGCGCCCGAGGGCCTGAGCGACGACCCGCCCGCCCTTGCGGACGCCGCGCGGCTGCACCTGCGCGAGCGCTTCCTGTCCACCAAGGTCGCCGTCTCGGGCGCCAATTTCCTGATTGCCGAGACCGGCACGCTCGTCGTGCTGGAGTCCGAGGGCAACGGCCGCATGTGCCTGACCCTGCCGCGGACGCTGATCAGCGTGGTGGGCATCGAGAAGGTCCTGCCGACCTGGCGCGACCTGGAGGTCTTCCTGCAGCTGCTGCCGCGCAGCTCCACCGGCGAGCGGATGAACCCCTACACCTCCATGTGGACCGGCGCCGCCGAGGGGCAGGAGTTCCACCTGGTGCTGCTGGACAACGGCCGCACGAAGGTCCTGGCGGACGAGATCGGACGCCAGGCGCTGCGCTGCATCCGCTGTTCGGCCTGCCTGAACGTCTGCCCGGTCTACGAACGGGTCGGCGGCCACGCGTACGGGTCGGTCTATCCGGGGCCGATCGGGGCCATCCTCACGCCTCTGATGCGCGGCATGGACTCCGAGCTGGACGCCTCGCTGCCGTACGCCTCCAGCCTGTGCGGGGCGTGCTACGACGTGTGCCCGGTGGCCATCGACATCCCCGAGGTGCTCGTCCACCTGCGGTCCAAGGCTCCGCACGCCCCGGCCGAGCGCGCCGGGCTCGGCGCCGCCGGGTGGGTCCTGGACAAGCCCACGCGGCTGCGGACCGTCCAGCGCCTGGCCGCGCGCGTGCGCGGGCTGGTGCCGAAGAGACGGTTGCCCGGCCCGGGGGCGGCCTGGACCGCCACCCGGGACGTGCCCGAGGTGCCGCGCGAGTCGTTCCGCGACTGGTGGCGGCGCACAGAAGAGGGCACAGAGGAGGGCGGCCGATGAGCTCGCGCGAGGCGATATTGGCGCGCATCCGGTCGGCGGTGGCCGGCGCGCCGGCGGCCGAGGTGACCCGCGGCTACCGCGCCGCCGGGCAGGAGTTCGGCGACGTCGAGCTGTTCGCCGGACGGGTCCGCGACTACCGGGCGATCGTGCACGTCGTGCCCGCGGACGAGGTGGCGGACACGGTCGCGCGGGCGCTGTCCGGCCGTGGCGTCCGCCGTCTGGTCGTGCCCGCCGGGCTGCCCGATGAGTGGCTGAGCGGGGTGCCCGCCGAGGTCGAGCGGCTCGGCGACGCCCCGCCGCTCTCCGCCGCCGGCCTGGACGCGGTGGACGGCGTGGTGACCGGCTGCGCGGTGGGCATCGCCGAGACCGGGACGATCGTCCTGGACGCCGGCCCTGGTCAGGGGCGCCGGGCCCTCACCCTGGTGCCCGACTACCACCTGTGCGTCGTCCTCGCCGACCAGGTCGTGCCCGGAGTGCCGGAGGCGGTCGCCCGTCTCGACCCGGTGCGGCCGATGACGTGGATCAGCGGCCCGTCCGCGACGAGCGACATCGAGCTGAACCGCGTCGAAGGGGTGCACGGCCCCCGCGCGCTGGAAGTGGTCATCGTGATGTAGCACCCGTCTCATCCACCCCGGTACGGCCTTCGCCGGGATGGACCGAGCACCGGATCCAGTCCACCGGCCCCGGCACGGCTTCGCGCGGTGCCGGGGTTTCGTCATGCTCGAACGTGAGTGAAGCACTTGAATGGCGGTTGAGTACTTGTTAACTTGTTGAGTACATGAAGGAGGGGTGAGCGGATGAACGCCGGTGACGATGTGGGCACGGGTGGCGGCAAGGGCGCCGAGGCGGGCATGAGCGCTGACGACGCGCTCGCCGAGATCAGCCGCGTGCGCAGGAGCGTCGTGCGGTCCGCCGCGTCGATGGGCTGGCTCTACCTCGTCTGGGGCGTCGCGGCGCTCCTGTACTGGCCGGCGCTGTTCTTCGGCACGTCCCCCGTCTCGCGCGTCGCAGGGTACGGGTGGCTGGCGATGACGGTGCTGAGCTTCGTCTACGCCTACCGCCTCGGCGCGTACGACCGCGGCCGCCTGCATTCGCGCGTCGCCTTCGTCTGGGTGGCCGTCATGGCCGGCGCGGCGCTCTTCGGGTACGTCATGCCCGAGCGGCCCGCAGGCTGGTGGGTCGCCGGCGGCCTGGCCGCCACGGTCGTCGCGGCCCTGCCCATGCTGTACGCGGCCTGGCGGCTGCACCCCTGGAAAGGCGCCAGGTGACCGAGAGCGGGACCCACCCCCGCCACGACCTGGACCAGCTCATCCACACGCCGGTCCGGCTGTCGATCATGGCGGCGCTGGCCGCGGCCGAGAAGGTGGAGTTCCGGTTCCTGCGCGACACCATCGAGGTCAGCGACTCTCTGCTCTCCAAGCACATGCTCACCCTCGAAGAAGCCGGCTACGTCGCGGTCGAGAAGGCCTTCATCAGCAAGAAGCCCGGCACCTGGCTCTCGCTGACCCCGAAGGGGCGGCAGGCCTTCCACGAATACGTCTCCGTCCTGGAGAAGATCATGAAGGGAACATCCCCCCATGCTTGAGATCGACGGGCTCAGGAAACGCTACGGGGACACCGTGGCGCTCGACGGGGTGAGCCTGACCGTGCGCCCCGGCGAGATGTTCGGCTTCGTCGGCGCCAACGGCGCGGGTAAGACGACGACCATGCGCATCGTGATGGGCGTGCTCGGCGCCGACGCCGGGCAGGTGCGCTGGAACGGGGTTCCCCTGAACCACGACACCCGCCGCCGGTTCGGCTACATGCCCGAAGAGCGTGGCCTGTACGCCAAGATGCGGGTGGCCGAGCAGATCGAGTACTTCGGCAGGCTCAGCGGCATGAGCGCGGCGGGCGCGGCCCGTTCCGCGCAGGCCCTCATCGAACGGCTCGGCCTCACCGAGCGGCGCGGCGACGACGTCGACGCGCTGTCCCTGGGCAACCAGCAGCGCGTCCAGCTCGCCGTCGCGCTCATCCACGACCCCGAGGTGCTCGTCCTGGACGAGCCCTTCTCCGGCCTCGACCCGATCGCGGTCGACGCGCTGGCCGGCGTGCTCGCGGACCGCGCGGCAGCCGGCGTGCCGGTCGTCTTCTCCAGCCACCAGCTCGACCTGGTCGAGCGGCTGTGCGACTCGGTGGGCATTATCAAGGCCGGGCGCATGGTCGCGATGGGCACCGTGGCCGAGCTGCGGGCACGCGAGTCGCGCAAGCGCCTGCGCATCGTCGTCACCGGCGCCGAGGACGGCTGGGCCGACCGGCTGCCCGGCGAGATCGTCGCCAAGTCCGGCCGTCCGCCGCTCGCCCACCCCGGCGACCAAGAGCGCTATGACGAGGTGATCCTCGTCCCGGCCGACGACCAGGAGGCGCTGCGCCTCGCCTCTCAGGCCGGACGGGTCCAGCACTTCGGCTGGCAGGAACCCGGCCTGGCCGAGATCTTCCGTGAGGTGGTCGCGTGAACGCCGTCGTCCTGGTCGCCCGCCGCGAGATCAACGTGCGCGGCCGCACCAAGGGATACCGCTACGGCCTCCTCGTCACCGCCGTGCTGGTCGCCGTGCTGGCCATGCTCCCCAAGTTGTTCGGCGGCGCCGACGACCACACCATCGGGGTGGCGGGCGCGAGGGCCGACCGGTTGCAGGCGGCGCTCGGCGCCCAGGCCTCGCAGGACGCCGGCCTGTCGATCGAGGTCAAGCGTTACGCCGACGAGGCGGCGGCGCGCCGGGCCGTCGCGGCCGGCGACGTCGAGGCGGCGATCGTGGACGACACGACCGTCGTCTCCAAGACCGTCGTCGACGGCGGGCTGTCGGTCATCCTCGACACCGCCCATCGCACGGTCGGCGTCGACCAGAACCTCGCCTCCGCCGGCCTCGACCCGGCCAAGGTCGCCCAGGCCCAGCAGGTGCCTGCGATGACCGAGGTCACGCTCAACGGCACCGGCGAGGACGCCGGCGTCCGCCTGGCGATCGCGCTGACCATCGTCGTCATCCTGTTCATGCTGCTCATCCAGATCTGTTCCTGGGTGGCCATGGGCGTCGTGGAGGAGAAGGGCAGCCGCATCGTCGAGATCCTGCTGACCTTGGCCCGGCCATGGCAGCTGCTGACCGGCAAGGTCATCGGCATCGGCGTGCTCGGCCTGTCCCAGCTCGTCGTCATCGCCGCAGTCGGGCTCGCCGCCACGCAGCTCTCCGGCGCCGTTCCACGGCTGCCCGACGGCACGTACGGGGTCGTGGCGGGCGTGGTCGTGTGGTTCCTGCTCGGCTACGCCTTCTACGCGGCGATGTTCGCGGCGATCGCCTCGCTGGTGTCCCGGCAGGAGGAGCTGAGCGGCGTGCTCACCCCGGCCACGATGCTCCTGATGGTCTCCTACCTGGTCGGCTTCTTCGCCGGCCAGGAACCCGACAGCGTCCTGACGCGCGTGCTGTCCATCGTCCCGCCGTTCTCCTCGATGGTCATGCCGGTGCGGTCCACCGTCGTGCAGGTGCCGATCTGGGAGACCGCCCTGGCCATGGGGCTGATGCTGGCGGCGGCCGCGGCCGTGCTCTACGCCGGCGGACGCATCTACCAGCGTGCCGTGCTCCGCACGGGCGCCCGCGTGCGCTGGAACGAGGTACTGCGCCCCTCCTCGTGAGCACGCGGCTGAAAGTCGGCCACTTCTCCTGAATCCCTTCCTCGTCGGATGGCTGGGCGGGGACGTCCGCTCGACACGTCCTGGGACGGCTGTGACGGGAGGTGGCGGGCCCAGGGCCGAATCGGCGAGATCGCGCCGGTTCTCCAGGGCCCGCCAAGTTGCGGACGGCCCCGATGTGCGATGAGCTGATGTGTCCGCACAAGGGGGATGAGAGTTGACCGGCTTCGACCAGCACCTGACGATCACCACGCGACGGCTGCTCCTGCGGCCGTTCGGTCCCAAGGACGCCGACCGGGTGCGCGCGATCCTCGAGTCGGGGGCGCAGTTCCTCCCGCCCGGCGTGCCCGGCCACCCTTCCAGCGTGTCGCAGTGGTTGTCGTACGGCGTCCACGAACTGTGGCGGGCCGGCCAGGGCATCCACCTGGCCATGGTCGCCGAGGGCACGATCGTCGGGGCCATCAGCCTGTTCAAGACCGTCTGGGGCGCGGGTACGGCCGAGATCGGATACGGCGTGCACCCCCTGCACCGCGGCCGCGGGTACGCCCCCGAGGCCGTCAGCGGGCTGACCGAGTGGGCGCTCACCAAGGGAGGGCTGCGCCGCATCGAGCTGCGCGCCAACCTGGACAACACCGCCTCCCTGCGCGTCGCGGAGAAGTCGGGGTTCACCCGCGAGGGCCTGCTGCGCGGCGCGGGCTTCGAAGACGACGGCCCGCACGACCTGGTCGTGTTCGGGCTGCTGGCCCGCGACCTCGCGATGGGGCCGCCCACGATGAACGGCCGCGGCTTCGGCACGGGCGTGCGCCTGGAGAGCGAACGGCTCATCCTGCGCCCGTTCACCGGCACCGACGCCAAGGACGTCTTCGACGCGGTGGACGGCGATCCCGAGATCAACCGCTGGATGCCCTGGGCTGAGGGGTACGACCTGCAACGGGCGTACGACTGGTGCACCAAGTTCGCCCATACCGACTCGGTGAACGGCGTGCAGTTCGCCATCGAGCCCAAGGACGGCGGCCGCCTCGCCGGGTCGGCCGGCATCCAGCGGGCCGACTGGGAGCGCGGCGACGTCGAGGTCGGCTACTGGATCTCACCGTGGGCGCGTCGCCGGGGGTTCGCCTGCGAGGCGACGCGCGCCGTCAGCACGTTCCTGATGATGCGCGGCTTCCACCGCGTCACGCTGCTGGCCGCCGTCGGCAACGTCGCAAGCCAGGGCGTGGCGCGCAAGGCCGGCTTCACCGAGGAGGGCGTCCTGCGCGGAGCCCTCCCCATCTCCGGGGGCATCTCCGACGCGGTGCTGTTCAGCCTGCTCAAAGGCGAGGCCCGCTGATGCGCGCCGTCCGGCGTCCCGCTGACGGCGCACACACGCTGACGTGCGTCGGGCACGGTGCGTAGCGCTACGGCGCGCTTCCGAGGGTACGTAACGGCCGCGGGCCGGACGACCATGAACGGATGGTCTGGGTTCCGCCAAAAGGTGGGCAAAGGCATGTCCAAGCGTTGACAGATTCAGATATCCTCGCGACCCGACCAGATAACCGCAGGTCAAAGGATCGGAGATCCATATGAAGCCGCCGCTTCTGCTCATAGGGCACGGCGCCCACGATGACACGGGCGCGGCAGAGTTCGGCCGTTTCGTCCATCGACTGCGGTGCCGCCTCGACCAGGTCGCGGCGGACGTGTCGGGCGGCTTCGTCGCCAAAGGACGGCCGTCGCTGAGCGACTCCGTCGCCTCGCTCCTCGCCCGCGGTCACCACCGTCTCGTGTCCGTGCCGCTGGCGCTCGGCGACACCGGTGACATTCCCGCCGAGATCGCCCGCGCGCAGGTGATGCACCCGACCCTCAGCTGCGACCTCGCCCGGCCGCTCGACGCCTCGCCGCAGGTGCTGGCGCTGATGGCCGAACGGCTGGCCGACGCCCTCGCCGAGATGCCCCGGCTCGCCTCGGTCACCATGGGCGACGACCACGGCTACGCCGCGTGGGAGCCCATCTCGCCGGCCGACACGGCCGTGGTGCTCGTCGGGCACGGGTCCGCGGACACCGCGGCGAACGCCGAGGTGCACCGCGTGTCCCGCCTGTTCTGGGAGACGCATGCCGCCGACCTGCTCACCGTCGAGACCGCGTACGTCTCCGACGCCCCGCCGTCGGTCGCGCAGGGCATCGAGCGCTGCCGCCGTCTGGGCGCCAAGCGGGTCGTCGTCCTGCCCTACCTGCTGTTCGCGGGCGGCGTGCTCGAACGCATCTGGGCCGAGGCCCTGGCCTACGCCGCCGGGCACATCGACCTGGACGTGCGCTGCGCCGAGGTCATCGGCGACTGCGAAGGACTGGCCGACCTGATCATCGCCCGCTACGAGGAATCCCTCAACACCACCACCGAACCACGCCCCCCACACGAGGCACCCCCCTTCACCACCCCCCGGCCCGCCTTCGCCGCCCCCGCCGAAGACCTGCCGGACACCTCAGACGAGTCTCTTTCCCTGGAGGAGCTCGACTCCCTGCCGGCGGCCGAGATTCTGGAAGAGGCCGGCGACGGCGCCCTCCGCGGCGACGACGCTCCCGCCCGAACCCTGACCCGCGACCACCCCACCATGGCCGAAGGCCTGGTATGACCGAACACCCCACCCTTTAACACGGCGCCCCCCGCCCACCCCTCCCCGCTCGATGTGTGCTGGTTGTGCCCGGCGCCGGGTCGGCGGGTCGTGGTACGGCGAAGCTTGTCACCGGGATGCCGTTCCGCCTTCGGTGCGTGCTGGGTGTGATCGGCGCCGGGTCGGCGGGTCGCGGTACGGCGAAGCTTGTCACCAGGGGTGCCGTTCCGCCTTCGGTGCGTGCTGGGTGTGATCGGCGCCGGGTCGGCGGGTCGTGGTACGGCGAAGCCGGCGCCGTCGTACGGCGAGCGACCCGGCGTACCTTTGTGGACAGTGCGTTGAGCGCACCCCCTGACGGAACCGCTGGCGTGCCATGCGAGCCCGTTCCTTACCCCACCCCCGATGGAAGGGCCCGGCATGATCGTGCGAGACGACTCCTTGGCGCAGACCCTGGCGGCGATCCGACCCGTCGACCAGGAGGCGATGAGCCAGGCACGGGCCCACCAGGACCGCCTGACCAAGCCGCGCGGAGCGCTCGGTGTGCTGGAGGAGGTCGCCGTGCGGCTCGCCGGCGTCACCGGCGCCTGTCCGCCCCCGCTCCCGGCGCCTGCGGCCCTGGCGATCTTCGCCGGTGACCATGGTGTGCACGCCCAGGGGGTGACCCCGTGGCCGCAGGAGGTCACCACCCAGATGGTGGCGAACTTCCTCGCCGGCGGTGCCGTGGCGAACGCCTTCGCCGCGCAGGCGGGCACGTCGGTGACCGTGGTGGACGTCGGGGTGGCCGCCGACCTTCCAGCAGGGCCGGGCCTTGTCTCCCGCAAGGTCGCCTACGGCACGGCCGACCTGTCGCGGGGGCCCGCCATGACCGTGGACCAGGCCGTCGCCGCGCTGGAGGCGGGCATCGCCGTCGCGGCCGAGTTGATCGGCGCGGGCGCCGCCTGCCTGATCACCGGGGACATGGGCATCGCCAACACCACGGCCTCGGCCGCGCTCATCTGCGCCTTCACCGGTCACGACCCGGCGCTGGCCACCGGCAGAGGCACCGGAGTCGACGACGCCACCCTCGACCGCAAGATCGCCGTGATCCGCCGCGCCCTCCAGGTCAACGGCATCACCACCCCCGATTCCACCCTCCCCGGCCCCTCCGCTTCCACCGTCCCCGCTGCCGTTAGTGAGGCCGTTCGCAGGTTGGCGGCCGTGGGTGGGCTGGAGCATGCGGCCCTGGCGGGGTTCATCCTCGGCGCCGCCGCGTCCCGCGTCCCTGTCATCCTGGACGGGGTCATCGCCGGTTCGTCCGCTCTCGTGGCCGCCGCGCTGGCGCCGGACGCCGTCGACTACTGCGTCGCGGGCCACCGTTCGGCCGAGCCCGGGCACGCGCTCGCGCTCGACCACCTCGGCCTCCGTGCGCTCGTCGACCTGGAGCTCCGTCTCGGCGAAGGCACCGGCGCGCTGCTCGCCTACCCTCTGGTCGGTTCGGCCGTCCGCGTCATGCATGACGTGGCCACGTTCGACTCCGCCGGCGTCACGGACAAAGACGCCCAGAACCCCGACGCCTGATCCGTCCAAGAATCCAGGGGCGCCGAACCCGGCCGACACGAAAGGGCGGCCAAAATCGGCCGACACGACAAGAACCTTCCATGACGCCAGAGAGCGGTAAGTCGGCTAGCGGGGGCCTTTGCCGACAATGCGGTTAAATGAGGACGTTCTGCTGTCAGGCGTGATTGGACCATGATGCGCTACGGCCCGATGTTCGGACCCGACATCACCTTCCTCGGCGTGGAGCGCTGCGATCTGGACGACGCGGCCACCTTCGAGGGAGCGGACGTCGTGATCGTCGGGGCCCCGTTCGACGGAGGCACGAGCAACCGTCCCGGCGCGCGATTCGGCCCGATGGCCCTGCGGCAGGCGTGCTACCTACCTCACGACGGTTCACGTCCCAGCCTCGCCCTGCGCGTCGACCCGCTCAAGGATCTCAAGGTCCTCGACGCCGGCGATGTCGAGTGCTACTCGGGCGACATCGAGACCTCCATCGCCAACATCGAACAGGCCGTGTACGCCATCTCGGCGTCCGGGGCGATCCCGCTGGTCCTCGGCGGCGACCACACCGTCGCCCTGCCGGACGCGCGCGGCGTCGCCCGGCACCACGGGTTCGGGCGAGTGTCCATGATCCACTTCGACGCGCACGCCGACACAGGCGACGTCGAGTTCGGCAACCTGTACGGGCACGGTCAGCCGATGCGGCGCCTCATCGAGTCCGAGGCGATCCGCGGCGACAGGTTCCTGCAGATCGGGCTGCGCGGGTACTGGCCTGGCCCGGACACCCTCGACTGGATGGCCCGGCAGGACATGCGCTCCTACGAGATGACCGAGATCGTGGAACGCGGGCTCACCGAGTGCCTGACCGAGGCGTTCGCCATCGCCACCGACGAGTGCGACGGCGTGTTCCTCTCGGTGGACATCGACGTGTGCGACCCCGGCCACGCGCCCGGCACCGGCACCCCCGAGCCCGGCGGGCTGTCCTCCCGCCAGCTTCTCGACGCCGTCCGGCGCGTCTGCTACGAGCTCCCCGTGGTCGGCATGGAGGTCGTCGAGGTGTCCCCGCCGTACGACCATGCGGACATCACCGCCTATCTCGGCAACCGCGTCATCCTTGAGGCTCTGTCGGCCATCGCGCGCAGACGCGAGGTGTCGTCGGGAGGCGAGCCCTGGGACCCGCGCAAACCGCTTCTGCAAGGCAGGCAAGCTGTGCCCCGCGCCGCCACAGGCCTGTAGGTTTACCTCACGGACAGCGGGTTTCGCCTCTTCCAGGGAAAGGGAACACCGTCCAATGTCGTCGCCCTACCTGCTCGGTCTACGTCTCAGCGGCAGGCGCGTGCTCGTCGTCGGCGGCGGTCGCGTGGCCCAGCGCAGGGTGCCCACCCTGCTCCAGGCCGGCGCCTCGGTCACCCTGGTGTCTCCGAGCGTGACGCCCGCGCTGGACGACCTCATCGCCGACGGCCTCGTCACCTGGGAGCGCCGGCCCTATCAGGTCGGTGACTGCGATGGAGCCTGGCTCGTCCAGGCGTGCACCGACCAGCGGTCCGTCAACGCCGCGGTCGCCGCCGAGGCGGAGGCCAAGCACATCTGGTGCGTACGCGCCGACGACCGCGACGCCTCCGCCGCGTGGACGCCGGCGAGCGGGCGCGTCGACGAGATCAGCGTGGCCGTCACCGCCGGAGGCGATCCACGCCGCGCCGCGGGCATCCGGGACGCCGTGGTCGACGCGCTGCGCGACGGCACGGTGGACGCTCGGCGCAACCGCACCAAGCCCGTCGGCGTCGCCCTCGTCGGCGGCGGTCCCGGAGATCCAGGGCTGATCACCGTACGCGGGCGCCAACTCCTGGCCCAGGCCGACGTGGTCATCGCCGACCGCCTCGCCCCCCGTTCCGTGCTGGACGAGCTGGCGCCGGACGTCGAGCTGATCGACGCCGCGAAGATCCCCTACGGCCGCTATCTCGCCCAGGAGAAGATCAACGAGTTGCTGGTCGACCACGCGAGGCAGGGCCGGTTCGTCGTGCGCCTGAAGGGCGGCGACCCCTTCGTGTTCGGCCGCGGCGGCGAGGAGGCCCTGGCCTGCGCGCGGGCCGGCATCCCCGTCATCGTCGTGCCCGGCGTCACCAGCGCGGTGGCCGTTCCCGCGGCCGCCGGCGTGCCCGTCACCCACCGGGGGGTGAGCCAGGAGTTCCACGTCATTTCCGTCCATGTCGCGCCGGACGATCCGAAATCAACTGTTGACTGGGCGGGACTGGCGAGATCACAGGGAACCCTGGTACTTCTGATGGCTGTTGAACGAATAGCCGTGATCGCTGACACACTGCTACGAGAAGGACGTTCGCCGGAAACCCCCGTGATGGTGGTACAGGACGGTACTCTTCCGACGCAGCGAGCTCTTTATGCCAACCTCTCCACGGTGGCGGAGCGAGTGACCGCCGCTGGGACGCGGCCTCCGGCGATCGTGGTCGTCGGTGACGTCGTCAGGGTCGGCCAGGAGATCGAGATGGTTCGAGCGGAGCGGGTTCCGTGAAATCGGCTGCGAAGAAGACGGAGCGCGCCGATGAGCACACCGAGCAGTCGGGTGAAGCGGTGATCGAGGGCAAGGACTCCCCGGAGGCCCCGGGGGAGCAGACGGTAACGTTCCAGGCGATCCGGGCCGACGACGGTCCGGTCGCGGGCGTGTCCGCAGACGCCCAGGCCGCTGACGACTCACCTGCCCGCTCCGGCTCCGCCGTCGAAGATTGCGAGCACCGTGAGGATGTCTCGGACACCGGAGATCTCCCGGGCGCCGAAGACACCGATCTCAACGATCGCGCCCAGGACTCTGAGAGCGCCCAGGACTCTGAGAGCGCCCAGGACCCTGACAACGCCCAAGACCGGGACGATGTCCAAGACCAGGACGACGTCCAGGACACTGAGGATGTCCAGGACACTGAGGATGTCCAGGACACTGAGGATGTCCAGGACACTGAGGATGTCCAGGACACTGAGGATGTCCAGGATGCTGAGAGTGTCCAGCACACCGACGCGACCATGAGCGGCGCGCCGGCGGAGATTCACACCACCGAGTCGTCCGACGCCACCACCTCCGGCACGGTTCAACCTGCCGGCGCCGAGTCACCGGAAATCGACCCCTCCATGACGGATCCGTCCGACAGTGCCGAGACCGCCGGCATCGACGCCGCCAAGCCGTCCGAGCCGTCCGAGCGGTCAGACTCGTCGGAGCCGTCGGAGCCGTCCAAGGCCTTGGCATTCTGGGAGTCGGCCGAGGTGACGGACGCCGAGGCGCCTTCGGCCGCCGGTTCCACTGACGCCCCTTCCCCGGAGTCCGCCTCCGAGCAGGTCGCGGGCAGTCTGTTCCAGCCGGCGCGGTCACCAGGGCAGACGCCTCCGCAGCCTCCCGCCACCTCTGAGCCGCCCTCGCTGTTCGCGCCGCTTTCCGCGTCCGAGCCCCGCCCCGAGCGGGACGCTCACCCGCGGCCGAACCCCGAGCCCGGCCTCAGGCCTGAGCCTGGACCCAAGCCTGGTCCCGGACCCGGGCCCAAGGCCGAGTCCAAGCCCGCGCCGACGCCCGAGTCCACATCCGAGCCGCTCAAGCACGTGCGCGAGGTGCCCTTCCCCAAACCGGTCTCGCGGGCGCTGACGGCGGCGCTGTCCGGACTGCGAGACAGCGTCGGCGGGGTGCGGCTGGGCCTGGAGGTTCCCGGCGTCGAAGAGGCGCGCAAGGCGCAGACCGAGATCCTCGCCCAGATCAAGAACTACGTCATCCCCCGGGTGCACATGAGCACCGCGCCGGCGCTCATAGCCGTCGCCGGCTCCACCGGGGCCGGAAAGTCCACGCTGGTCAACACCCTGGCCGCGGCCAAGGTGAGCGCGACGGGCGTCCGCCGCCCGACCACCGGCACGCCCGTCCTGGTGTGCCATCCGGACGACGGAGACTGGTTCGCGAAGGGCGACGTGCTCGGTGGCCTCGTGCGCCTCGACCGGCCGGCTCCGAACAGCGGTCTGGACAGCCTCGTGCTCTCCATGAGCGAACGGCTGCCGCCGGGCCTGGCGCTGCTGGACACCCCGGACATCGACTCCGTGGTGGAGACCCACCACGAGGTGGCCCAGCGCATGCTCGACGCCGCCGACCTGTGGATCTTCGTCACGACCGCGACCCGATACGCCGACGCGCCCGCCTGGAACCTGTTACGGCTGGCCAAGGAGCGCGGCGCACGCATGGCGATCGTGCTGTCCCGGGTCCCGCCGAAGTCCCGTGATGTGATCGACAAGCACTTCGCCCGGATGCTCCAGGAATATGGTCTCGGCGAGGTGGACCGGTTCGTCATCAACGAGGTCACGGTCACCGCCGGGCGCCTCCCCGAAGATGAGGTCGCCGAGCTGCGCATGTGGCTGACCGAGCTGTCGGTCGACGACCAGCGCCGCGACCAGGCCGTCCGGGCCACCCTGGAGGGGGTCCTGAACAGCTTCCGCGGCCGCATCCCCGCGCTGGCGCGGCACATGGAGGCCCAGGTCGCCTTCCGGGCCGAGCTGCGGACGGACGTGGACGCGGCGTACATGGGCGCGCTCGCCGAGATCGACGACGCCATCGGCAACGGTTCGCTGCTTCGCGGCGAGGTCCTGGCCCGCTGGCAGGACTTCGCGGGTTCCGGCGACCTCATGAAGACCCTGCACCTGCGCCGCCCCGGCCGTCTGGCCGCCAAGTCGGCCCAGCAGACCCCCGCGCGGCTGCACGCCTTCCGCGCGGCGCTGCGCACCGGGCTGGAAGCGGTGATCGTCTCGGCTGGGCAGCGGGCGGCCGAGGAGGTCGTCACGAGGTGGCGTCAGCGTGACGGCGCCGGTGAGGTCCTCGCCGAGACGCCGGGCCTCGGCAGGCCGTCTGATGAGTTCGCCCGCCGGGTCGGCCGTACGATCGGAGCCTGGCAGGAGCATGTCGCCGGACTGGTCCGCTCCGGCGGGGTGACCAAACGCTCGGTCGCCAAGGTCGTCGCGTTCGATGAGGAAGCTCTCTCAATGGTCTTCATGATGGGCCTGCTCGGCTACGGGAGCTCGCAGGTCGCGGCCGTCTCAGGCACCGGCACGCTTCCCGAGCGGCTGCTGCGCGGCGTGCTCGGTGCCGAGGCGCTGCGCACCATCGGGACGAAGGCGCGCAGCGACCTGCGGGCCCGCATCAGCGTGCTGTTCGATGAGGAGACGTTCAGATACGTGCAGGTGCTCGACGAGGCGGGAATCCCCGACGAGGCCGCGTCCAAGCGGCTCTACCAGGCAACGTACAACCTTGAGGTCGCCCGATGAGTGTCAGCGTGCGAGCGGGGACGCCGGAGACGCGGAACGATCTGGGGCATCGGCTCTCGGCCCTGGCGAAGATCGTCGAGCTCGGTCCCGGCAGGGTCGACCCCGCGCTGATCGCGGAGGCAGGGAAGTTGCTGCTGCGCGCGGGCGACCGGCTCAAGCTTTCCGGCGACCACACCGTCGTCGCCCTGGCCGGCGGCACGGGCAGCGGCAAGTCATCGCTGTTCAACCGCATCTCCGGGCTCGAACTCTCCCCGACGGGAGTGCGTCGTCCGACGACCGCGCGCACGCACGCCTGCGTCTGGGGCCTGGACGGGGCCGGGCCGCTGCTCGATTGGCTGCAGGTGCAGTGGCGTCACCGGTTCGCCCGGGCCAGCGCCCTGGACCGGGGGGAGAGCCAGCTCCACGGCCTGATCCTTCTCGACCTGCCCGACCACGACTCGATCCGGGCCATCACCGACCACGAGGCCGACCGCCTGATCCAGGTGGCCGACCTCATCGTGTGGGTGCTGGACCCGCAGAAGTACGCCGACGCCGCCACGCACACCAAGTACGTCTCCGAGCTGGCGGGGCACGAGGCGGTCACCGTGTTCGCGCTCAACCAGGCCGACCGGCTCGCCCCGGAGGAGCTGGCCGAGTGCGTCGTCGACCTGTCCGACCTGCTGAAGCGCGAGGGCGTGCAGCATCCGCGCATCGTGCCCACCTCGGCGACCACGGGCAGGGGTGTCAACAGCCTCAAAAGCGTGCTCGCCGAGTCCGTCGTCCAGCGGCGGGCCGCGGTCCAGCGCCTTGAGGCCGACCTCAACCGCCTCATGACCAAGGTCGCCAAGGTCATGCCCGCGCGGGAGGCCATGGCCGTGCAGCCGACCGTCGACCTCGCCCGGCAGGAAGGGCTCACCGACGCGCTCTGCGACGCGGTGGGCGTCCCCGCCGTGGGCGAGGCCATGGAGAACGTGTACGGCGTGCGCTCCATCGACTGGGTCGGCTGGCCGTACGCCCGCTGGGCCGCGCGGCTGCGCCCCGACCCGCTGCACAGCCTGCGCCTGGGGAACGTCCGCGACGAGATCAAGGCCGTGACCGCGGCCTCGGTGAGCGCCCAGCCCGCCGAGGTGGAGAACGCCGTCCAGTCGCTCGCCGACGGCCTCAGCGCCGGCATGCCCGAAGCGTGGCGGAACGGCGTGAAGGACGCCGCCCGATCTCAGCTCGGCAGGCTGCCGGAGGTCCTGTCCAGCGAGCTCGCCGAGATCGCTCCGAACCTCGACCGGGTCCCTCGCTGGTGGTGGCTGCTGAAGATCTGGCAGTACCTGCTCGTCGTACTGTTCGTCGCCGGAGTCGGCTGGGCCGGAGCCATTTTGATGTACGGCGTGTTCAAGATCGGCCGTGCGCCGGCCGAACTGCTGGGCGACGTGACCACGCTGCCATGGCTGGGCCTGATGATCGTCAGCGTGCTCGGTCTGGGGCTGCTGTCGGCCATCGCGAGCCGCAATTTCGTGGTCCTCGGGGCCGGCAACGAGCGGGTGCAGCTCGAACGGGAGATGCGCCGTCGCATCTCGGCGGTGTCCAAGGAAATGGTGGTCAAGCCGGTGGAGCACGAGCTGCGCCGCTACAACGAGTTCTTCGCCGCCCTCCTTACCGCCCGCCGCTGACCTCACCTCATCCCACGATGGCCCCGTGAGCACGATATGTCGACCTCGGTGTCGATCGTGATGTCGTATGCGTGTTCGTGCTCGGTCCTCACCTGAGTCCTGTAGTTCTCCACAGTGGAGCGCCCGGCGTGGCGACTTATCCACAGAACGGAGTTCGGCAATCATGGAGAGTGACGGGCCGGACCACACTGGCTCCCATGTCAGCGGAGACGGTCCGCCGGCCCGCCATGGGAGGCACGATGAACGACACCTACGTCACGTTGGTCGGGAACGTCACCGCCGATCCCCGTCAGCACAGCTACAACGACGGTTCCCGGGTCACATCGCTACGACTCGCCTCGACGCGGCGCGTGTTCGACCGGGCTTCCCAGACATGGCATGACGGCGAGACGACGTTCTACTCCGTGCGGTGCTACCGGTCCCTCGCCGACAACGTCGCCCAGTCCATCAAGCTGGGGCATCCGGTCGTCGTCCACGGCAGGCTGCGCATCCGGTCCTATGACCGCGACGGCGAGCGCCGGTTCGTCGCCGAGGTCGAGGCCACATCGGTGGGTCACGACCTGAGGCGCGGCGTGAGCACCTTCCAGCGATCCCGGCGAGGGCCCGCGTCTCCCGCCTTCGACCAGGTGGCGCACGACCAGCTGGTGGACACCACCCGCGACGCCGGCCCCGCCGATACCGTCGCCTCCGCTGACGCGATCGCCACGGCGCGGGGTGAGCAGGGCTCGCCCATCGCCACGGCGCGGAGTGAGCCGGGCTCGCCGGATGACCTGGCATGGGCAACGCCCGACCCTGCCCACCGCCTCGCGGCCTGAGCCGGCGCAAGGGCGTGTGGTCGAGGCGGCGGTGTTACCGAGGGCGAGGTAGCGGTCAGGGTGAGGACCGGGGGAGCCGTGTTGCTGAGGAGGAGGGGGCGGCGTTGCCGAGTGAAGGGGCGGTTTTGCTCAGCTGAGGCGCGGTGTTGCTCAGCTGAGGCGCGATGTTGGTGGTGAGGCTAAGGCGATGCGGGCCGGATGGGGGGAGTTCGTGCTGGCTGATCTCTGGGGTAGTTCGTGCCGGCTTGAGGGAGAACGTTCTGGGCGGGTGGGCGCCTTGTCAGGTCCAGATGATGCCTCGCACCACGGCTGCTCCTTTCCCGCGGGGGTCGCTCAGCGCAGAGCGTCGAATCAGGGCCAACGGACGGAGATGGCCGCAGTGCTCAACGTAGCGGTTCCCATCACGGGCCGCACACTCTGCGACTATTGTGTTACACATCGTGAGACGTAGAGTCGAGGCAGCGAAGCGGTCCGGATGATGTGAGCGTTGGGGGATGTGATGACGGCGTCCGGTGAACTCTCGGTCGAGCCACGCGGCGGCATGCTCTCGCTAGCCGACCGATGGCCCCTGCTGGCACAACCCGCCGCCCTGGTCCTCTATCTCTGCGGCACCGTGGGCCTCGCGTTCGGCGCGGCGGGATACCTCGCGGCCTCCACAGGATTCCGCTGGTCCGAGCTGCTGACCTTCGTGGCGCTCATGGCGTGCGGCGCGGTCTGCATCGAGGCGACCCGTCGTCTCGGCATGCCGGCCGGTGTCTCCCGCGACCTGCTCTCGGCGTGGTGGCTGCCCGTCGCCTTACTGCTGCCACCGGTCTATGCCCTTCTGGCGCCACTGCCGTTGCAGTTCCTGCTGCAGATACGCGTCCGGGCGACCGTCCTGTACCGGCGCGTGTTCAGCGCGGCCGCGATCGGTCTCGCGGCCGGGGTCGCGTCCTTGATCTTCCATGCCGTGGTGCCGGGCGGTACGGGGGTGCCGCTCGGTTCGAGTGGGCCACTGGCGGTCGCGGTGGGGTGCGCGGCGCTCTTCACGGTGCTGAACACCGCGCTGATCGCCATCGCGTTGCACATGTCCGATCCGGACACCCGCTGGCGTGACGTCCTGTGGGACCGCGAGCGCGTCCTGCTCGACGTCGTCGAGCTGTGCCTCGGCGTGCTGGTCGCCGTCGCCTGCAACCTCAGCCCGGTTCTGCTGGCGTTGACCCTGCCTCCGGTGGTCCTCCTGCAACGCAGCCTGCTGCACGCCCAGCTCAAGGCGGCCGCCCGTACGGATGCCAAGACCGGGCTGCTCAACGCGACCGCCTGGCAGCGGGAGGCCGACACCGAGATCGTCCGGGCGCGGCGCACGGGGGAGACGCTCGCGCTCCTGATCGTCGACATCGACTACTTCAAACGGGTCAACGACACCTACGGTCACCTGGTCGGCGACCAGGTCCTCGCGGGTGTCGCCACGGCTCTGCGCAGCCAGCTCCGCGACTATGACGTGGTGGGCAGATTCGGCGGCGAGGAGTTCGTGGTGTTGTTGCCGCGCGCCGACGTGGCCGAGGCCCGGCGGGTGGCCGAGCGTCTGCGGTCCCGGGTCGGCCGCATGGCCATACCCGTCGAAGACACGATGATCTCGGTGACCGTGTCCGCCGGCGTGGCCATCATGAGCCTCCACGGCGACGATCTGATCGAGCTGCTCGCCGCCGCCGACCTGGCCCTCTACCGGGCGAAGGAACTCGGCCGCGACCGCATCTGCCTCCCTGTCGCGCCAGAGCCCCCGCCGCAGGCGCCGCCGCGCGCACGAGCCGACAACTCCGACGGCGGCGCCGTCTGAAACCGGACGGCCTCAACTGCCCGGCCCAAGTCCCCGGTCAGGGGACACGCTGGGGTGACGGAAGGTCGTGGTCGCGGGGCGTGCCGAGGGTCGCCGTTGGCGGGATGAGTGTGAGGGACAACTCCGATGGCGGAATCCCCTAGTCTTAGGAGCATGCCCGAGTACATCTATACGATGCAGCGCGTCCGCAAGGCGCACGGCGACAAGGTCATCCTTGATGACGTCACGCTGCATTTCCTGCCCGGAGCCAAGATTGGTGTGCTGGGCCCCAATGGCACTGGTAAGTCCACGCTGCTGAAGATGATGGCCGGCCTTGAGCAGCCGTCCAACGGTGACGCCCGGCTGATGCCCGGCTTCACGGTGGGCATGCTGCAGCAGGAGCCGCCGCTGAACGAGTCCAAGACGGTTCTGGGCAACGTCCAGGAGGGCGTCGCCGAGACGCTGGCCATGCGCGCCCGCTTCGAAGAGATCGCCGAGCTCATGGCGACGGACTACAGCGACGAGCTCCTCGACGAGATGGGCAAGCTGCAGGAGGCGCTGGACCACCGCAACGGGTGGGATGTCGACAGCCAGCTCGAGCAGGCGATGGACGCCCTCCGCTGTCCGCCGCCGGACGCCGAGGTCACCAAGCTGTCCGGTGGTGAGCGCCGCCGGGTCGCGCTGTGCAAACTGTTGCTGGAGCAGCCCGACCTGCTGCTGCTCGACGAGCCCACCAACCACCTCGACGCCGAGAGCGTCCAGTGGCTGGAACAGCACCTTGAGAAGTATCCCGGCACCGTCCTGGCCGTCACCCACGACCGGTACTTCCTCGACAACGTGGCGACGTGGATTCTCGAACTCGACCGGGGCCGCTGCTACCCGTACGAGGGCAACTACTCCACCTACCTGGAGCAGAAGGCCGCCCGCCTGAAGGTCGAGGGGCAGAAGGACGCCAAGCGCAAGAAGCGCCTGGAAGAGGAGCTCCAGTGGGTGCGCTCCAACGCCAGGGCCCGCCAGACCAAGAGCCGCGCGCGTCTGCAGCGGTACGAGGAGATGGCCGCTGAGGCGGACAAGTACCGCAAGCTCGACTTCGAGGAGATCCAGATCCCGCCGGGCCCGCGCCTCGGCACCACGGTCATCCGGGCCACCGGCCTCACCAAGGGGTTCGGCGACCGGCTGCTCATGGAAGATCTGTCCTTCGACCTTCCGCGTAACGGCATCGTCGGCATCATCGGCCCGAACGGCGTGGGCAAGACGACGCTGTTCCGCATGATCATGGAGGGTGAGAAGCCCGACGGCGGCGACATCCTGGTCGGCGACACCGTCAAGATCTCCTACGTGGACCAGGGCCGCAGCAACATCGATCCCGCCAAGAACGTCTGGCAGGTCGTCTCCGACGGTCTGGACCACATCAAGGTCGGCCACGTCGAGATGCCCTCGCGCGCCTACATCGCGGCCTTCGGTTTCAAGGGCCCCGACCAGCAGAAGCCCGCCGGCATCCTGTCCGGTGGCGAGCGCAACCGCCTCAACCTGGCGCTCACCCTCAAGCAGGGCGGCAACGTGCTGCTGCTGGACGAGCCGACCAACGACCTGGACACCGAGACGCTCTCCAGCCTGGAGAACGCACTGCTCGACTTCCCGGGTTGCGCGGTCATCACCTCGCACGACCGGTGGTTCCTCGACCGCACCGCGACCCACATCCTCGCGTGGGAGGGCGGCTCCAACTGGTTCTGGTTCGAGGGCAACTACGCCGACTACGAGAAGAACAAGATCGAACGGCTCGGCCCCGACGCGGCGCGTCCGCACCGCGTCACCTACCGGAAGCTGACCCGCGACTGACCGATTCCGGGTCCTATGCGGGAGCGAAGCGGGTGTCTTCGGGCCGGCATGGGGCCCGGGCTCCATCCCGGGGGTGGGGTTTTTCCCACCGGGTAGGGGTGGAGCCCGGGGCGCGATCATCGGGAGAGGTTCTTTTCCACTCGGCACCGAGCGTGGTGATATTTCGCCCTCCTCGGTGGGATTCCTTCCTCCCCGGTGTGCCCGGCCGAGCCGGCCCGCCCACCGGGTGGATTCTTCGCCACCATTGGACGCACGTATCCACGTGGCGCGGTGGTGGGCGTCAGGTGGTGCGGAGCCAGACGGCGGTGTCCGGGGGGAGGGACGTGTCGTCGGGCTCGCCGCTGGACAGCAGGATCTCGCGGTGCGGCGGCAGCGGGACGGCGGCCTCGCCGCAGTTGACGGCGCAGGTCAGTTCGCCGCGGGTGAACACGAGCGTGTCTTCCGGCGAGTCGAGCCAGGCGATGGCGCCGGGCAGCGTGGCCCGCAGGTATCGCCGCAGCTCCAGGGCGCGACGGTAGAACGACAGGGTGGAGGCCGGGTCGTCGGCTTGGCGTTCGGCGGTCAGCGCCGCCCATGAGGCGGGCTGCGGCAGCCACGGACGCGTGTCGCCGGGAGAGAACCCGTACGGCTGCGCGGGGCCGGACCACGGCATCGGGACCCGGCACCCGTCCCGGCCGAGCAACTCGCCCTTGGAGCGCTCGAAGATCGGGTCCTGACGGGACTCCGGGGGAAGATCCTTCACCTCGGGGAGGCCGAGTTCCTCCCCTTGGTACAAATATGCCGACCCGGGCAGGGCCAGCATGGCGAGCAGGGCGGCGCGTCCGCGGGCGAGGCCGGCCCCGGCGTCCAGGGAGCCCTCGCCGTAGCGGGTGATGTGGCGCACCACGTCATGGTTGGACAGCACCCAGGTCGGCGCCGTGACCGCGACCAGCGTGTCGTCGATGATCTTCCGGAAGGCGGTCGCCGACCAGGGCGCCTCCAGCCAGGCGAAGTTGAAGCTCTGGTGCAGCTCGTCGGGCCGGACGTACAGGGCGAGGTCCTCGGCGGTGTCGGTCCACACCTCGCCCACGGCGGCGCGGTCGCCGGGGTAGGAGTCGAGCACCTTGCGCCATTCGCGGTACACCTCGTGCACCTCGGGCTGGCTCCAGATGGGCGAGCGCGACTGGAAGCCCTCTTCAGAGGGAGGAACGTCGGCCAGGTCGGCGTCCTTGTACAGGCCCATCGCCACGTCGATGCGGAAGCCGTCCACGCCCCGGTCGAGCCAGAAGCGCAGGATGTCCAGGAACTCCTCGTGGACGGCGGGGTTGCGCCAGTTGAAGTCGGGCTGTTCGGGGGCGAACAGGTGGAGGTACCACTGCCCGTCGGGCAGGCGGCTCCACGCGGGCCCGCTGAACACCGACGTCCAGTTGTTGGGCGGCGCGTCCCCGTCCCGGAAGACGTAACGGTCGCGCTCGGGGCTGCCCGGCGGCGAGGCCAGCGCGGCCTGGAACCACGGGTGGGCCGAGGAGCTGTGGTTCGGCACCACGTCGACGATCAGCCGCAGACCGTGGGCGTGGGCGTCGGCGACCAGCGCGTCGAAGTCGGCCAGCGTGCCGAACAGGGGGTCGACGCCGCGGTAGTCGGCGACGTCGTAGCCGCCGTCGGCCATGGGGGAGGGTTGGAACGGGGTCAGCCAGATCGCGTCCACGCCGAGCGCCGCGAGGTAGGGCAGGCGGGAACGGATCCCCTGGAGGTCGCCGACGCCGTCTCCCGAGGCGTCGGCGAAGCTGCGAACGTAGATCTCGTAAACGACGGCGTCACGCCACCAAGGGGAGTTGTTCACATGTTCTTGGCTGCCCCCCGAGGCGGGCACTTATGCGTTCACCATGCTGTGGGCCGCGTACTCCAGGTAGGTCCAGAGCTTGGCGGACAGGTCTTCGGGCAGTTCGAGGGACTCGACGGCGTCGCGCATGTGCCGCAGCCACGCGTCGCGCTCGCGCTCGCCGATGACGAACGGCGCATGCCGCATGCGCAGCCGCGGATGCCCGCGCTGCTCGCCGTAGGTCGAAGGGCCGCCCCAATATTGGATGAGGAACAGGCGCAGCCGCTCTTCGGCCCCGGTGAGGTCTTCCTCGGGGTAGAGCGGGAGGAGCAGCGGATCGTCCTTGACCCCCTGGTAGAAGCGGTGCACGAGGCGCTCGAAGGCCTCTGAGCCGCCTACGGCGTCGTAGAAGGACATGGGTTCGGCAGGCGTAGCGGACACGGTCTCCAGCCTACTCAGACCCCGGCGAGGGTGATGCCCGCGCGGTCGAGCGCCCACTTGACGCGCATGCGCAACTCGCGCGCGACCTCGGCCTGGTGGGCCGGGACGGTCTTCACGGTCATCCTGAAGATCATCGCCTTGTCGGAGATCTGCTCAAGGCCGTAGACCTCGGGCTCTTCGACGATCGCGGCGTCACGGAACGCCGGGTCCTGCCAGACCTCCTCGGCGACGCCCTTGAGCAGGTCGCGGATGGCGGCGATGTCGGCGTCGTAGGCCACCGGCACGTCGACCAGGGCGCGCGACCAGCCCTGGGACTCGTTGCCGATGCGGTTGATGGTGCCGTTGCGCACGTACCAGACCCGGCCGTCGGCGTCGCGCAGCCGGGTGATGCGCAGAGTGACGGCCTCGACGGTGCCCACGGCCGCGCCGGTGTCGATCATGTCGCCGACGCCGTACTGGTCTTCCATCAGCATGAACATGCCGGCGATGAAGTCCTTGACCAGTTCCTGCGCGCCGAAGCCCACCGCCACGCCCAGGATGCCCACGCTGGTGAGGATGGGGGTGAGGTTCAGGCCGAACCGCCCGAGAATCATCATCGCGGCCGTGCCGAAGACGACGACCGAGACCAGGCTGCGCAGCACGGAGCCGAGGGTCTCGGCCCGCTGGCGGCGCCGTTCGGTGAGCAGGGCCGCGGCGCCGTCCACGCTCGTGCCGTTCCTCATGCGCAGGCGCTCGGGCAGCACGCCGTCGGCCGCGCGCCGGATGACCCGGTCGATGAGCCGGTGCAGGATCGCCCGTGCGACCAGCGCGGACGCCGCGATGAGCACGACGCTGATCAGCCACGCGAGGGGGGAGGCCCACCCGGGCGACAGCCAGTTGAGCAGGAACGTGCACGTCACGTCGTCCCCGCCGGCGCTGACACAGGTGCCCGTCACCTGCTTGCCCATGTCGGACAGGACAGACAGGTCGGACGCCGGTGGGGCGGTGGGGTCGACGGCCAGCATGAACACGCGGAGGGCACCTCTCGGATCGGGTCGGTCGGCGGAGACAATTATCGGTCCTCGACCTAGACGGAACGGTACTTGAACCGACTGGCTCCGCCGACCGGCCCGGCCGCCGTCACGTGACGCCGGGGAAGACGGGAGTGCCCGGGCCCGGGGCCGCGGAGGGCGGGCCCGGGCACCCCGGTGACGAGCGGCCCGGGACGGGGCACGCACCCGGAAGCGTGCCCCGCTCCGTTTCCGATCGGGGAGATCCCCGATCACCATCGGGCCAGGATGGAGGCTCGGACCCGATGGCTGCTCTGGGATGCCGGCGTGCGCCGCGTGGCGCCGCCGTGCGGTGCGCCGAGGACGGCCCCGGCGTCGTGCCGGAACCGCCCCGGCGGGTGTGCCGGAGAATTCCTCACCTGGCGTGCCGGTGGCCATCTCGGGCTGTCGCCGGGCGATGGTCGTGGCATGTGCCAGGGATGCGGAGCCGGCGGGATGCCCAGCGTCCGGGCGGCCGTGTCTCCACGGACGCCGGACGCTCCGCACCGGGCACCCCGCCGACCCCGAAGAGCCGCGGTGTCCACGGCGGACGGCGGTGACTGCGCTGCACCGCGTCCGTCACGTGTCTTACTCGCTCACCGCGGCCAGTACGCGGGCGACCTTGGTCGCCGCTCCCGCCGGATCGTCCACCTGGTGCATGCGCTCTCCCCACGACCACCAGTAGTAGGCGGGGGTGGCCTGCGGCCGGCAGGTGACGTTCTCGGCGAGACTGGTGGCGTTCGGGTTGATCACGCGGACGAACGCCCGTCCCGACTGTGTGTGCACCACCCGAGCGAGCAGCCCCCGTGCGTCGAGCTCGTCGGCCAGGCGTTCCAGATGTTGGAAGCTGTCGTCCACTTCGAGCCTTCCTCTAGACCGATTCACCGGTGATCACACCGGTGAATCGGGGCTGGTTGGCCAAATCTGACTCACCCGTGCCGATGGGTCAACGAAGGTTCGAAGCGCCATGGGTAAGGGGATGTTTCATGTGGGTTGAAAGAACGTCCCCGGCGGGGGACGATCCTATGCCAGAAGCTTCGATCGTCCTTTCAGGGCCGGTCATTACTGGTCCATCATTCTCGTAAGGCGCAGCGTGACATGGGCATGATGCTGCGCCGCGCAGGTGGGACCGGTCGGGTTGGTGACCAGGATGGCGACTGGCCGCGAGAGAGGGGCCGGGATGTCCGGCAGACAGCACAAGGAAACGGAGTTAGCGCGGCGAACTCGGGCGCGCGGCCTGGCGATGGGACGCACTACCGCCCGAATCGCCGAGGAGATTTTCGAAGAGTGCGGCCCGCATTTCGGGACAACTCGAATCAAATCTCACCGTCTCGCCCACGGTATCGCTCTCGCCGACGTGGTCGAACAGGTGCGCGCCTTGTTCGAACGCGACGGGAAAGCGGTGCCCGGCATCGGAGAGACGCTTCTGAGCGCTTACGAGAGCGGGCTCAAGCGGCCCGGTCCCGAGTACCTCCATTACCTCTGTTCCGTCTACCGGGTGGAGCCGGCCGCTCTCGGATACGACGGCCCGTGCATCTGTGGCCACGGCCACCGGATGCCCGGCGTCGTACGGGGCGGCCAGCAGGAGGCCCAACCCGACAGTCCCCCCGAATCGCGCGAGCTGTGGGTGAAACCGCTCAGCGATCCCTCGTCGGACGGGGGTGAGGAGGACGAGAACATGTTACGCAGGACGCTGCTGCAGATCATCGCGGGCGGTGCCGCCGTACCGCTGAACGCGTCGGTGCTCGGCGCCGCCGACGGCATCCGGCGCCGGATGGACGAGACCCTTGTGTCGACCACCGTCTCACCGGCGATGCTCGACCACTGGGAGGAGGCTGCGGCCTCCTTCGGCCGGCAGTACATGAACACGCCGCCGATGCGGCAACTGTGCGACGTGCTGCTGGAGTTCGCCAACGTGCGCCAGGCGATGGAGCGCCACCAGCCGATCGACCTCCAAGAGCGCCTCTGCGCCCTGGCCGCCCGCCTCTCCGGCCTCGCCGGCATCATCATGATCGACCTTGGTGACCAGCGGATGGCCCGGTCGTTCTTCCGCACCTCCCGGATGGCCGCCGACGAGACCGGCGACCGCGCGCTGCGCGCGTGGGTCACCGCGCGCGAGGCCCTGGTCCCGCTGTTCCTGGGCGACCCGCGCGAGGCGCTGAACCTGGCCAAGAAGAGCCGCGACCTGGCCGGGCAGACGCCGTGCGCGGCCAAGGCCATGGCCCCGGTCGTGGAGGCCCGCGCGCTTTCGATGCTGGCGAACTCCGGCGGCAAGAAGGACGTCGTCGACCAGGCCAAGCGGGCGCTGTCGCGTGCCAGGGCGGCCTTCGCCCAGATGACGCCCTCCCAGCAGGAGGACACGGTGTTCGGCTACACCGAGCGCCAGCTCTACTTCCACCAGGGGGACGCGCTCACCCGGCTCGGCCAGACCATCGAGGCCGATCTGATCCTGGAGCAGGCGCTGGAGAAGTACGAGGGGGATCTGCTCGACCAGACGCTCATCCGGTTCGACCAGGCGCACTGCAGGCTGCTGGAGGGCGATGGCGACGAGGCGTTGCGCATGGGCATGGAGGCGGTGCGTCACGTCGGCGAGAGCTTCCGCACCGACATCATCCTGAGGCGGGCCAACGAGCTGGTCCGGGCGATTCACGCCAAGTGTGGTGATATTCCGGGGTTGCAGACGTTCAGCGACATCCTGGCCTCGCCACCGCCGCCTTCCACCCCGGTCTCCACCGTGGAGGCCGATGTATGACGCTTTCGCTCAGGCGGTACCGCTGGTCTGATCGGGAGGCCGTCTGTGAGCTCCACCGCACGTGCCTGGCACAGGTGGGCATCACCGAGGGGGACGGCGTGTACTACGAGGACGACATCCCGCGGATCAACCAGATCTACCTGGCCGATCGCGGTGAGTTCCTGGTCGGCGAGACCGGCGGCTCGGGCATCGTGGCGATGGGCGGGTTGCGGCGCATCGATGACGAGGCCGCTGAGATGTGCCGGCTGCGGGTGCACCCCGACTTCCAGCGGCGCGGGTTCGGCACGCTCATGCTGGAGGCGCTGGAGGAGTCCGCGATCCGCCTCGGCTACCGCGCGCTGCGCGGGGACACGACCCTGCGGCAGGGCGCCGCTCTCGAGCTGTACCGCAAGTACGGCTGGCGCGAACTGCGCAGGGAGGACAGGGGTGGTCTCGTCGTTGTTTACGGGGAGAAGCGGCTTGTCGCCCACCCGTCCACACAACTAACTCATTAGCGACAACATTCACTTATCTAGAACAAACCATGTGGAATGCTTGCGGATGCCGGATTTTCGTCCTGATAATAGGGTCTTTGCTGCTGAGGACCTGAGAGGACATCCGATGAAAAAGATCATCGTCCGTAAGCCGGGAATGGTTCACCTGACCGGCACGGCCAGCGTGATTCACAAGGGGTGACCGGCCGCACCGGTCACCACCTCTGGATCCACGGAGGGCGCTCCCAGGACCGCCGGGCCACGCTGCGTTCTCTGAACGAGCTGGCCGCCCTGGGCGCCGACCCTCGGCGGATCCCGGTGTTCGACGCCCATCGGCGCCTGCGAGGCCCCTACACCTTCGGCGGTTCCCTGCTCGCCCACCTGCTGCCCTCCGCTTTGGAGCGCTCCCGCGAGGTGGTCGCCCGGCATGACATCGAGATCCGGGCGGCGGCGCCCGATCTGCGTGACCAGGTGGCCGCCGGGCGGGAACCTCTCGGCGCGAGCCTCTCCGCCGAAGAGCGCATCCTCGTCCCGGCGCCCCGCCGCACTCTCCGCATAGCGAACGGAATCGCCGAATTCGTCCGTGACTGCGGGGTGGCCGAGGGCGTCGTCGCGGTGGACAACGTGGACGAGGCGGATGGCACCGACCGCGAACTCATCGCCACGCTTGTCCGCCGTATTGACCCGAGGCGATTGACAATTGTCGCGTGTTCCAGTAACCCGCCACCCGAGTTTTTCCATGGTTACGGCATAAAGGCCGATTTATCCACTTCTGTGGAACCGGAAAGCCTCGCGGGCGCCTACGTCGACTCCGACGGCGTCCTCGACGACCCCCGTGCACTGGAGGCGTACCTGGCGCTGCCCGAGGCCGAACGCGCCCGCATGCACGACCGCAGGGCGGACCGGCTCGCCGCCACCGGGCGCGCGTCGTGGTCCCTGGGCGCCGTCCCCTACCACCGCGAGCACGGCGGCGATCCACGGGGAGCCGGCGTGGAGGCCCTCTGGGCGGCGCTCGACCACTGCATGCGGGAAGGCTTCCTCGACGCCGCCGCCGACCTCGGCGAGCGCGGCCTGCGGCTCGCCGAGCCGGGCGGGCCGCGCTGGTGGAACCTCCTGCACGGCGCGGCGACGGCCCTGGCGGGCCTGGGACGCAGGGACCAGGCGCGCGATCTGTACGACCAGGCCCGCCGCGCCAGCGCGGACCCCGAGGTGCACTCCGCCTCGGCGTACGGCACGGCGATGCTCGACGCCCGCCATCCCGACCCTGCCCAGCGCGACCTCGGCCGCGCCCGGGGCTGGGTCAACGAGGCCATCGCGATCTCCAGCCTGCTGCCCGACCGGGCCGTGCGCGCGTTCAAACTCGGCTTCGACCTCAACGGCAAGGCGCTGATCGAGATGCGCTCCGGCCGCGCCGACCAAGCGCTCACACTGGTGGAGGAGGCCATCGAGCTGGCCGAGCGCGACCTGCCGCCGGGCAGGCACCCGATCCACCGCATGGTGCTGCGCGCCAACCGCGCGCAGCTCCTGGCGATGCTGGGGCGGCCGGTGGAGGCGCTGGCCGACATGGACGCCGCGGTCGCCATCGACCCCGCCTACCCCGACCACCGCCTCGACCGCGGCAACCTGCTCTACCGGATGGGCCGCCCGGACGCGGCGCTGGCCGACTACGACGAGGCGATCCGGCTCAGCCCGCCCCTCCCCGAGGGGTACTACAACCGCGCGCAGCTCCGCATCGCCACCGGAGACCTCCAGGGGGCGAGAGCCGACCTCGACCACGTACTGGAGCTCGACCCCGCCTACCTGGACGCCTACATCAACCGGGCAGGGCTGCTCGTCCAGCTCGGCCTGGACGAGCAGGCGCGCGCCGACGTGACGGCGGGTCTGGCGCTGGCCCCGGGCAACCCGCACCTGTCGTGCGTCCTCGGGCAGCTGGAGGCCGCGGCGGGGCGGCGCGAGGAGGCCATGGCGGCCTTCGACCTGGCCGTCTCAGGCGCCCCGCGCCTCGCCTCCGCCTGGGCGAACCGGGCGATCGTGCGGCACGAGACGGGGGACGTCGAGGGCGCCGTGGCCGACCTCACCACGGCCATAGAACTGGGGGAGGACGCCGCGCTCTACTACAACCGGGCGGTCGCGCTCAGGGACCTCGGACGGCCCGCCGAGGCCGTGCGCGACCTGCGGCGCGCCCACGACCTCGATCCGGAGGACGCCGACATCCTCAAGGCCCTCAGCGAGTCCTGACCGGCCGATGTCCCGACTTCGGCGAGATGTCCAGGCGGCCCTCAGCGGGTCCTGACGGCCGCGTCTGAGGGCTCCCGGCGACGCGCGCGTCCATGTCCGGCCGGCGGCCGAGTCTCATCGCGGGTAGGGGAGGCCGGTCAGCAGGGCGACCACTTCCGCGAGGGCGGGGGGCTCGACCGGGTCGGGCAGCGCGGCGAGCTCGGCCGGGGTGAACCAGCCGTACCCGAGGAAGGTGTCCTGTTCCTCGCTGGTCAGCGTGGCCGGCACAACGCCGGGGGTGGCGGCGAAGCGCGCGAGGTAGAACGGTTCGACCTTCGCGTAGTGGACGCCCAGCCAGTGGTAGTCGCGCTCCACGGGGACCCACATGTCGATCACGGCGTCGCCCGGCAGGCCGGTCTCCTCGGCCAGCTCGCGCCGCGCGGCCTCCAGCGGGGTCTCGCCTGCGTCGATGCCGCCGCCCGGCGGCTCCCAGAACACCACGCCGCCGACCGGGTCGTGCCAGCGCAGCAACAACACCCTGCCCCCGCCGTCCACGCAGACGACGCGAGCGGCGGGACGGTCGCTGATCATCGGGCCGGCGCCTAGGACCGGCCGTCCTTGGGCCCGTGCAGATCATCGGGCCCGGCGAGATCGTCCGGACCCTGCAAATCGTCCGGCCAGCTGTTGGCGTTGACGATCTCCCAGAACTCGTCCGGGCGGCCGGCGGCCCGCTGGACGCTCTGCTCCTGCAGCTCGGCCGCGATGGCACGCTGCTCTTCGTAGGCGCCCTTCATCGCGTCGAGCCACTCCACCGGGTCGACCCCCGCCCGCCGGGCGGACCGCATCGCCATGTCGGCGTACTGCTCGGGGGTCGCGTTGAAGGCCCAGCCGGTGCGTTCCATGAGCTGCTCGTCGGTCAGCTCGCCGCGCTGCCAGGCGATGGCCTCGGCCAGATGCTCGGCGACGAACACGGCGTTGATGTAACCGGGCAACATGGCCGCCAGGGCGACGGCCGCGCGCTTCTCCCCAGGTGACAACTCGTCCCACTTAAGCACCCGCCGGCTCCTTCCGCTCCTCGGGCGCCACTGTACGCCCCGCCCGGGCGGGCCGGCGGCGGCACCACGGGCATGCGGCGTCCGTGGGCGATCAGGCGGTGGTCATTCGGCGGTGACGACCAGGTCGGTCAGATCCAGGTGCCGGGCCAGTTCCGCGACGTCAGGGTAGTAGGCCACGTACTGGCGCCCCTTGCGCACGCGAAGGCAGGGCTGGTTGCCGACGACCAGCGCCTCGACCGTAAATCCCCTGCTGTCGACCCATTTCACGTCATAAAGGGTATGAAGTCCCAGGTCAACGGCGGGCAAGACCGAGCGCGGGTTTGCGTCACCTTAGCGTCGGTCGACCGTAATGCGGGTTGATGTCGGCTATACCGGGACATGTAGGTCGGTATCGCCGGACGCCGTGACCTTGGCACGCCCGTGCCGGACAGGCCGCCGGGCGGGACCTGTGGAAGATGGCCCGGCGACGACGGCTCGGAGCGATAATCTGCCTCCACGTGAGCGAAGAGGTGAGTGGCGCGATGATCTCCGAGTATGTTCTGACGCTGTCCTGCCCCGACAGGCCCGGGGTCGTCGCGGCCGTCTCCGGGCTGCTGGCCGCGCGCGGGTGCAACATCACCGAGAGCCAGCAGTTCGGCGACCGGGGCGCCGGGCGCTTCTTCATGCGCGTCCAGTTCACCTCCGACCTCGCCGAGGACGAACTGCGCGCCGCCTTCGCCGGGCTCGCGCCCGACCTGGCGATGGATTTCCGGCTGCACGACCTCGCGGTCAAGCCGCGGGTGCTGGTCATGGTGAGCAAGCTCGGCCACTGCCTCAACGACCTGCTCTACCGGGTGCGCTCAGGGCTGCTCGACATCGAGATCGTCGCCGTCGTGTCCAACCATCCCGACCTGCGCCCGCTCACCCAGTCGTACGGCATCGACTACCATCACCTGCCGGTGACGCCGGAGACCAAGCAGCGGCAGGAGGCCGAGGTCCTCACGCTCGTCGAGCACTATCGCGCCGAGCTGGTCGTGCTCGCCCGCTACATGCAGGTGCTCTCAGAAGACCTGTGCTCCAAGCTCTCCGGCAAGGTGATCAACATCCACCACTCGTTCCTGCCGTCGTTCAAGGGCGCCAAGCCCTACCACCAGGCCCACGCGCGCGGGGTGAAGCTCATCGGCGCCACCGCGCACTACGTGACGGCCGCCCTCGACGAGGGCCCGATCATCGAGCAGGAGGTCGCCCGGGTCAACCACACCCACTCGCCGGAAGACCTGGCCGCCATGGGCCGCGACGTCGAGTGCCTGGCGCTGGCCCGCGCCGTGCGGTGGCACGCCCAGCAGCGGGTGCTGCTCGACGGCCACAAGACCATCGTCTTCCCCCGCTGAGAGGGGCGCCTCCGCGGGGCCGCCCTCCGGGAGGACGACCCGCGCCACGGCGTTACCCGGCACGGTGACCCGCCACGGCGTGACCCGGCACCGTGAAACGGGGGCGCTGTGCGGCGCAGGGCGGGCCGTGGGACGGCGGGGCCGTCCCACGGCGACGGAGAGCTCCGGCGGCGGACGCTGAGTCCCGACCCCGGCCGCACTCAGATGGTCAGGCCGGTGTGCTGGGCGAGGAAGGCGAGCTGGTCGGCCATGAGCTCCACCGAGCGGCTGACCGCGCGGGCCCCGTGCCCCACCTCGCTCTCGTTGCGCAGCAGGATGGGCCGGTCGTCGGCCGTCTGGGCGTGCTGGAGCGCGGCGCACATCTTCCACGCGTGCAGCGGGTGCACGCGGGTGTCGGAACCGAAGACCATGAACAGCGTCGCCGGGTAGCGTACGCCCTCGCGGACGTGGTGGTAGGGGGAGTAGCCCCACAGCCAGGAGAACTGCTCGGGGTCGTCCGCCGTGCCGTACTCGACGTTCCACGTGGCCCCGAGGCCGAACTTCTCGTACCGCACCATGTCCAGCAGCGGGGCCGCGCAGGCCACCGCCGCGTACAGCTCGGGGCGCTGCGTCAGCGCGGCGCCGACCAGCAGGCCGCCGTTGGACCCGCCGGAGATCGCGAGCTGCTCGGAGGTGGTGACGCCCGTGGCGATCAGATGCTCGGCGGCGGCGTGCAGGTCGTCGAAGACGTTCTGCTTGTGGCCGAGCATGCCCGCGCGGTGCCACTCCTCGCCCTGCTCGCCGCCGCCGCGGAGCTGCGCGACCGCGTAGACGCCGCCGGCCTCGACCCATGCCAGCGTCGCGACGGAGAAGCCCGGCGTCATGGGCAGGCCGAACCCGCCGTAGCCGTACAGGATCGTCGGCCGGGGCCCGTCGCCGGGCTTGGACACCACGATCATGTGGACCTCGGTGCCGTCGGCCGACCGGTAGACGACCTGCTCGGTGTTCACCTCCGGGATCTCCACGGCTCCGGGCGAGGCCGCCCAGAGTGTGGTCTGGCCCGTGCGGGCGTTGTAGCGAAGGATGCTCGTCGGAGTGGTGTTGTCGGTGTAGCCGAACCACGCCTCGTAGCCGCCCTCGGGCCGCTCGTGGATGCCGCCGATCGTGCCGAGCCCGGGAGTGGGCACCTGGCCGACCTTGGCGCCGGTGGCCAGGTCGTGCACGGTGATCTCGCTGACGGCGTGCCGGGTCCAGCCGACCAGCATCACCGGGTGCTCCAGGTCGTCCAGGATGGCGAAGTCGGACATCACCGCCTCGGGGTCCTCGGGGATGAGGTCGCGCCAGCTCTCGTAGCCGATCTCCTCCGGAGAGGTCACGCAGACGCGGGCGCGAGGGGCGTCGCGGTCGGTGAAGACGTACAGGCGCCCGTCGCGGCCGTACAGCAGGCTGGTCTGCGCGTCCACGTCCTGCTGGACGACGGTCAGCTCCGGGGAGTCGATCGACGAGGCCGACAGGTCGGCCGTCCACAGGTCGTTGCGCGGAGCAGTGCCCCGGGAGGCCGAGATGGTCAGCCAGCGGCCGTCCTTGGACACCCCGACGCTGTAGTAGTTCGTCTTCTCCAGCCCCTCGCCGAGGACCATGACGTCCTGCTCGGTCGGCGTGCCGAGGCGGTGCAGGTAGACCCGGCGGTGGAACTGCTCCTCGCCCTCGGGCACCTGGCCGGGCGCGAGCCGGCGCACGTAGTAGAACGCCTCCCCGCCGGGCAGCCAGGCGATGGGGGAGTAGCGGCACCGGTCGATCGGCCCGTCCACCCGCTCGCCCGAGACGACGTCGATGACGTGCAGCCTGGACTCCTCGTCGCCGCCGACCGAGATCTGGTAGGCCAGCCGCCGGCCTTCCTTGTCCGGCTGCCAGGAGTCGACGGTGGTCAGACCGGACGGATCCATCGCCATGGGGTCGAGCAGGACGTGCTCCTCCCCGGCGGGGTCGACCGTGTAGAGCACGGCGTGCTCCTGGTCGGGGGTGCGGCGCATGAAGAAGCTCCGCTCACCGCGCCACACCGGGGCGCCGACGGTGCCCGAGCGCACGAGCTCGGCCAGGCGGTCGCGGAACGCGCCCCGCCTGGGTGACGAGGCCATCGTCTCGCCGAACAGCTCGCCCTGGGCGTCGAGCCACTCTTTGACCTCGGGCTGCTCGGCGTCTTCCAGCCAGCGGTATGGGTCGGGCACCGGCGTGCCGTGGTAATCGTCGACCACGTCGTCACGGCGTGCCTTCGGGTACGGCATTCGGGTCATGGAGCCGAGCCTATGGCAACCGGTTACCCGACGTGAGCCATCGATTCCGGTCTCGTGGCCTGGTGACGGATATGACGGATGTTCGCCGATCTGTAGAGATCTTTCGTTAATAGGTTTGCTTAGCGGGGTGAGCCGGACATAAACCGGGAGGCGGGGTCTGGAAGACACGACCGTTAATTGGGGTGGCGGGAGAGTCGACCGAGAGGCCACACTTGCTGAAGGGCGGTGCCGTGGAACCCATCCGCTGGGCCGTCCGGCGGAGGTGCACGTGACGGAAGCATCCGGAGCCCAAGACGACGGGCCGCAAGCCGGGATGTGCCGCGGCACATCCCAACCGATGGGGGCGCTCGCAGCGGGGAAGGCCCGCTGATGCGCCAGGTGCTGCTGCTGAACGCCACGTTCGAACCGCTCACCACCCTCAACCTGCATCGAGCCGTGGTGCTCGTGATCAGGGAGAAGGCCGACGTCGTCCATCGCGATGGCCGGGGCGCCGTGCTCCGCTCGGCCTCGCGCACGGTCGACGTGCCATCGGTCATCCGGCTTCGGCGATATGTACGTATTCCTTATCGTTCTCGTATCCCGCTGACCCGGGCCGCGCTGATGCGCAGGGACGACTACCGCTGTGCCTACTGCGGCCAGCGGGCCGAGACCATCGACCACGTGCTCCCGCGCTCTCGCGGCGGGTCGCACACCTGGGAGAACTGCGTCGCCTCGTGCATGACCTGCAACCACCGCAAGGCCGACCGGCTCCTTGAGGAGATCGGCTGGACGCTGCGCGTGGCTCCGGTGGTGCCCCGAGGCGTCCACTGGCGGCTCATCGGCGCACAACTCGACGGCGACCCCCAATGGGCGCCCTACCTGACGGAGAACGCCGCCTGACCGTCCTCGGCGGTCACGACCCAGACCGGCGATGACGATCCGGGGCCCGGCTGAGGAGCGGACCTGCCTTTGTCGGACCAGGTCTCCGCATGCCGGCCGGGCGACGTCGTACCCTTTAGGCATGCCGCGTTATGACTATCGATGCCGCGCCTGCGGTTCGACCTTCGAGCTTTCCCGGCCCATGTCAGCAGCGGGCGACACCGCGGTCTGCCCTGAGGGCCACGACGACACGGTGAAGCTGCTGTCGACGGTCGCCGTCACCGGCGGCGCCGCCGCGCCCCGCGCCACGGGTGGCGGCGGGGGAGGCTGCTGCGGCGGCGGTTGCTGCGGCTGACCCTCACCCCACCCGTGGCGGCCTTGAGGGTCAGGCGGGGCGGCGGGTGGTCAACGGGGTGACGGCGCGGGCGGGACGCCGGTCGGGAGCGGTTCTGCGCTGGAACGGCAGGTAGCGTTCGGCGCGGTGCGGCCGGGCGGGCACCAGGGTCGGCTCCACCGCGACGATGCGGTCGAACCGGAACGCGCGGATGCCGACCTTGGTGCGGCACCACCCCACGAGATACCAATGGTCGCGGTGGACGAGGCAGGTGACGGGCTCGACGTCACGGGAGGTCACCCGGCCGGACGCGTCGCGGTAGTGCAGGCGGATCACCTGCCGACTGGTCACCGCGCCCGCGATCGTGCGGGCGCGCCTGGCGACCTCGGGCGGCAGCGGCGTGGTCAGGGTGTCGAGGGTCGTCGCGATGACCTCGTCGCCGAGGTCGAGGTTTTCGAACACGCGGCGCAGCCCGCGACGGGCGGTCAGCGCTTGCGGTCCCTCGCCGAGATGGGCGAGGGACAGGGCGAGAGCGGCGATTTCGGCGGTCGTCAGAGGGGGCGTGGTGACGTTGGCCATGCGTCCAGACTACGTCTCGACACCGACATTTTTCGAACACCAGATCTTGTTCCGGCCCTCCGGAAGGTGACTGTTGTTTACCTTCCGGTGAGGGCCGGCTTCCCTTCGAGCACATGCCTGCGAGTGCGGTGACCGCTCGCCTTCGCCGGGCGCCGTTCTTCGCCCGGTGTGATGCTCAGCGTGGTGCTCAGTGCTGCGAGAGCTGGGACAGGTCGCGGGAGGCTCCGGTGGAGGCGGAGGTGGTCAGGGCGGCGTAGGCCTGCAGCGCCGCGCTCACCGGACGCTCGCGGTCGCGAGGGCGGTATCGGCCGAGATCGGCCAGCAGCCGCTCGCGGCGCGCCGCGAGGTCGGCCTCGGAGACCTTCAGCTCGATGCCCCGGCCCGGGATGTCGATCTCGATGAGGTCGCCGTCCTCGACCAGCGCGATGATGCCGCCCTCCGCCGCCTCGGGAGAGGCGTGCCCGATCGACAGGCCAGAGGTGCCCCCGGAGAAGCGGCCGTCGGTGATCAGCGCGCACGCCTTGCCGAGCCCCTTGCCCTTCAGGAAGCTCGTCGGGTAGAGCATCTCCTGCATGCCGGGGCCGCCCTTGGGGCCCTCGTAGCGGATGACCACGACGTCGCCGGCCTTGACCTTGTTGCCCAGGATGCCCTCGGAGGCGTCCTCCTGTGACTCGAACACCACGGCGGGGCCGCTGAAGCGCCAGATCGACTCGTCGACGCCGGCGGTCTTGACGATGGCCCCCTCAGGAGCGAGGTTGCCGTACAGCACGGCCAGGCCGCCGTCGCGGGTGTAGGCGTGCTCGAAGTCGCGGATGCAGCCCTCGGCGCGGTCGAGGTCGAGGGACTCCCACCGGGCGTTCTGGGAGTAGGCCTTCACGGTGCGGACGTTGCCGGGCGCGGCGTGCCAGAGCTCCAGGGCCTCCTGCGACACGGTGGGCGACGCGGGATCCCAGGCGGACAGGAAGTCGGTGAGAGAGCTCGCGTGGATGCTGTGGGTGTCGCGGTGGAGCAGCCCCGCCCGGTCGAGCTCGCCGAGGATCGCCGGGATGCCGCCGGCGCGGTGGACGTCCTCCACGTGGTACTTGGCGGTGGCGGGCGCGACCTTGCACAGGCACGGCACCCGCAGCGACAGCTCGTTGATCTCTTTCAGGCCGAAGTCGACGCCGGCCTCGCGGGCCGCCGCGAGCAGGTGGAGGATCGTGTTGGTGGAGCCGCCCATGGCCACGTCGAGCGCCATGGCGTTCTCGAACGCGTCGCGGGTGGCGATGTTGCGCGGCAGCACCGACTCGTCGTCGCCCTCGTAGTAGCGCTTGGTGATCTCGACGACCTGGCGCCCGGCCTGCTCGAACAGCGCCTTGCGGGCCTGGTGGGTGGCCAGCGTGGTGCCGTTGCCCGGCAGGGCCAGGCCGATGGCCTCGGTGAGGCAGTTCATCGAGTTGGCGGTGAACATGCCGCTGCACGAGCCGCAGGTCGGGCAGGCGTTCTCCTCCATCTCGAGCAGCTCGGCGTCGGAGACGCTCTCGTCGGCCGCGGCGATCATCGGGTCGATGAGGTCGAGCTTGCGGCCGGGCGTCTTGCCGGCCTCCATGGGGCCGCCGGAGACGAAGACCGTCGGGATGTTCAGCCGCAACGCGGCCAGCAGCATGCCCGGGGTGATCTTGTCGCAGTTGGAGACGCAGACCAGCGCGTCGGCGCAGTGGGCGTTGACCATGTATTCGACGGCGTCGGCGATCAGCTCGCGCGAAGGCAGGGAGTAGAGCATGCCTCCGTGGCCCATGGCGATGCCGTCGTCCACCGCGATGGTGTTGAACTCGCGCGGAATCGCCCCCGCCTCGCGGATGCCGCCGGCCACGACCTCGGCCACCTCGCGCAGATGGACGTGACCGGGGACGAACTGGGTGAAGCTGTTGGCCACCGCGATGATCGGCTTGCCGAAGTCCCCCCCGGCTACACCCGTGGCCCGGAGCAGGGCACGAGCGCCCGCCATGTTCCTGCCGTGAGTGACCGTGCGAGATCTGAGGGCCGGCATGACCGTTCTCCCATCCGACGACTGCTGAGTCTTCAAATGGTACGGCCATCGCCCGCCTGGCGAGACCCACGGTCCACAGCGTGGACAGAACGGGGACGGAACGGGGCCGGAACGGGAGGGGGCATGGACGTCACAAGGTCCTTCGGGATCCCCGGGGGCAGTGGTGGAACAGGGACGGGAATCCCGAAGGACCTTCGCGACGGTCGGCTATTCGGGGTAACGCGGGGGCAGGACCTCTGCCGCGACGGCGTAGATGTCCTCGACCTCTTCGCCGGTCAGCGAACGCTCACGGTTGGTGATCCACTTACGCACGCGGGAGCCGTCGAAGACGTCGACCTCGCGGATGTTGAGGATCTTCCACGGAATCGCGGGCCCGTAGATGGCCAGGGACGGCACCACGGTGATCTCGCGGCCGAGCGCCTTGGTGATGAGCTCGCTGGCCTGGGAGGCCTCCCAGCGCGCCTCGTCGAGCCGGGGCTTCTGGTTGAACGGCCCATGGAACAGCTTGCGGTGGGACTGCACCCGCACCGGCAGCCGCTTGTCCCACTTCTCGGAGTCGACGGCGTACACCCCGGTCGGGCCGACGACCAGATGGTCGATCTGCGCGTCGCTGTGCGGGATCGCCCGGGCGTGCAGCGTCAGATAGCCGTTCCTCTCAAGCTTCCTGAGCTGGGCCTCGGTGCGCCGCTCGGCGGCCGACGCCCGGCGCCAGGGCGGCACCGTGGAGGTCGTCCGCGCGCGGTACACCGTGTCGGCGATGGCGGCGATGATCGCCGCGGCGAGGCCGAGCCGCCAGCTCCACAGCGGGATGCCGACCAGCAGCCCCGCGCCGGCCGCGATCAGCGCGCGAAGGCGCAGATGCCGGTATCTGGGCTGCTGAAGCATGCCGAGCAGCGACGCGCGGCCGACCGGAGCGTAAGTCTCCTCCGGGGCGGCGGGCCGAGATCTCGGCTGCGAGGGGCGGTCACTCACCCAGATGGGTGACGTATTGTGACCGTCATCGGGTTCTAGACCGGAATCCACGTAACTCACGGTAGTTGACGCCCAAGGGTGTGCCTAGTGTTGGCTAGTTCACATTTTTGTGGCCCCGTGTTCCCGCATTGTAGGGCGGAAGGACGGGTATCTACTTCTCTTCCTTCTGGATACCTCGTGCTGGATATCTCGTGGTCACAGGCCCTACTGTGCAGTAGCGTGGCGCACATACATGATCTTACAGCCCTGGAGCAGGCCGCGGCCGTCCGCGCCCGGGAGCTGTCCCCCGTCGAGATCACCGAGCACTACCTTGAGCGCGTCGAGCGGCTCGACCCCCAGGTCGGGGCCTTCGTCACGCCGACCCCCGAACGCGCTCTGGAGGAGGCCCGCCAGGCCGAGGCCCGGGTCCTGTCGGGCGCCGACCTGCCCGCGCTGCTCGGCGTGCCCATCCCGATCAAGGACCTGAACCTCGTCAAGGACGTGCCGATACGCTTCGGCTCGGCCACCTACGAGGGCTTCGTGGCGCCCGTGGACGACAGCGTGGTCGAACGGCTGCGCGAGGCCGGCACGATCATGCTCGGCAAGACCGCCACCCCCGAGTTCGGGCTGCCCTGCTACACCGAGACCGACGTGTCGGCCCCCTCGCGCACGCCCTGGGACCTGACCCGCTCGGCCGGTGGTTCGAGCGGGGGAGCGGCGGCCGCGGTCGCGGCGGGGCTCGCGCCCGCGGCGCAGGGCAGCGACGGTGCGGGCTCCATCCGCATCCCCGCCTCGGTGTGCGGCCTGTACGGCATCAAGCCCACCCGGGGGCGCATCTCGTTCGCGCCGATCATCCCCGACCTGGCCGGTCTGTCCACCAACGGGCCGATCACCCGCACGGTCGCCGACGCGGCCGCGCTGCTGGAGGTGATGGCGCACAACCAGCCGGGTGACCTGTACGTCGCGCCGCCCTCCCCGGTGGGCTTCGTGGAGGCCGTCACCCGCGAGCCCGGACGGCTGCGCATCGGCAGGAGCGCCACCCCCGCCGTGCCGGGCGCCGAGGTGCACCCGGACGTCATGGCCGCCTACGAGAAGGCCTCGGCGCTGCTGGAGTCGCTCGGTCACGAGGTCGTCGACATGCCGCCCGCCTTCGACGGCTCCATCCTCGGCGAGTTCGAGCGGCTGTGGTTCTGCTTCTCCTGCATGCACCCGGTCGATCCGTCCATGGAGCCCAAGCTGCGGCCCCTGACCAGATGGCTGCGCGAGCGGGGCTTCGCCACCCCTGCCCCCGTCTTCCTGCAGGCCCAGGCGACGCTGCAGACCGCGACCCGCTTCGCGTTCCTGGTGATGAACGACTACGACGCGATCTTGAGCCCGACCGTCACCCAGCCGCCCGTGCCGGTGGGCTGGTTCGAGGACGTCGAGGACCCTGAGGAGACCTTCCACCGCATGGAGCGGTTCGCGCCGTTCGCCGCGCCGTACAACATCAGCGGCCAGCCGGCGGTCAACCTCCCCCTGCACTGGACCGACGCGGGTCTGCCCATCGGCGTGATGCTCGCCGGCCGCTTCGGCGGCGAGGCCACGCTCATCTCCCTGTCGGCCCAGGTGGAGGCCGCGGTGGGCGGCTTCTGGGCGGACCGCCGCCCTGAGATCTGGTGACCTGGGGACGGCGGCTCGACGGCGGGCCGCCGCCCGAGGCCGTCCGAGCCGCGGGGCCTGCCCTCAGACGCGGGCCTCGCGCAGCACCGGTCCGCCGATCAGCGCGACCAGGTGGGCCGCCACGTCCGCGAGCAGCGTCGCGGGGGCGATCGGCGCGGCCGCCACCGCCGAGAACAGGCTCGGCAGGCCGGGCAGCGGGAAGCCGTCGTCCCGGGCGGCCTCGTGGCCGACGTCGTTCTTGTCCAGGTGGACGCGGCTGCGCGCCCAGGCGTCCAGCACCTCCTCCGGCGACGGGACGCCGAACCCGTGGCCGACGGGCGCGGCGTGCCGCAGCCGGATCAGCGGGGTCTCGGCGAACGTGAGCGCCACCTTGCACCGTTGCGACAGGCTCTCGCGGACCTCCGCCGGGATCCAGTCCATGGCCGTACACGGCCTGCGGCACTTGGCGACGCAGGTGGCCATGGCGCCGGAGAGCTGGCTGTGCTGCCGGTCGAAGTACGCCCGCCAGCCCTCGCCCGGCTCACGGGAGACCCGCAGCGTGCGCTCGGCGGCGGACTTCTCGGGCTTGGTGTGGTCGCACTCGCGGTCGCCGATCACGCCGAACCGGCTGCCCTCGGCCCGCAGGCCCTCAGGCCAGCGGGCGGGGTCGCCCGCGTGCCCGAGCACCGGCTCGAAGGCGAGGAGCGGCAGGTACTCGCCGGCGATGTGCAGCGCCGACATCACCGAACTGAGCTCGCGCCGCTGCCAGTGGACCTGGATGACCTCCAGCAGCAGCTCGTACGCGGGCCGCAGCGACGACAGCGCCCCGCGCGGCTGCTCGCGCGGGGTCTGCGGCATGTGGCACTCGCGCGCGCGGCGCCGCAGCGAGCCGGGAACGGCCTTGGCGTCCACTTCGGTGGCGAAGTCCTCGGCGTCCAGGGTGAGCAGGCGCTGGCCGAACTCGCACAACGCGGGGATCGCACCGGCCTCCCGCATCACCAGGGGAGCGAGGTCGCCGAGGTCGCCGAAGGCGTACCGCCGGGCGAGCGCGGTGAGCAGGTCGAGCGGGGCGAGCGGGTAGAGAGGGGCAGGGGGCGCGTCCACCCGGACACCCTCTCACGTTACCGGCGATCATTGTCGTCGCCGTTCACACCGCAGGCCCAGGACGGCAGGTCATGGACGAGCCGGGCGGCGGCGGACGCGGACCGGCCCGCCTGGGCGTCCAACCGGACTTGGCCGCCAGGCGGGCCGGGCTCGAGGAGGGTGCACCTCAGAATGGGAGGGCCCGCCGGGCGGCGGGCCCTGGTGACCGGCGGGTCAGGCGGCCGAGGCGTCCTTGGCGCGGGCGCGCAGGGCCCGGCTGATGGAGTCGGCGCCCTCGAGCAGCAGGCGCCGCAGCGCCGGGACCGGCTGGGAGGAGGAGATGTAGTCCTGGGTCCTGGCCACGGTCTCGGGCGCGATGAGCAGCGCCGGGTAGCACCCCATGGCGAACCGCTGGGCGCTGTCGGACGGCCAGCTCTTGTAGATGCGGCCGACCTCCTGGAAGAACCGCTCGCCGTAGGGCTGGAGCAGATCGACGTGGTGGGGGTCCATGAACCCGACGATCGTGGCGCGCAGCACCGCGCCGCTCAGCGTGCCGCCGGTGATCGAGGCCCACGCGTCGGCCTTGCCCTCGGCGGTCGGGATCGCCGCCTTGCACAGCGCCGCCGACTGCTCGCCCCTGGCCGACGGGTCGCGCCGCAGCTCGGCCGCGATGTCGTCGCCGGACAGCGCCCCGCCCGAGGCCAGCGCGTGCGTCAGCGTCCAGCGCAGTTCGGCGTCCACGGTCAGGCCGTCAAGGCCCGAGGTGCCGTCGAGGATGCCCTTGACGAAGGCGAGGTCCTCGGTGGTGGTGGCCACGGCGGTGAAGGCGTTGACATAGGCGAGCTGGTGGTCGGAGCCCGGCTCGGCCGAGGCGATCAGGCGGCGCAGGGCCGAGGAGAGCTCGGCCAGGCCGTCGGCGCGCCACGCAGGGTCGGCGTACTGCTGGACGGCCAGCCGCGCCTGGCGCAGCACCGTCTGCAGGACGGTGATGTCGGCGATCGCGTGGACGTTGGAGGTGACCAGCCGGACGTAGTCGCGCGTGGCCATCTCGGCGTCCCGGGCCATGTCCCAGGCGGCCGACCAGCTGAGCGCGCGCGGCAGCGACTCGGCGAAGCCGGCGATGCCGCCGTCGACCAGCGTGCGCAGCGAGCGCTCGTCGAGCCGGATCTTGGCGTAGGTCAGGTCGTCGTCGTTGATCAGCACCAGGTCGGGCTGGGTCTCGCCGACCAGCTCGGGCACGGCCGTGCGGGCGCCGACGACGTCGAGCTCGACCCGCTTGACCCGCTTGAGCGAGCCGTCGGCCCGGGAGTACAGGCCGATGGCGACGCGGTGCGAACGCAGGGTCGGGTAGTCGGCCGGGGCCTCCTGGAGCACCTCGAAGGTCAGGAAGCGGCCCTCGGAGTCCACCGTGAACGACGGCCGCAGCGTGTTGACCCAGGCGGTCTCCAGCCATTCCTTCGACCAGGAGGACAGGTCGCGGCCGGAGGTGCGCTCAAGGGCCGACAACAGGTCCTTCAGCTCGGTGTTGCCCCAGGCGTGCTCGTCGAAGTAGTCGCGCACGCCCGCCAGGAAGTTGTCCAGGCCGACGTAGGACACCAGCTGCTTGAGCACCGAGGCGCCCTTGGCGTAGGTGATGCCGTCGAAGTTGACCTCGACGGCCTGCATGTCGGGGATGTCGGCGGCGATCGGGTGGGTGGAGGGCAGTTGGTCCTGGCGGTAGGCCCAGGACTTCTCCACGTTGGCGAAGGTCGTCCACGCCCCCTGGCCCCAGCGGGTGGCCTCCGCCTGGCACAGCACCGACATGTAGGTGGCGAAGGACTCGTTCAGCCACAGGTCGTCCCACCAGCGCATGGTGACCAGGTCGCCGAACCACATGTGCGCCATCTCGTGCAGGATCGTCTCGGCGCGGCGCTCCACCACGGCGTCGGTGACGCGGGAGCGGAAGACGTAGTCCTCGAGGAAGGTCACGGCGCCGGCGTTCTCCATGGCCCCGGCGTTGAACTCGGGCACGAACACCTGGTCGTACTTGCCGAACGGGTAACGGGTGCCGAAGACGCGGTGGTAGAAGTCGAAGCCCTGCTTGGTGACCTCGAAGATGTTGCCGGCGTCCAGGTGCTCGGCCAGGGAGGCCCGGCAGAAGACGCCGAGCGGGATGCCGTCGTGCTCGTCGCGGACGACGGCGTACGGCCCGGCGATGAGGGCCGTGATGTAGGTCGACATCACCGGGGTCGGCGGGAAGTGCCAGCGCTTGGCGCGCTGGAGCGTGCCGTGGCGGCCGTGGTGCTCGTCGAGCTCCTCGACCGAGTCGGGCGCGGCGTTGGAGATGATCTCCCAGTCGGACGGCGCCAGCACGCCGAGCTCGAAGGTCGCCTTCAGGTCGGGCTGGTCGAAGCAGGCGTACATGCGGTGGGCGTCGGCCGTCTCGAACTGCGAGTGCAGGTAGATCTTCTGGTCGAGCGGGTCGACGAACCGGGTGAGGCCCTCGCCGGTGCGCATGTAGGTGCAGTCGGCGTCGACGAGCAGCTCGTTCTCGGCGGCCAGGCCCGGCAGGGGCAGGCGGCCGGTCTCGGCGTCGTAGGACGTCACGTCCAGCTCGGCGCCGTTCAGGACGGCCTTGCGGATCTTGGCCTCGGCCAGCTCGATGAACGTCGTCGCGCCGGGTTCGGCGCAGGAGAATCGGACCGTGGTGACGCTCTCGAAGCGCTCGTCGCCCTCGGTGAGGTCGAGCTCGACCGAGTAGGACCGCACGTCAAGCAGACGAGCCCGCACCCGGGCTTCGTCACGGGTCAGATTGCCTGCCACATCCGCTCCTCATCGCGACTCTCCCTCGCTCCGTCGCGAGAGGGATGCATGAATCCTGCCACGCCGGGCTCCGTGATGCGGCACCGGAGGCGTCGCATAAGGGGCACGAGACGAAATGATTTCCCACCTGGGTACAAGGGATAGGGAATACCGCGAGCCGGGTTGGGGCTGGCAGGTGTATCGAACGTCAACCCGCGAGCACGATCAGGAAGCTGGCCATGACTGAACCGACTCCAGTCGATCTTTGGTTCGACCCTCTTTGCCCGTGGGCCTGGATGACCTCGCGCTGGCTGCTCGAGGTGCGCGAGGTCCGGCCCGTCGAACCCCGCTGGCACATCATGAGCCTCGCCGTGCTGAACGAGGACAAGGACATCCCCGCCGAGTACCGCGAGATGCTCAAGGACGCCATGGCCTCGGTGCGGGTCGTACAGGCCGCCGCAGAGAAGTACGGGCAGCACGTCGTCGGCGACCTCTACACCGCGATCGGCACCCGCATCCACAACGAGGGCCGCCTCAAGCAACACGAGGGCGAGGAGGGCTTCGACGCGGTCGCCGCCGTGCGTGCGCTGCTCGCCGACGCCCTGGAGTCCGTCGGCCTGGACCGCGGGCTCGCGTCCGCCGCCGACTCCACCGAGTACGACGAGGCCGTGCGCCGCTCCCACCGCGAGGGCATCGAACTGGTCGGGCAGGAGGTCGGCACCCCGGTCATCTCCGTCGAGGGAGTGGCCTTCTTCGGCCCGGTGGTCTCTCCGGCCCCCAAGGGCGAGGCGGCCGCGAAGCTGTGGGACGGCGTGCTGCTGGTCGCCGGCACCGACGGCTTCTTCGAACTGAAGCGCTCGCGCACCCGTTCGCCGATCTTCGACTGATCCGCTGACCTGCGGTCCGGCCGTGACCGGTCGCGTGCGGAGGGTTGCGCCCCGGCTGACAGGCATGGTCAACTCGATCCGTTCGCCCAACTTGACCGTACTGAGAGACAGGACGGCGGCCGGATGGCGGCGACCGCGCGGCAGCACGGTGACGGCCGTCTTGACCGCCGGACGGTGATTCCCACCGTCCGGCGGCTCGTCCGCCCGCCATATGGACCGCGCGCGAGGATCGAGGGTCATGCGTCACCTTTACGTGCAAGGAGCCTGGGTAACCTCCTCGTCGGGTGAGGGCGTCGACGTCATCGACCCGTCGACCGAGCAGGTCATCGACCGGGTGCCCGCGGGCTCCCCCGCCGACGTCGACCGCGCCGTCAGCGCGGCCCGCGCCGTCTTCCCGTCATGGTCGGCCACCGCCGCCGCCGAGCGCGGGAAGATCCTCGAAGCGGCGGCCGACCTGCTGAAAGATCGCGCCGAGCAGGTGGCGCGCACCATCGCCACCGACATGGGCTCGCCGTACGCGTTCGCGCTCAAGGTGCAGACGCTGATGCCCGCCGCGGTGCTCGCCGACCACGCCCGGCTGGCGGAGGAGCGGGGCGAGGCCGAGACGCGCGTCGGCAACTCGCTGATCCTGCGAGAGCCGGTCGGCGTCGTCGGCGCGATCACCCCCTGGAACTATCCCCTGCACCAGGTGGTCTGCAAGGTGGCGCCCGCGCTCGCCGCGGGCTGCACCGTCGTGCTCAAGCCGAGCGAGGTCGCGCCGCTCGCGGCCTACGCCCTCGCCGAGATCCTGCACGACGCCGGTCTGCCCGCCGGGGTGTTCAACATGGTCAGCGGCCCTGGGCCGGTCGTGGGAGAGGCGATCGCCTCCCACCCGGACGTCGACATGGTCTCCTTCACCGGTTCCACCCGGGCGGGCAGGCGCGTCGCGGCGCTGGCATCCCACACGGTCAAGCGCGTCGCGCTGGAACTCGGAGGCAAGTCGGCCAACGTGATCCTCCCCGGCGCCGACCTGGCGACCGCCGTGAAGCTCGGGGTGGCGGGCGCGTTCGTCAACTCCGGCCAGACCTGCTCGGCGCTGACCCGCATGCTCGTGCACCGCGACCAGTACGACGAGGCGGTCGCCCAGGCGGCGGCCGTCGCCGGCACCTACACCCTCGGCGGCCCGTTCGACGAGGGCACCCGCCTTGGCCCGCTGGTGTCCGCCGCGCAGCGCGACCGCGTGGTCCACTACCTCAACCGGGGGCAGGAGGAGGGCGCCCGGCTGGTCGCGGGCGGCGGCGACCGGCCGCGCGATCGCGGCTTTTACGTCGAGCCGACCGTTTTCGCCGGCGTCGCGCCGGGCATGGTGATCGAACAGGAGGAGATCTTCGGTCCCGTGCTGTCGCTCATCCCCTACACCTCCGTCGACGAGGCCGTGGACATCGCCAACGGTACCCCCTACGGGCTGTCGGGCGCGGTGTGGGCGGCGACACAGGAGGAGGCCGTGGCCGTGGCGCGCAGGCTGCGCACCGGCCAGGTGGCGATCAACGGCGGCCGGTTCAACACCTCGGCTCCGTTCGGCGGTTACAAGCAGTCCGGCGTCGGCCGAGAGCTCGGTGAGTTCGGCCTGGAGGAGTACCTCGAGGTCAAGTCCCTGCAGCTTTAGCGAGAAGGGCGGTCGCGAGTGAAGCCGTCGGTCCGCCGAGCGCGCCGCATCAGCGCGTTCGAGATGGCGCTGGCGCTCGGCGGGCTGCTGCTCATGCTGCTCGCCGTCCAGAACGCCGGCCCGGCCCTCGCCGCCGTGCGCGGCCACGGCGTCCCGGGCACCTTCACCGCCCGGCGGCTCGACTGCATCCAGCACCCGGGCCATGAGCAGTGCACGTGGGTGGGCACGTTCCGCTCGCGCGACGGCAGGGACGTGCGGCAGGAGATCGGGTTCTACGGCAGCGAGCGCGGCACCTTCACGCCCGGCGCCACCTCGCCGGCGTTCGACACCGGCAGGCGCGGGCACGTGTACGGCCCCGGAGGCTCCAACGAGTGGGTCGTCGTCGCGGCCCTGTTCCTGGCCGGCCTGGGTCTGGTCGCCCGCCCCCTGCTGTGGCTGGCCTCGCTGCCCAGGGCGGCGCGACGCGGCCCTCAGGACCACGCGCCGGAAGGCTTCTAGGCGACGCCCGCCCCGGCGCGGGAGCGCCGAGGCGGGCGCGTGGCGGCTAGTGGGTGCGCAGCAGGATGTCGCGGGCGGCGTCCTTGGGCAGGCGGTCGACGTAGATGATCCCGTCGAGGTGGTCGAACTCGTGCTGGAAGCACCGGGCCAGCAGGCCCCGGGCCTTCACGCGCACCGGCCGCCCGAGCCGGTCGAACCCGCGGACGGTCACCCCCGCCGCGCGCGGCGTGCGCGCGTACAGCGGCTTGCCGGTGTCGCGGCTGGGCACCGAAAGGCACCCCTCCTCGTCCAGCACCTCATCGGCGTCGTCGACGGTGAGCTCGGGATTGACGACGTGACCCTTGCGCCCGCTGGCGTCGTACACGAAGAGCCTCTTGGACACCCCGATCTGCGGCGCGGCCAGGCCGACGCCGTCGGCGGCGTACATGGTCTCCATCATCTCGTCGATCAGCCGCCGCAGGTCGCGGTCGAAGGACGTGACCGGCTCGCCGGGCGTGCGCAGGACGGGGTCCCCGATCACGCGGATCTCTCGCATCAGGCTCTCCTGTAAGGGGTGATCTGGTCAACCGCCTATTACTGTAACGGAATCGCCGCCGATGGAGACAGGTGATCGGCATACGGCGCGGCCCGATGGACCGCGGGGAAGCCGTGCTGCGACAATGGGGCACGTGCGCGTCTACATCGCCGCCGATCACGCCGGCTACGAACTCAAGAACCACCTCGTCTCCTGGTTGAAGGAGCACGGTCACGACGTCGTCGACGGCGGCCCGTTCGTGTACGACGCCGAGGACGACTATCCGGCGTTCGTGCTGCGCGCGGCCGAGGGCGTGGTGAACGACCCCGGCGCCTTCGGCATCGTGATCGGCGGGTCGGGCAACGGCGAGCAGATCGCCGCCAACAAGGTGCGGGGGGTACGCGCTGCGCTGGCGTGGAGCGAGCAGACCGCCTCGCTCGCCCGGCAGCACAACGACGCCAACGTCATCAGCCTGGGCGCCCGCATGCACTCCGTCGAAGAGGCCACGCGCTTCGTCGAGGTCTTCTTGAGCACGCCGTTCTCCGGCGAGCAGCGCCACCAGCGCCGCATCGACCAGATGGGGGCGTACGAGGCCACCGGCGAGACGCCGCCCCTGCCCGGCCGCTGACCGCCCTCCACCCGCCCGCCGGCCCGCCCACGGGCCGGACGGCGCGCGCCCTGGGGGCCGGAGCCCGCCGTGGGGCCGGACGGCTCACTCGAGGCGTGGTGCTCCGGTGAGCCCTAGCCGTCCTTGCGGCGGCGCGTCTCGTTCTTGCGGGCGGGCTCGGGCCGTCGCGCCGGCTCGTTCTTGCGCGGGGTCTCGGCCTTGCGGGGCATCTCGTCGCGCAGGGGCCGGCGGTCGGCGGCCTCCTGCTGGCCGGTCGAGGGGCGCGAGACGTCGCGCGCCCGCATCGCGGTGATCGCGGTGATCTGCAAGCTCTGCAGTGCCATGCCCACACCCTAGGTCAGCGCGGCGTCCCGCGCCTCGCCCGTCAGAAGACCAGGCCGCCCCACGGCGCGGTCTCCCAGCCCATCGCGGCGGAAAGGGCGCGCAGCGAGCCGGGACGGGTCTCGCGGACGATGCCCGCCGCCTGGTAGGAGCCGAGCGTGCGCCCGCCCAGGTAGGCCGCGCCGAGCACGCTGACCGGCAGTTCGACGTCGGCCGGTTCGCTCGTGCGCTCGCAGGTGACCTCGCCGGCGTCCGCCGACAGCCGCCAGCGTCCCTCGTTCCACGGGCAGACGGCGTCCCGGACGTCCAGGACCACGTCCACCGGCGCGGCGTAGGCGCGGGAGGCGAGGGCCCGGTCGACGTCCACCAGCCGCACCCACATCTCGTCGAGGTGCGCTGCCTGCAGCAGGCGGGGCTCGGCGAGCAGATGCATGATCGGGTCGTCGACGGGGCGGTTGGCGGCCTGCACCCGCGCGCACAGGTCGCGCTCGAGCAGGTGGCGCCACAGCTGGGCGTAGGCGGCGGGGTCCAGGCCGAACAGCTCCGACAGCCGCACCTCGCCGTCGGGCAGGTCATGGTCGGTGAAGCCCGACCTGACGCGGAACAGGGCGTACCCGCGCGGCCCGGCGTCGTCCTCCGCGATCACGCAGCGTAGAGAACTCGCCCCGTGGCGCGAGTCGGGGTCGTCGTTCAGCACCAGATCCCACTTCGCGTCGCTGCGGGCGTACAGGCCCGGGCGGGTGGGGAGCACGGCGTCGAAGACCTTCCGCAGGTCGGCCCGCGCATCGGCGGGCGGCCGGACCAGGCGCAGTCGCAGGGAGGGGTCGACCGGCGCGTGCGGGACGAGACCGGCCCCGCGGGTCGGGATCCGGAAGAACAGGTTGTCGGTGGCCCTGCCGTAGCCGAACCGCCCGTAGATGGCGGCCTCGGACGCGTACAGCGCCGCGACCGGCTCCCCGCCCTCGTGCAGGTCGGTGAGCTGGCGCCGCATCAGGGAGGACAGCACGCCCCGGCGCCGGTGGGAGGGCCGCACCGCGACCGCCGTGACGCCGCAGACCGGCTTCGGCCCGCCGGGGACGGTCATGGTGAAGGTCAGCCCGGCGGTGACCCCGATCAGCAGGTCGCCGTCGAAGGCGCCGAGGGAGCGGTCGAACTCCATCGACGCCTTGAAGCGCTCGGCCCGGCCGGGGGAGTTGTCCTCGGCGAAGGCCTCCTCGTCCACGTCGAGCCACGCGGGCCACTCGGACTCGTCGAGCGGACGGATGACCGTGCTCGGCCGCACGCTTGGTTCGCTGTTCACCTGGCCAACGTTATGACCGGGCAAACCGGATCGGCCACCTAATATCCCCGTTTAATGATCAAGGTATTGGTCAAGTCGGCTGCCCAAACGGCAGATGGGCAGATAGAGTCGAGCGCATCATGACTTCCCGTCCGGCGCCGTTGATCCCCCCGCGGCTCCGCGCGATCTTGGTGCGCATCCCGTTTCTGGTGCGGATCGTGCGATTCCTGCGGAGGGGACCGTTGGCGCGTGATCGGAACCTGCTCATCACGCTGAGCGTCTCCACCCTGCTGCTCGGCGCCCTCGCCGCGCGGGTCTCCACCGAGTGGTTCTCGCCCAGCCTGTTCATCCTGGTCACCCTGGTCGGCGGCCTGCAGCTTCGCATGCGCAGCCTGGCCGTCCTCGTCGGGGCCGTCGCCGTGGCCCTGTCCTACATCGCCATCGTGCTCGGCGTGCGCTCCGTGGGCCCCGGGCTGCTGGTCACCATCGGGTTCACGACGGTGCTGGCCTTTCTCATGGCGCGCACCCGCGGCAAGCTCGGCGTGCAGGGCCTGCGCGGCGACGTGATGCTGCTGGAACTCAGAGACCGGCTCAAGCGGCAGGGCGAGCTTCCGCCGCTGCCGGCCAAAGACTGGGGTTCCCGCGTGGTGCTCAAGCAGGCCGGCGGCTCCTCCTTCGGAGGCGACTTCCTGGTCTCCATGCGCCACGGCGACATCCTGGAGGTCGCGCTGGTCGACGTGTCAGGCAAGGGGGTCGACGCGGGCACCCGCGCCCTGATGCTCTCGGGCACCTTCGGCGGGCTGCTCGGCTCGGTCGAGTCCTTCCTGCCCGCCTGCAACGCCTACCTGCACCGCCAGCCCGAGGGCGAGGGGTTCGTCACCGCCGTCCACCTGCGGCTCGACCTGTCGACGGGCGCCTACGAGATCACCTCGGCCGGGCACCCGCCGGTGGTCAAGTTCGACGCGGGCACCGGCACCTGGCAGGTGTCGGCCGCCAAGGGCGTCGTGCTGGGCGTCGTCCCCGATCTGCACTGCGAGCCCGACAGCGGCGTGCTGCGCAAGGGCGACGCGCTGATGCTCTACACCGACGGCCTGATCGAGCAGCCGGGGCGCGACATCGACTCCGGGCTCGACCGGCTGCTCGGCGAGGCCGAGCGCCTGGTGCCCTCGGGCTTCCACGACGGCGCCCGGCCGCTGGTCAACTCCATGTCGGCCGGGCACAACGACGACTGCGCGCTGATCCTCATCTGGCGGCCGTGACCATGGCGGCCCGGGTCTCAGAGCCAGCCGGTCTCCGCCGCGATGCGCACCGCGTCGGCGCGGTTGCGCGCTCCCGTCTTGCAGATGATGCGCGACAGGTGGTTTCGGACCGTTCCCACTGAGAGGTACAACTTCGCGGCGATCTCCTTCGAGGACGCCCCCTGCGCGGCGATGCGCAGAACGTCCTGCTCGCGAGGGGTGAGGGGGTTGTCGGCCGAAGTGAGGGCGGCGATGGCCAGGTCGGAGTCGACGGCCTTGCGTCCCGAGGCGACCCGGCGGATGCCGTCCGCCAGGTGCTCGGGGGCGACGTTCGTGCTCAGGAAGCCGAGTGCGTGGGCGGCGAAGGCCCGGCGCACCTGCCCGGGGTTCGGCCGGGCCGACAGCAGGACCACCTTGCAGCGGGGGGCCTTCTGGTGCAGGCGCGCGGCAGCGGTGAGCCCGTCGACGTCGGGAAGGTCAACGTCGATCACCGCCACATCGGGCGCGAGCTCCATGGCTGCCGGCACGATGTATTCGCCGGAGGCGACGTCGGCGATCACCATGAGATCTTTCTCGCCGTTCAGCGAGGCCACGAGGCCCCGCCGCACGAGCGGGAGATGTTCGGCAACCAGGATGCGTATCAAGGTGCTCCCTTGGGGCCTTGGAACAGATCCGGCAAATTATGCTTCGCCAGCTCATATCCCACGGTGTCTACATGATTGCTTACCGTCAATGCAGTCTCCCGATTCGCTCCACCGCGCGCAAGTCACTCCTACGCTTGGTCGTTGAGAGTTGTATTCCGGGGGAGACCGAAGTCCTCGCGCGTTCGGTTACGCTCGGAAGGGGCAATCCAAACAGAAGGCATCTTCTCCGCAGGTGGGGGTAGCACGTATGAGCTGGCTCGTCGTGGCCGGGTTTCTCATCTTCTTCGTCGGGATGGCCTTGTCCATTGCCCTCCACGAGTTGGGCCATCTGGTGCCCGCCAAGTACTACGGCGTCAAGGTGACGCAGTACATGGTCGGTTTCGGGCCGACCCTGTGGTCGCGCCGCCGGGGCGATACCGAATACGGCCTCAAGTGGATTCCACTGGGCGGCTACATCCGTATGATCGGCCCCCTGCCCCCGAGGCCCACCGACGATCCGAACAAACTGCGCAACATGTCCACAGGCCCGTGGCAAGGGCTCATCGAGAGCGCCCGGCAGGCATCGCTGGAGGAGGTCAAGCCCGGCGACGCCGACCGCGTCCTGTACCGCAAGCCCTGGTGGCAGCGAGTCGTCATCTTCACCGGCGGCCCCGCCATGAACTTCCTGCTGGCCTTCGCGCTGTTCGCGGTCGTCCTGATGGGCTTCGGCATCTCGGTGCCCAAGCCCGCCGTCGGCGAGGTCTCCAAGTGCGTCATCACCGTGGCCGAGCAGGAGAAGGGCCGGCAGTGCACGCCGGCGCACCGGCCCACCCCCGCGGCGGTCGCCGGCCTGCGGGCCAACGACAAGATCGTGTCGTTCGGCGGCAAGCCGGTGCGGTCGTGGGAGGACGCCACCGCGCTGATCCGCGCCCACGGCGCCGGCCCGGTCGCGATCGGCATCGAGCGTGACGGCAGGCCGATGACGCTGAACACCACCCTCATCGCGCAGGACCGCCCCTCCCTCGACGATCCCACCAAGCTGGACAAGAACGTCGGTTTCCTCGGCATCACCCCCGTCTTCGTCGTGGAGAAGCAGGGGCCGGGCTACGTCTTCGGCTTCATGGTGGACCTGGTCCAGCGCAGCGCCGACGCGCTGCTGCACATGCCCCAGAAGCTCGTCGGGGTATGGCAGGCGGCCTTCGGCGGCGCCGAGCGCGACCTCGACAGCCCGCAGAGCGTCGTCGGCGCCGGGCGCCTCGGCGGCCAGATCGCCGCCGCGGCCATCCCGCTGGAGAACAAGATCGCCGGGTTCATCCAGCTGCTCGCGGGGTTCAACCTCGCCGTCGGCATGTTCAACCTGATCCCGCTGCTGCCGCTGGACGGCGGTCAGATCGCCGGTGGTCTGTGGGAGGGGTTCAAGCGCGGGTACGCCCGGGTGCGCCGCCGGCCGATGCCGGGTCATGTGGACATCGCCAAGGCGCTCCCGCTGACGTACGCGGTGGCGCTCATGCTGGTGGCCATGGGCACCTTGCTCATCTACGCCGACATCGTCAACCCCATCCGGCTGCCGGGCTGATCCGCTCAGAGGGGGGTCGCGTGGAGACGTTGGAGGCCCCGGAGGCGCTCGAACGGCTCAGAGCGCTCTGCCTGGCGCTGCCCGAGACCAGCGAGCGGCTGAGCCACGGCGAGCCCACATGGTTCATCCGGGGCAAGAAGACCTTCGTGATGTTCGCCGACCACCACCACGACGACCGCCTGGCCTTCTGGTGCGCGGCCCCGCCCGGCGTACAGGAAGCCCTGGTCGCGGAGGCGCCCGACCGGTTCTTCCGGCCGCCCTACGTGGGTCACAGGGGCTGGCTCGGCGTCTATCTCGACGTGGCGGCCGACTGGGATGAGATCGCCGAGATCGTCACCGACGCCTACCGGCTGGTCGCTCCCAAGAGCCTGCTCGGCCGGCTCGGCTGAGCCCTCGGGCCGCCTGGTCCGGCCGGGCGGCGGGTCACGGAAGTCGCACCTCCAGGCCTGTGTCGAAGTGGAAGTTTCACTCCGCCGCGCCGCCGTGATGCCGTACCCTGACGCCGCCGTCCCGCTCCGGACCCTCAGCCGAGCGGCCGGACGGCTCGCGGCGCCGGCACATCGGCTCGTGGCGCTAGTACATCGAGATGTGCACGTGGTCGAAGTGGTTGGCCGTGATGCCGCCGCGGTTCGCCATCGCGCGCCAGCCGGGGAAACCCAGGTTGTAGATCCGCTGCCGGTAGATCACGTACTTCACGCCCAGCTTGCCGCCGTTCTTGATGGCCCAGGCGGCGACCTGCTCGCCCATCGCGACGCCGGCGGGCGAGGGCATCGCCCCGCCCGAGCTGAGCATGAAGTCGCACGCCCTGCCCAGAGGGTGCTCCCCGCTGTTCTCGGCGCGGTAGCAGCCGACGGGGAAGCGCAACGGAAAGTGGTCCTTGACCTCGGCGCGCATCAGCCGGGTCCGCGGGGTGATGTTGTCGCCGCCGGCGGGCAGCTCGGGAGCCCACGACCCGTTCGCCCGCTTGCCGGGGGCGATGGGGACGAGCCGGTCCAGCTTGTCCTTGATCTGGGCGATGAGCTGCTCGGCGTCCTTGCGCTGCGAGGTCACCTCGACGACGTCCTCGCGCAGGCGGTCGGTGAGCGCGGCCGCGTCGTCGGCGGCCTTCTTGCGGTCGTCGCGGGCGGCTGTGTACTGGCCGATCTTCGCCGCCTGCTCGGCCTGGAGCTGTTCCAGCATCGCCGCGCCGCCGAAGCCGGGGGCCAGGACCTCCCGCATCATGCCGAGGCCGCTGCCCGCCTGGTAGCGCAGCTGGGCGATGTCGCCGACCTGGCCCGCGGACGCGGTCAACGCGGTCTCGGCGGCCTTCAGCCGCTCGCGCGCCGTCTTCTCCTCGGCCTTGGCCTTGGCGACCGCGACGCGCTTTGCGTTGTAGGTGACGATCAGCTTGTCGACCCGCTTGCCGAGCGCGGCCAGCTGCGCCTTGAGCTGTTTCTCGGTGGGCTTGGGGGCGGCGTTCCCCGCCGTTGACGGGCCGAGCACGAGAGCGGCCACGACCAGAGCGCAGGCGGCCACGGAAGCATGGCGACCGGAAGTCGGGGGCAGAGCCCACTCCTCTCCATCTGCCGACCGGGTTAGCTGACGGGTTCGGGCCGGAGTCGCCCTACCACCTGAGTGGATTCACCCCAAGGAACCATTGGGTCCCCGGCTCCCAGGCGGGGCGCCTGGGATTAGGCGGACCGGCCGTTACGGCCGGTGTCTGAAGGATGCTAGTGGTAGATCCGTATATATGGCGACCCCGGGCATTGACGTGTTGTGAGTCACGGCTGTGACCGCAGCATCCGGGCCGCCTCCTCGGGCAGCACGTCGTTGACGAACGCCCCCATCGCCGACTCCGACCCGGCCAGGTACTTCAGCTTCTGCGCCGCCCGCCGGATGCTGAACAGCTGCAGGTGCAGGTAGGCGAGGTCGCGCCCGGTGCGCACCGGCGCCTGGTGCCAGGCCGCGACGTACGGCATCGTCACCCCGAACAGCCCGTCCAGCCGGCGCAGCACGTCGGTGTACAGCGGGCCGAAGGCCGCGCGCTCCTCGGCGTCCAGCTCGCGCAGGTCCGCGGCCTTGCGGTTGAGGTAGACGTGCACCTCGAACGGCCACCGCGCCGCCGCCGGGACGAACGCCGTCCAGTGCTCGTTCGACGCGACGACGCGCGTCTCGGCCTTGCGCTCGGCGGCGAGCACGTCCGCGAACAGATCGCCGCCCGTGCGCTCGCGGTAACGGGCGGCCGAGGCCAGCATCTGCCGCGTGCGCGGCGTCACGTACGGATAGGCGTAGATCTGGCCGTGCGGATGGGCCAGCGTGATGCCGATCTCCGCGCCGCGGTTCTCGAACGGGAAGACCTGCTCCACGCCGGGCAGCAGGGAGAGCCGCTCGGTGCGGTCGGCGAGCGCCAGCAGCACCAGGTCGACCTGCTCGGGCGAGAGCCGGGAGAAGGAGGAGTCGTGGTCGGCGGTGAAGCACACCACCTCGGTGCGGCCGACGCCGGGCCGCACCTCGCTCAGGCCGCCGACGTCCTCGTAGTGGCCGAGATTGAAGCTGAAGGACGGAAAGCGGTTCTCGAACACGGCGACGTCGTAGTCCGCGGCCGGGATCTCCGTGGGGTGGCCCGGCCGCGACGGGCACAACGGGCACTCGTCGGTGGGCGGCAGGAACGTGCGGCTCTGCCGGTGCCCGGCGATCGCGATCCACTCGTCCATCACCGGGTCGTAGCGCAGCTCCGAGGCCGGGGGACGCGCGGGAAGATCCCGGGTGTCGGCCGCGCCGCGGTCGGCGCCGTCACGGCGGTCGAAGTAGATCAGCTCTCGCCCGTCCGCGAGATGGGTGACGGTCCGCTTCATCGGGCCACCTCCTGTCCGGCGGCATCCTGCGCCGCCTGTTCGGTTCTGCCGGCGGCCCGCGCCGCTCGTTCGTCTGTTCCGGCGACGGCCCGCGCCGCCTGTCCCGTCTCCGGGCTCTGTGCCGTCCGGCCCGACGGGACGGCGGGTTCCGCGGCGGCGTCGTGCGCCGCCGTCTGGAGCGTCGTCTCGCCCGGATCGGCCAGCATGAGCGTGCCGGCCTGTTCGGACAGCGCCGACCGCGCCTCCTCGGGCAGGCCGGTATCGCTGACCACCACGTCGGCCTCCTCCAGCCTGGCGATCGTGCTGATGCCGACGGTGCCCCACTTGCTGTGGTCGGCCAGGACGACCAGCCGTTGCGCCGCCGCGACGAGCTCACGGTCGGTCTCGGCCTCCAGGAGGTTGGGCGTGGTGAACCCCGCCCTGACGTTCATGCCGTGCACGCCGAGCATCAGCGTGTCGACGTTGAGCGCGCGGATGGCCGCCACGGCGACCGGGCCCACCAGCGCGTCCGAGGGGGTGCGCTCGCCTCCGGTGAGCACGACGGTCTGGTCGGCGCGCCCGGCCCGGTGGAAGACGTCGGCCACCCGCACGGAGTTGGTGATGACCGTCAGGTGCGGGACGTCGACGAGGTGGTGGGCGAGGGTCCAGGTGGTCGTGCCGGCCGACAGCGCGACCGCGCTGCCCGGGCGCACCAGCTCGGCGGCCCGGCGGGCGATGGCCTCCTTCTCGGCCTGCTGGCGCACCGACTTGGCCGCGAATCCGGGCTCCTCGGTGGAGCCGGCGCCGGTGGCGGTCGCGCCGCCGTGCACCTTGTCGACCAGCCCGCGCTCGGCCAGGGCCTCAAGGTCGCGGCGGATCGTCATGTCGGACACCCCGAGCTCGCGCACCAGGTCGGCGACCCGTACCGCGCCGTTCCTGCGGACGCGCTCGAGGATCGCCTGCTGCCGTTGCTGGGCCAGCATCGCCTCACCTCTCCACCAAGTTCCATCAAAATACTACATAATCTCACCTAGTCGGTGTTGGAACATGGTGAAGCGGCGAGCTGAGGCGGCGATGAACCGGAAGCCGGTGGGTGCCTGTGGTGTCTCTTTGGCGTTTGGGCCTTGTACCGGTTCCGGCGCGGATGCATGGTAGGGGCACGGACCGTACCTATGGGAGGCCGAGATGGCGAGACGCGCGCGCAAGAGCCGGGCCCGCAAGAAGAGAAAGGCCAACCACGGCAAGCGTCCCGTCTCCCGCTGACCGCGGCTCCGGGCCTCGCTCCCTCTCTTGCCGACCGTGGCTCCAGGCTAAGCCCTGTTTCCCGCTGACCGCCGACTGCGGCTCCCGGATCCGTCCGTCCTGCCGCGTGTGAGCCCTGCCCGTCGGACTCCGCGCCCCCATGCGGCGAGCAGCCGGGTCTGCGGGTCGGCGCTCTCGGGCCGGGGGACCGTCATTCCAGGCGGCCCAGCGTGTCCTCGACCGCGCGGTGGAACGTCGGATAGGCGTAGATCATGCTCCTGAGCTCGTCGAGCGGGACCCGCGCGTGCACGGCCAGCGTCAGCAGCCCGAGCACCTCGCCGCCCGCCGGACCCACCACGGTCGCCCCCACCAGGACGCGGCCGTCGGTGACGATCTTGACCAGGCCCTCCGCCCGGTGGATCCAGCCCCGCGCCGAGGAGGAGATCGAGGTGACCGCCGTGCGCACGTCCATGCCGGCCTCGCGCGCCTGCCCCTCGGTGAGCCCCACCCCGCCCACCTCGGGGTCGGTGAAGGTGACCCGCGGCACCGCGCGGTAGTCCGCCGCCGGCGCCGGCTCGCCGAGGATGTCGGCGAGCGCGATGCGCGCCTGGTACACGGCGACGTGGGTGAACAGTCCCTTGCCCGTGACGTCGCCGAGCGCCCACACGCCGTCGGCGGCCCGCATGCGCTCATCCACCTCGATCGCGCGGGCCGACTCGTCCAGCCCGACGGCGCCCACCCCGAGCGCCGCGAGGTCGCAACGCCGCCCGGTGGCGACCAGCAGCCTCTCGGCGCGGTGGCTGCCCTCGTCGGTCATCACGGTGAAGGCGGCGCCGTGGTGGTCCACCCGCGTCACCTGGGTTCCGGTGCGGACCGTGATCCCCTCGTCGGCGAAGACCTTGGCGATCAGCTCGCCGGCCTCCGGCTCCTCGGGCGGCAGCAGGCGGTCGGCGACCTCAAGGACGGTGACCTCGGCGCCGAAACGGCGGAACACCTGGGCGAGCTCGACCCCGACCGCGCCGCCGCCGAGCACGATGAGCGACTCGGGCACCCGCTCGGCCTCGATCGCCTCGCGGTTGGTCCAGTACGGAGTGCCGGTGAGCCCGGCGATCGCCGGCACGGCAGGCTGCGAGCCGGTGGCGACGACGATGCCGCGGCGGGCGCGAAGCACCCGGGCGCCGTCGACGGTGACCTCGCCGGGGGCGGTGATGCGGCCGCGGCCGCGCACCAGCGTGCCGCCCTTGTCGTGGAAGCGGTCGGCCGCGACCTTGTCGTCCCAGTTGTCGGTGGCCTCCTCGCGGACGCGCCGGGCCACGGGCGTCCAGTCGGGGACGACGGTCGCCTCGCCCGCCATGGACGGTATGCGCCTGCCCTCGGCGAGCAGATCGGCCGCGCGCACCATCATCTTGGACGGGACGCACCCCCAGTAAGGGCATTCGCCGCCGACCAGGCGCGCCTCGACGCCGGCGACGGCCAGCCCGGCCTCCGCGAGACGCCCAGCGACCTCCTCGCCGCCCGGCCCGAGCCCAAGGACGACGACGTCGAACTCTTCCGTTTCCCCAGCCATGGCCTTCCCCTGCCCCAGCCCCGTCCCGCCGACACGACCGCCGCCAAGATCTTCCTGGGTGAGGCGGCGGAAGTGCGCGGCACGGAAATGCGCACCTGGCGGTCGGACGTCAAAAGGCCAGGCTTCCCTGGGCGGGGTGGCCTGGCCTTTCATGGTGAGAGCGGACGACGGGAATCGAACCCGCGTAGCCAGTTTGGAAGACTGGGGCTCTACCATTGAGCTACGTCCGCGCGAGCCGGTCGCCGTCTGGTCTAGACTTCATCCGGTCGTCAGGACGTAAGCGTACCGGAGTTTGCGAGTGCGCGAACGGCCCGATGTTCCGGGGTGTAGCGCAGCTTGGTAGCGCACCTGCTTTGGGAGCAGGGGGCCGCAGGTTCAAATCCTGTCACCCCGACACGCACGTCAAGGGCCGTTTCTCACCTGAGGAACGGCCCCCGCCGACACCTCGGTCGCGGACCCCCATGGAGGTCCGCGACCAAGTTGTTTCTCACGTCGCCCGGGCGCCCCCGGGGAATGTGCGCGCAGCCGCTATCCGCCGATGCTCGCCCACCCGCCGTCCTCGAAGTGCTGCACCGTGATGCCGTTGACGGGCGGCTTGGTGTGGTCGGTGCCGTCGATGCCGAGTCCGGGCAGCATGATGCCGATGTCGTCGACCTTCAGCGAGTTGATGGAGTCCATGAATCCCTGGCGGCTGACGGTCTTCGTCTTCTTCAGCGCCTCGACGAGCGCGGCGGCGGCGGCGTAGGTGTACGCCGCGTTGGAGATCTTCGGGTTGGCGTCGGACGCGTACTTCTTCATCTGCGCCGTCATGGTCTCGATCGCCGGGTCGTTCGCCCAGTGCGGGTCGTCGGCGCGTTTCACGAAGGAGGCCGAGTAGAGCTCCGGGTAGGCGGTGAGGCCGGCGGGGGCGATGACCTGGCTGACCGACGAGCTCACGCTGGCCATCACGACCTTGGGCTTCCAGCCGAGCGTGAGCGCGTGGTTGACCGCGCCTCCGACGACCGACGGGATCGCCGCCAGGTACAGCACGTCGGCCTTGGTCGCGGCCAGGTTCGTGATCTGGCTGTCGACGGTGGCGTCCGTCGGGGAGTAGGACTCCACCTTCTTGATCGTGACCTGCGATCCCGCGATGCCCTCCTCCAGCCCGTGCAGGAAGACCTCGCCGAACGTGTCGGACTGCCGGAGCACGGCCACCTTCAGCGGCTTGCCCTGGGCGGCCAGGTACTTGCCGTACGCGACGCCTTCCGACGCGTAGGTGGGCTGCCAGCCGACGGTCCACGGGTTGGCCTTGCGGTCGTTGCTGAACACCGCGTCGCCGGCGTTGACGAACGCCTCGGGGACGCCGTCCTCGTTGGCCTTCTTCATGATCGCCAGGTTCGTCGCGGTGCCGAACGTCTGGAACAGAGCGAAGACCCGGTCGGATTCGACGAGCTTGCTGTAGTTCTGGCGGGTCTTGGCCGGAGTGTACCCATCGTCGTAGTAGATGAATTTGATCTTGCGGGTCTTGCCGTCGGACATGGTGACGCCGCCGGCCTCGTTGATCGACTCGAAGTACGCGACGGCGGCGCCCTTCGACGCCGTCCCGTTGGCGCCGAGCGGTCCGGAGAGCGCGAAGCTGGACCCGATGGTGATGGTCGTGTCGGTGATGCCGGGATCGGCGCCGCTTCCCTCGGCGCTCGGTCGGCCGCCGCAGGCGGCGAGTGCCAGCACCAGCGTGCCGGCCGTGGCGGTCAGATGGACGAATTTCTGTGGACGCATCGTGCCGTTCCCTCGTGGAAGGTGATGAAAATGGATGGATGACCTCATTCGCCCGTGCGTTCTGACGGCGGGATGGCGACGAGTTCGGTTTTGAGGGGTTCAGAGAGCGCCACGGTCTCTCGCGGCTCCCCGGCGCTCGCCGGTTCGTGCCGCGGTCGTCGCTCTTTCCACCTTCGAGGTGTGGCCCGGGAGACGAGCCACTGCAGGCCTCCGTACACGCCCTTCGGGAAGAAGATGAGCACGACGAGCAGTGCCATGCCGAACACCAGGTAGGAACGCCCCGGTGCGACCTTGTCGGTGATGTTGGGGACCAGTACGTAGAACGCGGCGCCGATCACCGAGCCGAACGAACTGCGCAGCCCTCCGACGACCGCCGCGACGAGCATCAGGATGGTGAGGTTCAGGTGGAGCGTCTCGGGGGAGATGAACTGGACCGCTATCAGGCACAGCCAGCCGGCGAGCCCGCCGCACAGCGCCGAGATGGTGAAGGCCAGCACCTTGTACCGCATCACCGGGATGCCCATCGCGGTCGCCACGGTCTCGTTGGTGCGCAGCAGGTCGAGCCCGCGCCCGACGCGGCCGCGCAGCGTGTTGCGCACCAGGACGAACGCGATCGCGGCGATGACGAGCACGATGTAGTAGTGCCACTGGTCGTTGGCGAGGCCCGACCATCCCGGCGCGTCCAGCGCGTCGACCGTGAGGCCCTCGGAACCTCCGGTGACGCTTGAGAGGCGGATCGACAGCGGCACGGCGATGACCGGCAGCGCCAGGGTGATGGTGCCGAAGGCGAAGCCGCGGGTGCGGACCGCGGGCAGCGCCAGCAGCGTGCCGACGAGGCCGGTGCCGCCGACCGCCAGGGCGAAGGTCGGCACGACGGGCCAGTCGTGCGTGAAGCCGTAGGCCGCGATGTACCCGCCCAGCCCGAAGAACGCGGACTGGCCCAGCGACGCCTGCCCGGCGTGACCGGTGATGACGTCGATGCCGCGGATCGCGACGGCGTAGGCGGCGATCAGGGCGACCTGGAGGTTGAGGAACGGGCTCGCCGACAGCGGCAGGAGCGCGAGCGCCGCGACGGCGGCCGCCGCGGCCAGCCGGCTCACCAGCCGGGGGGTGAGCGGCCGGTTCGCCGTGGCCGGGCGGGGAGACGGGGTGTGGGTCATACCCGTGCCACCTCCCGGCGCCCGAACAGGCCCTGGGGCCTGGCCAGCAGGACCACGGCCATCAGCAGCATCGGCACCAGGATCTGCAGGTCGGACCCGATGAAGGCGACGTAGCTTCCCGCGAGGTTCTGCACGATGCCGATCGTCCAGGCCGCGAACACCGCGCCGATGGGGCTGTCGAGGCCGCCGAGGACGGCGGCCGCCAGCGCGTAGACGAGAACGGCGTCCATCATGTCCGGGTGCAGGGAGATCGTCGGGGCGACGAGGCAGCTCGCGATCGCGCCGACCACCGCGGCCAGCGCCCAGCCGCTCATCAGCAGCCGGCCGACCGGCAACCCGGACTGCGCGCTGGACTCGGGGTTCTCCGCGACGGCCCGCATCGCCAGTCCGAACCGGGTGCGCTGGAACAGCAGCTTCAACGCGATGATGATCATGATCAGGACCGCGACGATCCCGACGTCGGAGGCGGTGAAGTAGACCGAGCCGACGGACAGGTTCCGGTGGGGGAACAGCGAGGGGAACGGCTTCAGCTCGGCGCCCCAGACCAGCCTGATCAGGCCGTTGAGGCAGATCAGCACCGCGACCGTCACGATGATCGTGACGAGCTGGTCGCCGCCTTCGAAACGCCGGATCAGGAACCGCTCGAGCAGTGCGCCGAACACCGCGGAGGCGACGGCGGCGACGAGGACGGCGGGAACGATCGGCAGGCCCGCGCCCACCGCCGTGTAGGCGATGTAGGCCGATGCCACGGCCATCTGGCCCTGTGCGAAGTTGACCAGCCCGGTGGAGCGGTAGACGAGGACGAGCGCGAGCGCGAGCGCGCCGTAGATGGACCCCGACGTGATCCCGTCGGCGATCTGTTGGAGGAACGGCATGTGAGCTCCCTCAGGTGCCGAGGTAGGCGCGGCGGACGTCTTCATGGCCCGCGATGTCGGCGGCGGCGCCGGCCAGCGCGACCCGCCCGTTCTCGAGGACGACGGCGTCGTCGGCGAGCCCGAGGGCGAGGTTCGCGTTCTGCTCGACGACGAGGACGGCGGTGTTCCACTCGTCGCGGAGCACCGGCAGCAGGTCGAAGATCTGCCGGATGACGCCGGGGGCGAGCCCGAGCGAGGGTTCGTCGAGCAGCATCAGCCGCGGCCGCGACATCAGCGCGCGCGACAGCGCGAGCATCTGCTGCTCGCCTCCCGAGAGGGTTCCCGCGGCCGACCGCGCGCGCCGGCCGAGGATGGGGAACAGCGACGCGCAGCGGTCGAGGTCGGCGGCGACCCCCTTGCGGTCGCGCCTGCCCAGCGCGCCGACCAGCAGGTTGTCGTGCACCGAGAGCTGCGCGAAGGTGCCCCGGCCCTGCGGTACGTGCGCGATGCCGAGGCGGGCCACCCGGTCGGCGGTGAGGCCGGCCAGGTCGTGCCCGTCGAACATCACCGACCCGCGACGGAAGATCATGCCCGTGATGGCGCGCAGCGTCGTCGTCTTGCCGGCCCCATTGGCGCCGAGCAGCGCGGTGGTGCCGCCGGGGGCGACGTCGAGGTCCACGCCGTGGAGCACCTCGCCCGCGCCGTAGCCGGCGGTGAGGTCCCGGACGGTCAGCAGCGTCATGCCGCCGCCCCCAGGTAGGCGTCGATGACGACGGGGTGGCGCTGCACCTCGGCCGCGGGACCTTCGGCGACCTTCTCGCCCTGCACGAGGACGACGACGTTGTCGGTGATCGCGCTGACCAGCCCCATGTGGTGCTCGACGAGGAGGATGCCGACGTCGAAGTCGGAGCGGACCCGGCGGATCTGCTCGCCCAGCTCCAGCACCTCCTCGTGGGTGAGGCCGGCGGCGAGCTCGTCGAGCAGGAGCAGCGACGGGCGCGACATCAGAGCGCGCGCGAGATCGACGCGCTTCTGGCTCCCGTAGGACAGCTCGCCCGCCATCACGTGGGACAGGTGCGAGATCCGCAGGTAGTCGAGCAGTTCGGCCGCGCGGTCCGCCGCCGTCCGCTCGTCACGGCCCACCGCGATCCGGAATGCGTAGCGGAACGGTCCGCCGCGAATGATGCTGTGCCCGCCGGCCAGGACGTTGTCCAGCACCGACCTGTCGCGTTGCAGCACCGGGTGCTGGAACGTCCGCGCGATGCCCTGCCCGGCCCGGGTGTGCGGGGGGCGCCGGGTGAGGTCGGCGCCTCGCAGGAGGATCCGCCCCGCGGTCGGGCTGTAGTACCCGCAGACGCAGTTGAACAAAGAGGTCTTGCCCGCACCGTTCGGGCCGACGAGTCCGCAGATGGCGCCTTCGGCCACGTCGAGGTCCACGTCGGTGAGGGCCTTCACCCCGCCGAAGGCGAGGCTGAGCCCTTCGACGCGCAGCAGCGGCGGGGCGGTGGCGCCACCCCCGCGGTCGGCGGGCGGGTCGTCAGCAGGCATGTGAATCTCCGGTCGTTGTCCCGCGGCGTGTCGGCCGGGAGGTGCGAGGGTGGATGAGTCGGCGCGGCGCCGTGCCGGGGCCGGCTAGGCGTCGGCCGCGATGATCTGTTCGACGACCGACGCGATGTCGGGGCCGACGATGTCGGGCTGCTCGCCGAGCGGGCTGAGCGCCGTTCCAGGCCGGGCGACGAACGCCGCCCGGCAGCCGGCGCTCAGCGCCCCCGAGACGTCCCACGAGTGCGCGGCCACCAGCCGCACGTCCGAGATCGGCACGCCGTAGGCGTCCGCGACGGCCAGGTAGGGCTCTGGAGCGGGCTTCAGGCGCGCCACGGAGTCGGCCGAGACGACCCGGTCGAACCGCTCGCGGATGCCCGCGTTGCGCAGCTGGGCCTCGCCGACCGATTCGAGCGAGTTGACCAGCGCGACCACGCGCAGCGGTGTGCGGGCCAGCGCACGCAGCGCGCCGGGCACCTCGGGGTGCGGCGGGAGCGAGCTCATCTGGTGGACGAGCGCGTCGGCGTCCCCGGCCGAGATCGTGACGCCGTGCCGCTGCGCGAGCATCCGCAGCGCCGCGTGCTGGGCGGTGCTGAAGTCGACGTACCGGCCGGTCAGCCCGCCCACGAAGGACAGTTGCAGCATCTGGGCGAACCACTGCGGGCGCATCCCGGCGATGCCGAACAATCGCTCGAAGGCCGGGTCGAGGGCTCGCAGGTCGAGCAGCGTCTCATTGACGTCGAAGGCGATCACGCGTGCCAACGCCGGCTCCTCAGGGACTCGCCTCGGTGGAGGGAAGGGGGAGCGCCGGTCACGTCGCGGGAAGTTCCCGGTAGAGACCGAGCGCCCGCACGACGGGTTCGTTGGTGTAGGAGAACAGCACGGCGTCGTCGGACCGTGAGGCGTTGACGTGCTCGTAGCTCGCCCAGGACGGGACGACGAAGATGTCCTTCTCGCCCCACGCGATCTCCTGGCCGTCGACGACGGTGGTGCCTTCGCCGCGGACGACGTGCAGAATCGTGCCGGCGGTGTGCCGCCGCCGCGCGCCGTGGAAGCCGGGGATGAGCCGCTGCACCCGGCACGACATCGTCGGCATGACCGGTCCGCCGGTCCACGGGTTGGTGTATTCGAGCACGATGCCGTCGGCGTCGCTGCCGTCGGCGTGGTCGGCGATCGCCTCGAAGGCCCGCTGGGTCTCGGCCCAGGGGTAGTTGCCGATCGGGGAGCTGACCGTCCGCTCGCCGATCCAGGCCGGGTTCAGCCGGCCGTGGATGAACTGCAGCGACGACAGGCCGTCGGGGACCGAGGCCTTCTGCGCGGTCTCGGAGTACAGCTCGAAGAAGGCGTTGTCGAGGGAGTTGACCAGCGGGAAGTCCAGGCCGTCGAGCCACATCATCGGCCCGTCGCCCTCGTGGTAGTGGTCGTGCCACTGCCAGCCGGGCGTGAGCAGCAGGTCCCCGGGGTGCATGTGCACCCGCTCTCCGGCGACCGTCGTGTAGGCGCCTGAGCCCTCGATGATGTAGCGGAACGCGTTGGCGGAGTGCCGGTGCGCCTGCGCCTGCTCGCCGGGAAGGATGATCTGGATGCCGGCGTACAGGCCGGTGACCGTGGCCGACTCCTGCCGCAGGCCGGGGTTGATCAGCATCAGGACGCGGCGCTGCGCCTCTTCGATCGACAGCACGTCGGCGAAGTGCAGCATGTACGGCCGCAGCTTGCGGTAGTCCCAGTGGAACGGCACCGCCCTGGCGACGGGCTCGGCGGGAAACAGGTTGCTGAGATGGCGCCAGAGCGCGCCGACGCTCATCGACTCCATCGCCTCGTAGGCGCCGTCCGCGCAGGCGCTGTCCGTAGGCACAGATGTCCTGGTCATCGTGCGGGCTCCCTTTCGTGCCGGGTGCTTGTCGGGTCGTATCCGTAGAGCCAGTCGACGATCTCGAAGTCGTCCTCGGCGCGCTGTGAGAGCAGCGCGGCCCGCAGGCCGGCGCCGACGCCGTCGATGTGGAGGACGTCGCCCCACGCGCGGGCCGTGGTCTGGACCCGGGCCGCGCGCGGGAAGCGGACCGCCTCGTAGGCCTTGAAAGCGGCCTCGGTGTCGCCGGGATGCGCCGCCACGCTGTCCGCGAGCGCGACCGAGTCCTCGATCGCCTGGCAGGCGCCCTGCGCGAGGTACTGCAGCATCGGATGGGCGGCGTCGCCGATCAGCGTGATGTTGCCGCGGCTCCACCCGCTCAGCGGTTCCCTGTCCAGCATGGGCCAGCGCCGGGTGCGGTCCATGAGCGCGACACCGCGGGCGACCTCGGGGCAGGTGCCCTCGAAGGCGTGCTCCAGCTGGCGGCCGATGTCTTCGGCTCCCGCGGTGTAGCGGCGGGTGTCGAACGTGGCGACCTGGTTGCACAGCTCGCCGCGGCGCACCGGGTACTGCACCAGGTGCAGGCTCGGGCCGACCCAGATGACCATGCCGTCGGGCTCGCGCAGGCCGCCGTGCGCCGCCAGGGCCTCGATCGGCACCGTGCCGCGGTAGGCGACATACCCGGAGTCCACGGGGGCGCCGTCGTCGACCAGCATGTCGCGGGTCGGCGAGTACAGCCCGTCCGCGGCCACCAGCGCCGCGGTCTCGTACTCGCTGCCGTCGGCGCAGCGGACCAGCGCTCCGTTGTGGCGTGGTTCGACGCTCAGCACGTGCTTGGACGGCAGCAGCTCGACGAGCCCGCTCTGCTCGCAGGCCGCCCACACGGCCTGATGGAGGTCGGCCCGGTGGGTCACGAAGTAGCGGTGGCCGAACCGTTCGAGGAACGGCTCGGCCGTCTCCAGCGCGGTGATCCGCTCGCCGGTCATGGCGTCGCGCAGGACGAGACGGCGGGGGAAGAACGCGTCGCGCGTGACGTCGGCCAGGACGCCGAGGCGGTCCAGCACCCGGGACGCGTTCGGGCCCACCTGGAGCCCCGCGCCGACCTCGCCGAACTCCGGCGCGCGCTCCAGTACGCGGACCTGGTGCCCGTCGCGGGCCAGCGCGAGCGCGGCGGTGAGCCCGCCGATGCCCCCGCCGATCACGAGGAACTCGCTGTGCTCAGGTCGGGTCATCGTGGTGGCCCGCCTTGTTCGTGAACGAATTCATCAGCATGCGGATGAAAATGGCACGGGTGTTGGACGGGCGTCAAGGGGTTGCGCGAGGCGGCGGATCGCGAGTATCGCCGGCGGGCGGCACACGCGGCACGGCCCGGCCGCGGCCGATGGCGGCGCCCGTACGGCCGATGGCGGCCGGTCGTGGCGATTGGGCGGCCGGTGAGCGTCTTCGGGCGGCCCGCGGGCGACCGGGGTCAGTCGTCCTGGTAGTCGAGCAGGCCGCGGTGCTGGTCGAGCAGCGAGTTCAGCAGCGAGATCAGCTGCGTGCGCTGTGTGTCGTCGAGCCCGTGGAGCATCGCCTCGTTGACCTGCCGGGCCCGTGCGGTGGCCTCGACGTAGACCGCGCGGCCCGCGTTGGTCAGCCGCACGACGCGGCGCCGGGCGTCGTCGGGATCCTTCACCTGGCTCACCAGGCGTCGCGCGACCAGGCGCCTGATCACGTCGGCCGCGGTCGAGCGGTCCAGGCGGGCCCGTGACCTGAGCGTCGTCTGCTTGAGCTCGCCCTCGTGGGCCAGGGCGTGCAGCACGGCGAACTGCGGAGACGTGAGGCCGGCCGGGAAGACCTCGGACCAGATGGCGACATGGAGCTGCTGGCAGGTGCGCAGCAGGTGGCCGATCATGCCCGACAGCTCGAACTCGACGGCCTCTGTCAGGACCGCCCGAGTTTCCTTCACAGCCTTGTTTCCCTCCGCCTGCTCTGCTCTTGCCGCGTTCATGGCCAAGCGAACTCTCCGGATCGTAACAAGTGGGCGGCGGCCGGGTCACGTGCGGTGGCCACTCTTGACCGACACGCTCGCGATCAATATCGTCAGTACACGGATTAATTTCTCGGCGGGCTCGCTGTGCGTCCGCGCCGACTCGAACTAGGGCGGGCACGAATGCGACTGGTGACATACGACGGCGGCCGCGTCGGCTACATCGCCGGCGACCGGGTGGTCGATCTCGGCGAGGTGGCCGGCGGCTACGAGCTGCCCGGCGCGAAGGGCGCGATGCGCCGCCTGCTGGAGCGCTGGGATGAGGTCCGTTCGAGCCTGCCCGCACCCTCGTCGGCCAACAGCGTCGCGCTGGCCGACGTCCGCCTGGAGGCTCCGGTCCCCGACCCGACCAAGATCGTCGCCGCGCCGGTCAACTACCGCGACCACAAGTCCGAGATGGAGCTGACGGTCGACGTCAGCGACCTCGCGGTCTTCCTCAAGGCCCCTTCGTCGATCATCGCCCACGGCGGCACCGTCCGGCTGCCCTACTCCGACCGGCGCGTCGACCAGGAGGGCGAGCTCGCCGCCGTCATCGGGCGCCGGGCGCGCGACGTTTCCGAGGACGAGGCGCTCGAGTACGTCGCCGGCTACACCTGCTGCCTGGACATCACGATGCGGGGCGGCGAGGACCGGTCGACCCGCAAGTCGTTCGACACCTTCACGCCGCTGGGCCCGTGGCTGGTCACCCGGGACGAGGCCGACCCGGCCGACGACATCGACCTCGACTGCAGCGTCGGCGGCGAGCACCGCCAGAAGACCAACACCAAGCAGCTCATCTGGGGCGTCGCCAAGCTGGTCTCCTACATCTCGACGGTCATGACCCTGGAGGTCGGCGACGTGATCGCGACGGGCACCCCGTCGGGCGTCGGCCCCATCGTGGCGGGCGACGAGGTCTCGGTGACCCTGTCGAGCATCGGCACGCTCGCCGTCACCGTCGCGAGCGACAACCCCGGGCCGTCGCCCACCGGCACCCGGAAGCGCTGAGGAGCGAGATGCCCGTGATCGTCGATGTCCGCACCTCCTGGTCGCGGATCCCGCTCGGCGCCGGCCGCGGCGGCTCCGGAGCCACCAAGGTCGACCTGCTGCTCGTCACCGTCCTCGACGACGAGGGCGTGACCGGCACCGGTTTCACCTACGCGCTGACCGGCGGCATGGACGGCGTCCACGCACTGCTGGGCGGGACGGTCCGCGACCAGGTCGTCGGCGGCGAGCTCGACCACTGGCCGCGGATCTGGCAGCGCGTCTGGGACGACACCCACCGCCTCGGCCGCGGAGTCGCGCTGCCGGCGCTGTCCGCCGTCGACATCGCGGTGTGGGACCTGCGGGCCCGCCGCGCCGAGCTGCCCCTGTACAGGCTCCTCGGCGCGCACCGCGACGACGTCGAGGTCTACGGCAGCGGCCGTGCCACGCACGCCATGACCACCGACCAGCTCGTCGAGGGCGCGCGGAGCTACGTCGCCGAGGGGTACACGGCGGTGAAGCTGCGCATCGGCGCCCGCCGCGCGGAGCAGGACATCGCGCGCGTCCGCGCCGTCCGTGCGGCCGTCGGCGACGATGTGCGAATCATGGTCGACTGCAACGAACGGCTCGACCTGCCCACCGCGCAGTGGGCCGGCGCCCGCCTGGCCGACCTCGGCGTGTACTGGATGGAGGAGCCGTTGCGCTCCGACGACATCGAAGGCCACGCCACGCTCGCCGCCGGTCTCGGCCTGCCGATCGCCGTCGGCGAGCACCTGCACGGACGGTTCGAGTTCGCCGCCTACCTGCGTGAACGCGCCGCGTCGGTCCTCCAGCCCGACGTGCCGCTCACCGGCGGAGTGACGGAATGGCTGCGCATCTCGGCGATCGCCGAGGCGTTCGGCGCGACGCTGAGCCCGCACTTCCTGCCCGAACTGCACGTCCACCTCGCCGCGGCCGTGCCGAACTGTCCCTACATCGAGCACTTCCCGCTGATCGACGACGTGCTGCTCGAAACGCTGCAGATCAAGGACGGCCGCGCCGCCCCGCCCGACCGGCCCGGGCACGGCATGGCGTGGAACCACGACGCCCTCGACGACCTGAGGGTCCGCTGACCGAGACGCCCTGAGGTCCAACTATCGAGACGACCTGGGCCCACTGACCGGACGGAAGCCCGTGGGCGGCCGCATGGCCGCCTACGGGCGCCCGGCGCCGATCACGTCGCGCACCGTCTCGACGAAGCGGAGGACGGCGGGCGAGGCGTCGGCGCTCCGCCACGCCAGCCCTGTGTCCAGGGTGGCGACGGCCGGCGCCTTCAACGGCCTGTACGCGACATCGGGCCTGCGCAACGTCTTCATGGACTCCGGCACCAGCGCCACTCCGAGCCCCGCGGCGACGAGTCCCACGATCGCGTGGATCTGCTGCGCCTCCTGAACCACGTCAGGGCTGAACCCGGCGCTCAGGCACAGGCTGACGGCACGGTCGAAGACGATCGGCTCGCGCGAGCGCGGGACCATGATGAACGGCTCCCGCGCGAGATCGGTCAGGTCCACGGCGGCGTGCCCGCTCAGTGCGTGCTCCTCGGGCAGGACGACGCAGATCGGTTCCGTGAGCACCCGTTCGCAGGTGAACCGGTCGTCGTCGACGGGCATCCGCACGAAGCCGACATCGAGGGTGTTCGCGGCGAGCAGGTGGAGCTGCTCGGCCGTCGTGAGCTCGTGCAGGCTGAGATCGACATCGGGATGCCGTCCCCGGAACGCCCTGACGACGGCCGGCAGGACGCTGTAGGCGGCCGGGCCCACGAACCCCGCTTCGACGCGCCCGGTCTGCCCGCCGGCGGCGCGCCGCGCGGCGACGACCGCGCTCTCCCGGCGCTCCAGCAGGGCCCGCGCGTCCTCCAGGAAGACCCGCCCCGCGTCGGTGAGCTCCACATGACGCTTCGTGCGGGTCAGGAGCTTCACCCCCAGTTCCGTCTCAAGGCGGACGATCTGCTGGCTGAGCGCCGGCTGGACGATGTGCAGCCGCGCCGCGGCGCGCCGGAAGTGCAGCTCCTCGGCGACGGCGACGAAATATTCGAGATGTCGGAAATCCATGATGGTCGCCAATCCTGCGTCGGTGCCGGCCGTCCCGGACCTCTGATCATGCCATGTGATCAGAACGCCATCAGTGAGTATTGGACGGCTCTCAATCAGCAGGGCAAAGATGCTGCCATGACCGGCGAACAAGGAGCTGACAGCACATGTCCCAACTGAGCGAGACCGCGAACGGCGCGACGAGTGCGGCGGAGACGGCGGAGACGGGGGCCGCCGTGCTACCGGAAACGCCGGAGGCGGGCGCGGAGCAGGCGTCCGGCGGCCTGCCGGAGGGCGCCGCCACCTATGACCAACTGCTCACCCTGGCCAGGTACCGCCGCTCGGTGCGCGCGATCGACCCTCGGCGCGAGGTCCCGGACGAGCTCGTGGAGAAGGTCCTCGAAGTGGCCCGCTGGGCGCCCTCGGCGGGCAACGGGCAGCCGTGGGAGTTCCTCGTCATCCGTGACGACGAGATGCGCGCCCGCATCGCCGAGCTCTACGCCAGGCAGATGGCCGACAAGCGCGAGATGCAGGAGGCCGTGTGGGGGCACCGCAACCACATCGGCTTCACCGGGTTCCGGAACTCGCCGGTCTACGTCCTGGTCCTGGGGGACCCGCGGGTCATCGACGCGTACCCGGTGCGCACGGCGATCGAGAAGGGGGACAACCACTTCATCTCCAGCCTCGCGCAGGCGACGGTCTTCGCGCACCTGGCCGTGGCGTCGCTCGGCCTCGGTTCGCAGTGGGTGAGCGACGTGAGCTCGCCCTACATGAGCACGATGCTCAAGTCGTGGCTCGGGATCCCGCGCTTCATGAAGATCTACGACATGTTCGGCATCGGCTACCCGTCCGTCGTCCCGGCGCCCACGCAGCGGCGCGAGCTGGACGACATCATCCACCGCGAGAACTACGAGCAGGAGAAGTCGCGTGACGCCGAGGCCGTCCAGCGCTTCCTGTGGGACAACACCCTGCTCGGCGGATGGGGCACCACGAGCGGCGCCAAGGCGCATCGCGCGCAGCCGGAGGAGTGAGCACCCATGCGCCACGTCGCCGTGATAGGCGCGGGCCCCTCCGGCGTCTTCGCCACCGCTGAGCTGCTCAGGCGGCCGGACGTGCTCGTGGACGTCTTCGACCGGCTCCCGACGCCGTTCGGCCTGGTCCGGTACGGGGTCGCCCCGGACCACCTCAAGATCAAATCAGTGACGGCCTCGCTGTCGAAGGTGCTCGGCGATCCGCGGGTCCGTTTCCACGGCAACGTGGAGTACGGCGCCGACCTGTCGATGGCGGACCTGCGCGGCGCCTACGACGGCATCCTGTTCGCCACCGGAGCCCCGCTCGCGCGCGACCTCGGCGTCCCGGGCGAGGACCTGCCGGGCAACTACGCCGCGGCGGACCTGGTGTCCTGGTACAACGGCCACCCCCGCGCGGGCCGCGTCTTCGACACCCCGGCCGCGGCGGTCGCCGTCATCGGCGCCGGCAACGTGAGCCTCGACGTCGCGCGCGTCCTGCTGAAGGGCGGCTCAGGCCTGGCCGCGACCGACGTCCCGGACGAGGTGCTCCGGACGCTGGACGGCCACCCGGTCGCCTCCGTGCACATCGTCGTCCGGCGCGGAGTCGCCGACGTGAAGTTCTCGCCCGCGGAGCTGCGCGAGTTCGAGGAACTCGACGTCGACATCGTCGTCGACGAGGCGGATCTCGAACTCGGGCCCGACGGACGGACGCGCTACGACTCCGACCGCATGGTGGCGCAGCGGGTCGACGTCTTCCGGGCCTGGGCCGGGCGTCCCGGCGGCGGGGCCGCCAAGCGGCTGTCCTTCTTGTTCCACCGCAGTCCTGTCGCGATCACCGGACCCGGCCGGGTCGCGTCGGTGCGGCTGCGCTCGACCCGGCCCGGCGACGACCGGACCGCCGCCGGCCCGCCCCGCATCGAGGAGCTGCGGGTGCAGGCCGTCGTCCGGTCCATCGGCTACTCCGGCGAGCCGCTGCCCGCCGTCGCCTTCGACGCCGCCGCCGGGCTGGTCCCCAACGTCCAGGGACGCGTCGCCGCCGGGGTGTACGTCGCCGGGTGGATCAAGCGAGGCCCGAGCGGCATCATCGGCTCGAACAAGGCCTGCGCCATCGAGTCGGTCCGGCGGCTCCTCGCGGAGCTCGACGACACGCCGCCGCTCGCGACCGGCCCCGCGCGGCCCGCATTGGGCTCCGTCCTGCGCCGCCGCGGGTGCCGCGTCGTCGACTGGGCCGGCTGGACCGGCATCGACGCCGCAGAGGTCGCCCTCGGCGGCCGGCAGGGCCGGGCCCGCACGAAGATCGCCGATCACGAACGTCTCGTCGAGATCGGAACAGCCGGCGCGCGCTGACGCCCGCACGCACCCGTCCCCCCATAACCGTCAGGGAACCACCATGCCTTACGTCATCACCGGCGCCTGCGTCGACATCATGGACCGCTCATGCCTGGACCAGTGCCCGGTCGACTGCATCCAGCAGGGCGATCGCATGCTCTACATCGACCCCGAGGCCTGCATCGACTGCGGCGCCTGCGAACCGGCGTGCCCGCAGGAGGCGATCTACATGGACCTGAGCCTTCCCGAGCGGCTCAAGCGGTACCGCGAGGTCAACGCGGAGTTCTTCGGCGACGACGCATGCGGGCCGGCGGCCCCGGAGGCCGGCCGCCCGGTGGGCGTCGACCCGCCCGCGGTCCGCGACCTGCCCCGGCGGACCGCTCAATGACGGCGGTGCGGGCTCCGGCGGGCCGTCGGCGATTCGGCGACGGGGTCAGGGTTTCGCGCTCGCCCTCGGAGGGCGTGAAAGGTTCATGACGAGGGCCGCGCGGTGCGCGGCCGCTCCAGATGGCGAGCGCGGGGCCGGCGCGATTCTCCGGGCCGCGGAGGGCTCGGGCGCGGGCGAGCGAGAAGGGGCCGAAACTCGGCGGGGAAATTGCTGACCGATGGTCAGCGATCTGCGCGAAACAGGGCCCAGACGGCCTTGCCGCCCTCCTCCAGCGCCTCCCAGCCCCATGCCTTGCTGTAGGTGTCGACGATGTACAGGCCGCGGCCGTGCTCGGAGACGAAGTCCGGCTCCGTGCGCTTCGGCGCCTCGTCGCTGGGATCCGACACCGCCAGCAGCACGTGCGCCGACATCCGCAGAATCAGCAGCGTGATGGGGTGGTCGTCGTAGCGCCGGGCGGCGTGGGCGGCGTAGCACACGGCGTTGGTGACGAGTTCCGAGACCACGAGCGCCGCGTCCTCGCCGAGCTGCGGGCAGCCCCAGCCGCGCAGGGTGCTGCGGGTCACGTCGCGGGCCGTTTTCACCGAATCGGCCTGCGGGCGTAGCGGGCAGGTGGTCGCGTCGTCGTGCTGACCGGAGCGCAATAACCGCCGAAAACCCGCCCCTGGGGTTGCTTCCAGGCAATGGGCGGCGGATAGGGGCTCCAGCATCCTGCTGATACCTCCCGCCGTCATTGTGTCTCCGCAGCCAGTGCCGATATACGGGTTAGTGCACCTTTAGCCCAATATGCACTAGGCCATCATGGGTCAGTATTGGCCTTGGTGCAAGACCCAAATGCACGTGCACTTGCGCCGTGCAGCCGCAAGAACGGCCCGGTATGTCACCCTGGCGTCGCACTGTTGCGACCGCTGAACTCGACGCGCGGTCCAGACCTTGTCATGAGAGCCGGAAGTGGTGACACTGTGTGGGCTGGCCCGAGAAGAGAAGGAGGCCGAATGACGCCGTTCCAGCCTGGATCCGGTCCTACGGCTCTCCGTATCCTGCTGGGGTCCCAGCTCCGCCGACTTCGCGAACAAAAGGGCATTTCGCGAGAGGAGGCGGGACATCTTATCCGGGGATCCGAGTCCAAGATCAGCAGGATGGAGCTCGGACGCGTCGGATTCAAGGAACGCGACGTGTCCGACCTGCTCGCCCTTTACGGGGTCGAGGAGGGGGAGGCGCGGTCGGCCGTGATGGACCTCCTGCAGAGGGCGAACGAGCCCGGTTGGTGGCACCGGTTCAACGACCTGCTGCCCTCGTGGTTCCAGGCGTACGTCGGCCTTGAGGAGGCCGCGACCCGCATTCGCACCTATGAGGTGCAGTTCGTCCCCGGCCTGCTGCAGACCAAGGAGTACGCCCGCGCCGTCATCACGGCGGGCTCGGCGGGCATCGGGCCGGCCGAGATCGCGCGCCGCGTCGATCTGCGGATGGAGCGCCAGCACGTCCTCGACCGCGCCAACGGCCCGGTGTTCTGGGCGGTGATCGACGAGGCCGCGCTGCGCCGGCCGATCGGCGGCGCGGACGTCATGCGGGGGCAGTTGCAGCACCTGCTCGAGTCGATGCGCCAGCCGAACATCACGATTCAGGTCATGCCCTTCAGCTACGGCGGCCACAGCGCCGAGGGCGGGGCGTTCAGCATTCTTCGCTTCGAAGACAACGAACTTCCCGACGTGGTGTACGTCGAGCAGCTCGCGAGCGCCCTCTACCTGGACAAACGCGATGAAGTGGACCGTTACAGCGAGGTGATGGAACGGCTGTGCGCCGTCAGCACCACCCCGGATGCCACGGTCGACATCCTGCAAAAGATCATCGCGGAGAGATTCTGACGCCTGTCGGTGACTCCGGCGGTGCTCGTCTGCCCTAGACTGGCAAGCGGCGCTGGACACCCGCCACGATTGAGCACGCCCAGACAGGTTGTGCCGGCTGGCCCGTGCACTGAGCCGCCCATGTGGGCGCGGCGCGCGAGCATGTCGCGGTCGCCGTACGGCATGACGCGCCCGCGATCACCAGCAAGCTTGACCAAGGAGACCACCCCGTGAAGACCGCTGTCGAGGAGCTCAGCCCGACCCGGGTGAAGCTCACCGTCGAGGTGCCGTTCGAGGAGCTCGAGACGAGCATGCAGGCGGCGTACAAGAAGGTCGCGCAGCAGGTGCGCGTCCCTGGCTTCCGCCCCGGCAAGGTTCCCGCCCGCATCATCGAGCAGCGCTTCGGCCGCGCGGTGGTCCTGGAGGAGACGCTCAACGAGGCACTGCCGAAGCTGTACGGCCAGGCCGTGGACGAGAGCGACGTCTTCCCGGTGAGCCAGCCCGAGATCGAGGTCACCAAGATCGATGACGGCAAGGAGGTCGAGTTCACCGCCGAGGTCGACGTCCGTCCCTCCTTCGACATCCCCGCCTATGAGGGCCTCGAGGTCACCGTCCCCACCGCCGAGGTCTCCGACGACGACATCGACACCCAGATCGACGCCCTGCGGCAGCGTTTCGCGACGTTGACCGGCGTCGAGCGCGCCGCCGGCAACGGCGACTACGTCGTGATGGACCTCTCCGCCACCATCGACGGCAAGAACATCGAGGAGCAGCAGGCCTCGGACGTCTCCTACGAGGTGGGCGCGGGCTCGGTCCTGCAGGGCCTCGACGACGCCCTGGTCGGCATGGCCGCCGACGACGAGAAGTCATTCACCACGACCCTCGTGGGCGGCGAGAACGCCGGCGAGGAGGCCGAGGTCACCATCAAGGTCAAGAGCGTCAAGGAGAAGGTCCTCCCTGAGCTCGACGACGAGTTCGCCGGCCTGGCCAGCGAGTTCGACACGCTGGAGGAGCTCCGCGAGAGCCTGCGCGCCCAGGCCCGCCGCAACAAGCTCGTCGAGCAGGTCGTGCAGGCCCGCGAGAACGCCGTCACGGCCCTGCTGGACCAGATCGACATCCCGCTGCCCGACAGCGCGCTCAAGGCCGAGCTGGACGCGCGCAAGCACAACCTCGAGCACCAGATCGCCGAGAGCGGCCTCAGCCGCGAGGCGTTCTTCCGGCTCTACCAGACCACCGAGGAAGAGCGCTTCGCCGAGTTCGAGGAGAACTCCCAGAAGGCCATCAAGACCGGCTTCCTGCTCGACAAGATCGTCAAGAGCGAGGACATCGGGGTGAGCGAGGAGGAGCTGACCAGCTTCGTGGTCCGCCGCGCCATGCAGCTCGGCGTCGCCCCGAACACCCTGGCCCAGCACCTCGCCGACAACGACCAGCTCACGCTGGCCATGGTCGAGATCGTCCGCGACAAGGCCAAGACCGTCATCGGCGACGCCGTCAAGGTGGTCGACGAGGCCGGCGAAGAGGTCGACCTCAAGGCCATCTACGCCGAGCTCAACGAAGGCCAGGAGGACGCCGAAGGCGCTCCCGTGGCCGCCGCCCAGCCGGCCGAGTGATCCGGGCGCCCGCCGGCCCATCGTCGCCGGCGGCGCCGCACGATCGTCCCGATGCCCCCGTCGCGTGCCGCGGCGGGGGCATCGGCGTTCGCACCCCAAGCCGGCGCGGCGCCTGGGCACACGTTCATCGTCAAGCGCACGCTCCTCTTCGCACGCACGTTCATCTTCACGCGCTTTCGTACGTGCACGCGCCTTAGTGATGATCCGGGTGATTAGTGGGAGATTGAGGGCATCTCACGGCGTGTGAAACGGGTACCCGAGGAAGCCGATGATTGAGGAACACCTCCTCATCGCCGTGGCCATCGCGGTGATCATGCTGGTAGGGCGGGCTCTGGGGCGGGGCTTCGGCATACCCGTGGCGATCCCTCTCGTCCTGCTCGGACTGGCCGCGAGCTTCCTGCCCGGCATGTCCAAGGCGGTCGTGGCGCCCGACGTCATCCTCGCCCTCTACCTGCCGCCGCTGGTGTACCGCGCGGCATTCCTCACCGCGCCGCGCGAGACCAAGGAGGACGCCGTCCCGATCTCGGTGATGGCCTTCGGCCTCACCTGCGTGACCGCCCTGGCCGTCACGGCCGCCGTGCGCCTCGCCGTGCCGGAGGTGGGATGGCCGGTGGCGCTGGCGCTCGGCGCCGCGGTCGCGCCCACCGACCCGGTGGCGGCGACCTCCATCATGAAGCGCCTGGGCGCCCCCCGCCGCCTGGTGACCATCCTGGAGGGGGAGAGCCTGGTCAACGACGCCGTGGCCCTCACCCTGTTCGGCCTGGCCCTCACCGCGATCGCCGAGCCGGTCACCTGGGCCGACGGCGGCCTCCTGCTGCTTCGCGTCGTGGCGGGCGGCGTGCTGTACGGCCTGGCCCTCGGCTGGATCATGGCGAGGCTCCGCGGCCGGATCAAGGACGGCGGCGCGCAGATCGTCGTGTCGCTCATCACGCCGTTCGTGGCCTACCTCCCCGCCGAGCACTTCGGCTTCTCCGGAGTGCTCGCCACCATCACCACGGGCTTCTACCTCGGCATCCGCGCCCACGGCCTCCTGCAGCCCTCCTCCCGGCTCACCGGCAACGCGTTCTGGGAAGTTTTGGGGCTGCTGCTGGAGTCCAGCCTGTTCGTCCTGCTCGGACTGGAGATCCGCCAGGTGCTTTCCGGGGTGGCCGACTACTCGTTCGCCTCGCTCGCCGGGACGGCGGCGCTGGTTCTCGCCGTGGTCGTGCTGCTGAGGCTCGCATGGACCATGGTGGTGTTCCCGCTGGCCAAATGGCTCCCGGGCCGGCATCTGTCGTTCGACCGCGTCGGCAGGGTGCAACGCCTGGTGATGGGGTGGGCCGGCATGCGCGGGGCCATAACGCTCGCCGTCGCCCTCTCCATCCCGCTCACGGTGCCGGGCCGCCCGCTGCTCATCTTCCTCGCCGCGGCGGTGATCCTCGCCACGCTCATCGGCCAGGCCACCACGCTGGCCCCGCTGCTGCGGCGCCTCGGGCTCGGCGAGTCGGACCAGACCGTGGCCGAGGAGGCCCGGGCGCGGCAGTCCACCATGGAGGCGGCCCTGGCCAGGCTGGACGAGCTCGCCTCCGACGGCCGGGTCGACGAGCGCACCGCCGAGGTGTTCCGCCAGCTCCTTGAGCTGCGCCTGGACAGAGTGCGTGCGATACTCGACGAGGATGACGACGAGGACGGAGATGAGACCTCTCCCGACTCCGGCACCCGCTGGCTGCGCAGGCAACTCGCCCACACCCAGCGGGAGAAACTGGACGAGCTCTACGCCAAGGGCAAGATCAGCGCGGCGACGCAGCGGCATCTCATCCACGAGCTCGACCTCGAAGACCGCCGGCGCGCCTCCGGGTCGCACTGACCACCGGGTACCTGCGCCGACAGCGAACAGTGTCTAGACCGGGACTGACCGGTCGGCGGCGCGCGTTAAGGTCACAAGCAAAGCCCATCGATTACGACGCATCGGAAGGTGACGCTGTGACCAGCCCGCCGACCTCTAACCAGCCCACGAGCTTTGGGCCGGAGTCGCGTGGCCGTGAGAACGGCTCGTTCCGCCTTGAGGATCAGCTATACAACCGTCTGCTGCGTGAGCGCATCGTGGTGCTCGGCACCCAGGTGGACGACGAGGTCGCCAACCGCATCTGCGCTGAACTGCTCCTTCTGGCCGCCGATGACCCCGACCGCGACATCTGGCTGTACATCAACTCGCCGGGTGGTTCCGTGACGGCCGGCATGGCGATCTACGACATGATGGAGTACGTGCCGAACGACGTCTGCACCGTCGCCATGGGTCTGGCCGCCTCGATGGGGCAGTTCCTGCTGTGCGCCGGCGCGACGGGCAAGCGTTACGCGCTGCCGCACGCGCGCATCATGATGCACCAGCCTTCCGGTGGCATCGGCGGGACCGCGGCCGACATCGCGATCCAGGCCGAGCAGATGCTCTACGTCAAGAAGACCTTGGCCGAGCGCATCGCCCACCACACCGGCCAGCCGCTCGACCAGATCGAGAGGGACTCCGATCGCGACCGCTGGTTCACCGCCGAGGAGGCCAGGGACTACGGCTTCATCGACCACGTCGTGCGCAGCGCGCGGCAGGTGCCCTCTGAGGGCGCCGTCTCCTGAAGGGGCAACTCGTGAGTGATCTGATCCGGCCGGGAGACATCAGCGGCCGCTACATCATCCCCTCGTTCGTCGAGCGCACGACGTACGGCGTCAAGGAGATGAACCCGTACAACAAGCTGTTCGAAGATCGCATCATCTTCCTCGGGGTGCAGATCGACGACGCGTCGGCCAACGACGTGATGGCCCAGCTGCTGACGCTGGAGTCGCTCGACCCCGACCGCGACATCAGCATCTACATCAACTCGCCGGGCGGGTCGTTCACCGCGATGACCGCGATCTACGACACCATGCAGTTCGTCCGGCCGGAGATTCAGACCGTCTGCCTGGGCCAGGCGGCCTCGGCCGCGGCGGTGCTGCTGTCCGGCGGCACGCCGGGCAAGCGCTTCGCCCTGCCGAACGCCCGTGTCCTGATCCACCAGCCGTCCACCGAGGGTGGCGGCCAGGGGAGCGACATCGAGATCCAGGCCCGCGAGATCCTGCGCATGCGCTCGCTCCTGGAGGAGATCGTCGCCAGGCACTCGGGCAAGACACCCGAGGAGGTCCGTCGCGACATCGAGCGCGACAAGATCCTCAACGCCGACGAGGCCAAGGCATACGGCCTGATCGACGACATCATCCCCTCACGGAAGAAGCGCGCTCAAGCCGTGGCTTCCTGAGGACGCGGATCGCACCGGAACGGTGCCCAATTGGGCACGTTCCGGTGCGACTCACCGCTAGGGGGCGCACTGAGGGCCCAGAAGACGGTAACGTCGAAACCTGAGCGGGATGACTTTTCGGACCGAGTCCGCAAGATTCGGATCGCGGAGCAGGCGGTCCCACGCAAAGGAGTATCTGGGGTGGCACGCATCGGCGACGGCGGAGACCTGCTGAAGTGCTCGTTCTGCGGGAAGAGCCAGAAGCAAGTCAAAAAGCTCATCGCCGGACCAGGCGTCTACATCTGCGATGAGTGCATCGATCTCTGCAACGAGATCATCGAGGAGGAGCTCTCCGAGTCCTCCGAGCTCAAGTGGGACAGCCTTCCCAAACCGAGAGAGATCTACGAGTTCCTCGACGCCTATGTCATCGGTCAGGACAAGGCGAAGAAGGCCCTCTCGGTGGCGGTGTACAACCACTACAAGCGGGTGCAGTCCGGCGAACGCGGCCGAGACGACGGTCTGGAACTGGCGAAGTCGAACATTCTCTTGCTGGGCCCCACGGGCTCGGGCAAGACCCTCCTCGCGCAGACGCTCGCGAAGATGCTGAACGTGCCGTTCGCCATCGCGGACGCCACGGCGCTCACCGAGGCGGGGTACGTCGGGGAGGATGTCGAGAACATCCTGCTCAAGCTGATCCAGGCGGCCGACTACGACGTCAAGAAGGCCGAGACGGGCATCATCTACATCGACGAGGTCGACAAGATCGCCCGTAAGAGCGAGAACCCCTCGATCACCCGCGACGTCTCGGGCGAGGGCGTGCAGCAGGCCCTGCTGAAGATCCTTGAGGGCACCACGGCCAGCGTGCCGCCACAGGGCGGCCGCAAGCACCCGCACCAAGAGTTCATCCAGATCGACACCACGAACGTCCTGTTCATCTGTGGCGGCGCCTTCGCCGGGCTCGAAAAGATCATCGAGTCGCGCATCGGCAAGAAGGGCATCGGCTTCAACGCCATCATCCACTCCAAGGACGACATCGACGCCTCCGACATCTTCGCCGACGTCATGCCCGAGGACCTGCTGAAGTTCGGCATGATCCCCGAGTTCGTCGGCCGGCTGCCGGTGATCACCAGCGTGCACAACCTCGACCGTGAGGCGCTCATCCAGATCCTCACCGAGCCGAGGAACGCCCTGGTCAAGCAGTACCGCCGGCTGTTCGAGCTCGACAACGTGGAGCTCGAGTTCACCGATGACGCGCTCGAGGCCATCGCCGACCAGGCGATCCTGCGCGGCACCGGCGCCCGGGGCCTGCGCGCCATCATGGAAGAGGTCCTGCTGTCGGTGATGTACGAGGTGCCGTCCCGTCAGGACGTCGCCCGCGTCGTCATCACCCGCGAGTCGGTCCTGGAGCACGTGAACCCCACTCTGGTGCCTCGCGACCAGCTCACCGCCAAGCAGCAGCGCACCCCCAGAGAGAAGTCCGCCTGACCGGACGGCCCGCCCGCCGGGCTTCCGGCCGCTTTGCGGCCCACGACGCACACGGGGCGCGGCGCCATCGCCGAGCGGCCACCCGGCCGCCCGCGACGGCGCCGCGCCCTTGGTCGTTCACCGGCGTGCCCGGCCGCCGCGTTTCGCGGGTGTTAACGCCTCCGGCGGTGCCTCACCGCCGCCGGTCCGCCGGCGAAAGCCTTCACAGCGCTCTACGCAGGAGGTGAAGCCCGGATTCCCGTCCGACTCGCACGGTGGCATCGCTGTGGGATATCTCGCCGAAGTTACGCACCGTAATGAGACCACGCTTTCAGTCGTACCTAAGAGGCCTTTTCGGTGAGCGTGGCCGTATACCCGATTACGGGCGCTGAGCGGTTGCGACCCGGGCGAGTCGCCGCCGTCCCTACAATTGGTGACTGTGACAACGCCTGAGCTGCCTACCCAGTACGCACCCGCCGACGTCGAGACCCAGAGCTATGAGCGCTGGGTCGCCGAGGGCTACTTCACGGCGGATGTAGGCAGCGGGCGAGAGCCGTACAGCATCGTGCTCCCGCCGCCCAACGTCACCGGGGTCCTGCACATCGGCCACGCCCTCGACCACTCCATCCAGGACGCCCTGAGCAGGCGGGCCCGCATGCGCGGTTACGAGACGCTGTGGCTGCCCGGCATGGACCACGCCGGCATCGCCACCCAGAACGTCGTCGAGCGCGAGCTGGCCAAGCAGGGCCTCTCCCGGCACGACCTCGGCCGCGAGGCGTTCGTCGAGCGAGTCTGGCAGTGGAAGGAGGAGTCCGGCGGGCGCATCCTCGGCCAGATGAAGAAGCTCGGCGACAGCGTCGACTGGACGCGCGAGCGCTTCACCATGGACGAAGGGCTCTCCCGGGCCGTCCAGACCATCTTCAAGCGGTTGTACGACGACAACCTCATCTACCGCGCCGAGCGCATCATCAACTGGTGCCCGCGCTGCCTCACCGCCCTGTCCGACATCGAGGTCGACCACAGCGACGACGAGGGCGAGCTCGTCAGCATCCGCTACGGCGAGGGCGAGGCGTCCATCGTGGTCGCCACCACCCGCGCCGAGACGATGCTCGGAGACACCGCCGTCGCCGTCCACCCCGCCGACGAGCGCTACGCGCACCTTGTCGGCACCTCGGTGGAGGTGCCGCTCACCGGGCGGCTGATCCCGATCGTGGCCGACGAGCACGTCGACCCCGCGTTCGGCACCGGCGCCGTCAAGGTCACCCCGGCGCACGACCCCAACGACTTCGAGATCGGGCGGCGCCACGGCCTGCCGTCCCTCACGGTCATGGACGAGCGCGGCGTGATCACCGCGCACGGGCCCTTCCAGGGGCTCGACCGGTTCGAGGCGCGGCCCGCCGTGGTCGCGGCGCTGCGCGCCGAGGGCCGCGTCGTCGCAGAGAAGCGCCCGTACGTCCACGCCGTCGGCCACTGCTCGCGCTGCAAGACCGTGGTGGAGCCCAGGCTCTCACTGCAGTGGTTCGTCAACGTCCAGCCGCTCGCCAAGGCCGCCGGGGACGCCGTCCGTGACGGCCGCACCCGCATCCACCCGCCGGAGCTCGCCAAGCGCTACTTCGACTGGGTCGACGACATGCACGACTGGTGCATCTCCCGCCAGCTGTGGTGGGGCCACCGCATCCCGGTGTGGTACGGCCCCGAGGGCGAGGTCGTGTGCGTGGGGCCCGACGAGGAGCCCCCGGCCGGCTACGTCCAGGATTCCGACGTGCTCGACACCTGGTTCTCCTCGGGGCTGTGGCCGATCTCGACCCTCGGGTGGCCCGACCGCACCGCCGACCTCGAGCGCTTCTACCCGACCACCGTGCTGGTCACCGGGTACGACATCCTGTTCTTCTGGGTCGCCCGCATGATGATGTTCGGGTTGTACGCCATGGACGGCACGCCGCCGTTCCGCACGGTCGCCCTGCACGGCATCGTGCGCGACCAGTACGGCAAGAAGATGTCCAAGTCCTCCGGCAACGTCATCGACCCGCTCGACTGGGTCGACCGGTACGGCGCGGACGCGACGCGCTTCACCCTCCTGCGCGGCGCCGGTCCGGGCTCGGACGTGGCCATCAGCGAAGACTGGGCCGCGGGCTCCCGCAACTTCTGCAACAAGATCTGGAACGCCACCAGGTTCGCGCTGCTGAACGGCGCGACCGTCGCAGGGGCGCTGCCGTCTCCGGACGAGCTGACCGTCGCCGACCGGTGGATCCTGTCCCGGTTGCAGGTGGTCGTCGGGGCGGTGGACGCCGGGTACGACGACTTCGAGTTCGCCAAGATCTCCGACCAGCTCTACCACTTCGCGTGGGACGAGGTCTGCGACTGGTACGTGGAGCTCGCCAAGATCCAGATCGCGTCGGGCGGCGAGGTCGCCGAGCGCACCCGGCTGGTGCTCGGCCACGTGCTCGATGCCCTGCTGCGACTGCTGCACCCGCTCGTCCCGTTCGTGACCGAGGAGCTCTGGCGGGCGCTGACCTCCGGCACCTCGATCATGGCGGCCACCTGGCCGGCGCTCGCCGGCGAGTACGCCGACCGGCCGGCCGAGGAGGAGATCCTCGTCCTGCAGGAGCTCATCACCGAGGTCCGCCGGTTCCGTTCCGATCAGGGCCTGAAGCCCGGGCAGCGGGTCGCAGCCCGGCTGGCCCTCACCGGGTCGGCGCTCGCGGCGCACGAGCCGGCGATCCGCAGCCTGCTGAGGCTGGACGAACCGTCTGAGTCGTTCACGCCCACGGCGCGGCTCGCGGTCGGCTCGGCGTCGATCGAGATCGACACGGCCGGGGCCATCGACGTCGCCGCCGAGCGCAGGCGCATGGAGAAGGACCTCGCCGCGGCCCGCAAGGAGGCGGCCCAGGTCGCCGCGAAGCTCGCCAACGAGCAGTTCATGTCCAAGGCGCCCGACGACGTCGTCACCAAGGTGCGGTCCCGCGCCACCCAGGCCGACGCCGACATCGCCCGCCTGGAGGCCCAGCTCGCCGCCCTCCCCACGAGTTGAGCCGCCCCCGGCGCGCGGATCGTGGGCCGTGTCCGTCATGCGCGCGGATCGCGGTCCGTGCGCCGGACAGCGGCCCCCGTCCGTTATGAGCGGATAGTGGGGGAGTCATGTGGTGGCCGGAGTCAGCAGCCCGGCCAGGCGATGCAGGCCGCGTGCCGTCCGCGCCTTGACGGTGCCGAGCGGCACGCGCAGCCGCTCGGCGATCTCGCGTTGGGTCAGGTCCCCGTAGTAGGCCAGCTCGATGGCCTGGCGCTGGGCGTCGGGAAGCGCCGCCAGGGCCCGCATGATCCTGTCCCGCTCGGCGAGCGTGTCGCCGTCGGCGCGCCCGTCGTGGCCCTGCGGGTCGGCCACGCCCTCCAGCGGCACCGTGGCGAGGACGCGCACCCGCAGGTGGTCGATGGCGCGCTTGTGCGCGATGCCGAGCAGCCATGCCTTGAGGCTGCGGTCCGGGTCGAAGCGGTGCCCGAACCGCCACACCTCGGTGAAGACGACCTGAAGCACGTCCTCGACATCCTGCGGGGGCAGGTACCGGTGCAGGTAGGCCCGGACGGTGGCGGCATGCGCGCGATAGCAGTCGCCCAGCGCGCCCGCCTGGCCGGACGCGAGGCGTGACTCCAGGGTGTCGTCCATGCACACCCTTATGCCGCTATAAATCTACTCAAAACCTCTTCATGGCCATCCGTCAGCGGCCGGCGCGGCACACCTGCGAGATGGCGCCGTCCTCGCCGTAGAAACGCGACCCTCGCCGCGGCGTCCATGGCCGGACATGGAGCACCTCCGGGAGACGGCGCTTCGAAGGTGGCCGGGCAGGGGCAGGGATCGCCTCCGGAGACGGCGCGTCGGATACGGCCGGGCCGGGGCCTCAGCTCAGGAGGTCCATCACGGTCGTGATCGCCTGCGGGAAGGTGGATACGCGGATCGTGCCGGAGGGCAGGTCGTCCGCCCACCCCGGACCGCCGGCCACCAGACGGCTCGCCGGTCGCAGCCGGGGCAGCGCGCCGAGCGGGGCAGGGGCGCCGGTCTCCCGTTGCTGCGACCAGACGAAGACGACGGCGGGTCCGAGCCGTCGCATGGCGGCGGCCAGCGCCGCGTAGGGGGTGCGGGGGCCCAGCACCCGGGTCTCGACGGCCAGTTCGCCCAGTGCGGCCGCCAGCACGGCCGCGGGCAGGCTGTGCTCCTCGTCCTCGGCGCACGCGAGCAGCACCGGCCGCGGATGCGACGGAGCCGGGGCGCGCCGGGCGTGCGCGGCCAGCGCGTCCAGCAGGCGGTCGGAGAACAGATGCTCGATCTCCACGCCCTCGCCCGTCTCCTCCTGCTTGTGGACGATGGCGGCGAACGCCGGACGCACGAGCCGCTCCCAGGTCCAGGCGACACCCCGGCTCCGCAGCGCCGCGTCGAGCCCGCCGCCCACGGTGCGGCCGTCCAGAGCCAGCGCCGCCCGCGCCAGCATCGCGGCGGACGGCACGCCCACTCCGCCCCCGGCGCCGCGCGCCGCGCTCGCCCGGCCCTCCGCGCCGCGCGCCACCCTGCCCGCATCCCCGTTCGCCGCGCCCGCTTTCTCGGCTTCCCCGCTCGCGCCGCCTTCGCCGCCTTCCGGGTCACCCATGGGGCCGCGAGGCGCGCCGGCCTCCCCGCCCGTCGTGCCGTGCGCGGCCGCGCCCCGCGCGATCGGCGGCGCGCCCACGCCGAGGTCGCCTGGCGGCCCGTGCCGCAGCGCCTGCCGGGCGGCGTCCGCCGGGGCCACGCCGGCGTGGATGAGCCGGTTCATCTCCTCCAGGCGGCGCAGGTCGGAGGCGCCGTAGCGCCGGTGCCCGCCCGGACTGCGCCTGCTCGGGCCCATGCCGTAACGCATGTTCCAGGTGCGCAGCGTGGGCACGGGCACGCCGAGCCGCCGCGCGACGGCGCCGATGCCGTACGCGGGCTCCTCCACAGGCTCGTCCCCGGCCGACGGCGTCCCGTCGTCCCCCAGCGCGTCGCCGTCCTTCAGCGCGTCGTCGTTCCGCAGTGCGCCGTCCCGCAGCGTGCCGCCGTTCCGCAGCGCGTCGGCGTCCCCCAGCGCGTCGTCGTCCCGCGCCGCGTCGCCGTCCCCCGCCGCGCCGTTGTGCTCCACCGCAGCTCCACCGTCCGTCGTCCTACCCGTCCATGCCGCACCCGGCCCCGCCCGTCGGCTCCCCATGGCCGGCTCACGAGCCGGTCCGCTTGATCAGCGAACGTTCATCTGTTGTCCCGCTTCGCGGAGCATGCCCGGCATGGGTGCAACCGCACCGACGAGGAGGCACGAAAACTTTACTGATGACGCCGGTGACCCCGTACCACCGAAGGAGCAGTGCCCATGGTGACGTTGGCCCCGGAGAACCGTGAACTCCGCGAGCCGGTCGACCGCCACCTCGGGCGCCCGCCCGAACACGACGACGGGAACGCCCGCCACCTCGGGTGCCCGCTTGGACGCGACGACGGGAAGGCCCGTCACCTGCGGCGGCCGCTCCGACGCGGCGGCGGGAACGCCTGATGGCGGCACGGCACCCCGTCGTGGTCATCGGAGCGGGTCTCGGCGGACTGGCCACGGCCATGCGGCTGGCGGGAGCGGGCCGCGAGGTGACCGTCGTCGAGGCGCAGGACGGCCCCGGCGGCTGTTGCGGCACCGCGTCCGCCGGCCCCTACCGGTTCGACGTGGGACCCTCGGTGCTGACCATGCCCGGCGTGCTCGCCGACACCTTCGCCGCCGCGGGGGAGGAGATGGACGACCGGCTGCCGCTGCGGCGGCTGGACCCCTTCTACCGGCTCGCCTACCACGACGGGTCCCACCTGGATGTGGTCGCCGGCGCGGAGGCGATGACCGAGCAGGTGCGCGCGCTGTGCGGACCGGCCGAGGCCGCCAGGTACCGAAGGCTCCGGCCGCTGCTGGAGGAGATGTTCCGCGTCGAGTGGCCGGCGTTCATCGACCGGGACATGACGCGGCTGCGCGCGCTCGCCCGGCCGTACGCGCTGGCCAGGCTCGCCGCCCTCGGCGGGTTCCGCACGCTGGACGGCCTGGTGCGCCGGCACCTGACCGACGAGCGCCTGATCAGGGCCCACACCTTCCAGGCCCTCTACGTCGGCCTCGCCCCGCGCCGCGCGCTCGGCATCTACGCCGTCATCGCCCACATGGACACGGTCGGCGGCGTGTACTTCCCCGTCCACGGCGGGATGCACGCCATCCCCCTCGCCATGGCCGGCGCCGCGCACAAGGCCGGAGCCCACCTGCGGTACGGCGTGCGCGCCACCAAGGTCGAGGCCGACGGCGCGGGGGTCACCGGCGTCCGGCTCGACAGCGGCGAACTGCTCCGCGCCGGCCACGTGGTGGTCGCCTGCGACCGGGCCGCGGCGCACCGCGGGCTGCTGCCGGACGGGGCCGGCGACTGGCGGCTGCGTCGCCCCCGGTTCTCCCCGTCATGCCTGGTCGCCCATTTCGGCCTCGACCGGCGCCTGCCCGGCCAGGCCCACCACACCCTGCACTTCGGACGCGACTGGGCCACCACGTTCGACGCCCTGGCCGCGGGCCGCCCGCAGCCCGACCCGAGCCTGCTCGTCACCTACCCGAGCGGTGACGCCGGCGCCGCGCCCGAAGGCCACGCCACCCTCAGCGTGCTGGAGCCCACGGCGAACCTGACCGGCGGCGGCGACTGGGAGCGGCTGACCCCCCGGCTCGTGCGGCGCATGCTGCAACGACTCGACGCCCTCGGCTACGGCGACCTGTCGGACGCGCCGCGGCTCGTCCTGGACCCGCCCGCCTGGCGAAGGCGCGGGCACTCGGCGGGCACCCCGTTCGCCCTCGACCACCGGTTCACCCAGACGGGCTGGTTCCGGCCCGCCGGCGCGGCACGCCGCGTCCCCGGGCTGCACTTCGCGGGCATGTACACCGCGCCCGGCGTCGGAGTGCCACCGGTGCTGATCTCCGGCCGCCTGGCCGCGGAACGCATCCTGGAGTCCACCCCATGACATCCCACCCCCTGGCGCCGTCGCGCCCCGCCACGCTCACGGCCAGCTACGAACGGTGCCGGCGGCTGCACGCCGCCTACGGGCGCTCGTACTACCTGGCCACCATGCTGCTCCCTGCCTGGAAACGTCCCCACGTGCACGCGCTCTACGGCTTCGCCCGCCACGCCGACGAGATCGTCGACTCGTTCACGATGACGGACGACCGGGGGGCGGCGCTCGAAGAGCTCGTCGCCCAGCTGGCCTGCGGCATGGCCGGGGAGCCGGTAGCCGACCCGGTGCTGCCGGCGTTCACCCACACGGTGCGCGGCTTCGGCATCGGCCTCGCCGACATCGACGCCTTCCTCGCCGCCATGCGCGCCGACCTGACCGTCCGCCGCTACGCCACCTACGACGACCTGCTCGGGTACATGAACGGCTCGGCCGCGGTCATCGGCACCATGATGCTGCCCATCCTGGAACCGATGCCGGGCGCGGCCGAACGGGCGCGCGAGCCGGCCCGCCAGCTGGGCCTGGCCTTCCAGCTCACCAACTTCATCCGCGACGTGGCCGAGGACCTCGACCGGGGACGGATCTACCTGCCTCTCGAAGACCTCGACAAGTTCGGCGTCTCGGAGGAGGATCTGGCCGCCCGCCGGACCACCCCGGGCGTCCGCGACCTGATGGCGTTCGAGGCCGAACGGGCGCGCGACCACTACCGGCGGGCGCTGGAGGGCATCGACCTGCTCGTGCCGTCCTCGCGGCCGTGCGTGCGCGCCGCCTACGAGTTGTACGGCGGGATCCTCGACGAGGTCGCCGCGGCCGGATACAACGTGCTGGCGGGGCGGGTGCGCGTACCCCGGCGACGACGGCTGGCGATCTTCACCAGGTACCTGACGGCGGCGTCGACGGCCGGCCGCGCCGAGCGTCGCGGCCCCGCGAAGGCGCGCTGAGATGGACCGCGGGAAGGACACCCCCGCCCGGACGGTCGTCCTCGACGGCATGGGCGGCGACCACGGCCCGGCCGAGACCGTGCGCGGAGCCGTCCAGGCGAGGCGGGAGAGCGGCGTCCCGGTGATCATCGCAGGGCATCCGGACGTGCTCGGCGGCGAGCTGGCCCGTCTCGGCGCGGAGGGCGAGGTCGAGGTCGCGCCGGCCGCCGACGCCGTCCCGATGACCGAGCGCGGCGTCGGAGCCCTGGCCCAGACTGGCTCCAGTCTCGCCGTCGGCCTGGACCTGCTGCGGCGGGGCGTCGGCGGGTCCTTCGTGTCGGCCGGCTCCACCGGAGCCGTGGTCGCGAGCGCGGTCGGCCTGCTCGGCACGGCCCCGCCGGTGCTGCGCCCGGCCCTCGCCGTGGCGCTGCCGTCGGTGCGAGGCGGGGCCACGGTACTGGTAGACGCGGGCGCCACCGTCGACCCGACCCCGCAGATGATCGCCCAGTTCGCCCTGCTGGGAGTGTCCTACGCCCAGCTCGTGCTCGGCGTGGACGACCCTTCGGTGGGCCTGCTGTCCATCGGCGCGGAGGCGGGCAAGGGCAACCGGCTCACCCGCCGGTCCGCGGAACTCCTGCGCTGGATGCCGTTGCGCTTCCACGGCAACGTGGAGGGCGACGACGTCCTCGCCGGCGCCGTCGACGTCGTGGTCACCGACGGGTTCACCGGGAACGTGGTGCTGAAGAACGTGGAGGGCACGGTCAGGGCGACGCTGGCCCTGGTCGCCGGGTGCGGGATCGCCGGTCCGGACGAACTGCGCGAGGTCGCCCGCCGCTACGACCCCGAGACGCACGGCGGCGCGGCCCTTCTCGGGCTGTCCGGCACGGTGGTCGTCGCCCACGGCTCCTCCCGGGCCGCGACGATCGCCCGTGCCTGCGTCGTCGCCCGCGACCTCGCCGAGGGCCAGGTGGTGTCCCGCGTGCGGGAGCACCTGACCGTCACGCCCGCCCGGTGAGGAGCGCGGTGAGGCGCGCGGCGCTCTCAGGTGTTCTCGCTCGCGCGGGGAACGAGCGGGTCGGCGCCGTCCCAGGTGCCCTCGCTCGCGTAGGGCGCGAAACGGGCGAACAACTCCTCCGAGTACCAGCCTTCCGCGCGGACCCGCTCGATCACCCGCCGATGCTCGCCCCGCGCGTACGCGAAGTCGCGGACGGCCGCGGCGTCCCGCCACAGGGAGAAGGTGGCCTGGCGGGCCAGCGGCCACTCGCCGATGCCGACCGAGGCCAGGCAGCCGTCCCGCTCGCGCAGAGATCGTTCGACCCCCGCCACCGACCGGTAGAAGGCCACAAGCCGGGCAGGCCTGATCGCGGCCCTGGTCAACACGGCGACC